>LNFJ01000016.1 GCA_001464625.1 Bacteroidia bacterium Ga0077558 | reverse complement strand
GAATACCTGCCTGCATTATTAAATCTGAATACAGAATTAAAATTGTTAGCCAATCAATGGAAAGATATTCCGATGCTGGCGCATACACATGGACAACCAGCCAGCCCCACCCGGCTTGGCAAAGAAATAATGGTTTTTGTAGAACGAATACAGAACCAGATCGAGCAATTTATTGGCATTCCCTTTACGGGAAAATTCGGTGGTGCCACGGGCAATTTCAATGCGCATCATATTGCTTTTCCAAAAGTAGATTGGGTGAAATTTGCGAATGAGTTTGTTGCTCACATAGGTTTACATCGTCAGCAATTCACCACACAGATTGAGCACTACGATAACCTGGCTGCTCATTTTGATTGCATGAAAAGAATCAACAATATATTGGTTGATTTTTGCAGAGATATATGGAGCTACGTATCCATGGAATATTTTAAGCAGAAAACAAAGAAAGGCGAAGTAGGCTCATCGGCCATGCCCCATAAAGTAAACCCTATTGATTTTGAAAATGCAGAAGGAAACCTGGGAATGGCAAATGCACTGTTTGAATATCTTTCTTCTAAATTACCCGTATCTAGATTACAAAGAGATTTGACCGACTCAACTGCGTTCTGTTGAAAAAGGATTGAGCAAATTGGTGTTGAATGATCAGAAATTATATGAGGATCTTGATAATAACTGGGCAGTTGTAGCAGAAGCTATTCAAACCGTTTTACGGAGAGAAAATTATCCCAACCCTTACGAAGCTTTGAAAGATTTAACGAGGGGGGCTCAGCAAATTGACAAAAAGGCCATTCACAACTTTATTGATAAGCTGAAAGTAGCAGAAACTGTAAAAAAAGAGCTCAAAAAGATAACCCCGCACAACTATACCGGTATGTAAAAAAGGAGTACTTTTAAGTTTGTTTCTTCACGAAAGCCCCCTTATGAGATTTGCAAGTCTTCTTGTTTTTCTTTTTGTTTATAATTTTTGCTATGCGCAATTAAATATCCCCTGCAACAACTGGCTTAGCACTCCCACTGAACCTTCTTTTGTAAATGTTGGTAATTTAAATGTTACTGGAACAACAATTACTGTTGAAGCACTTATTAACAGAACGCAACCATATGCAGGAGGTATAGGTAACGGAAACGAAGGTGATGTTGTTTCAAAACATGACAGCCCAAGTGATGTAAATTATTTGTTACGACCTAACCATGGATACATAACTACGTCTAATGGTTTTTTTGGAACTCCTGATATTTGTGAAATTGAAATAAATAAGACTTATCATATAGCAATGGTATATGATGGTGCTACACTTAAATTTTATAGAAATGGTTTTTTAATGAGCCAGGTTGCTGCTAGCGGAACTTTATTTCAAAACTCATGGCCAACAAGAATAGGAAGATATACAGGCACAATTACCTCTTCCTTTTTGGGTTACACAAATGAAGTTCGCATTTGGAATGTAGCAAGAACACAGGCAGAAATCAGGGCCAACATGAATTCTTCACTTCCAAATCCTACAACACAGCCTGGGCTTTTGGCATATTACACTTTTGATAACCTATTAAACAAACAAGGAAACCCTGCCTGGAACGGAACATTAGGAGGTGGGTCTTCCATCAACGGCACTAATACTAATTGCAATTACTTTATAGACTCCTGTGCCACACCCAATACTATCAGCAACATCATTAATGATTACACTCCTATCCTTGCAATAAACCCTTGTGCAAATAACATAACAGTAGAAGATGCTGCTGCGTTCAATATAGGCGATACCGTATTAATGATACAAATGAAGGGTGCTGATATTGATGCTACCAATACTGCAACATTCGGTACTATAACAAATTACAACAACGCTGGTAACTACGAATTCAACTATGTAAAAAGTAAAACCGGAAATATCATTGAACTAAAAAACACCATCGTCCGGCAATATGATATACCCATTGGTAAAGTGCAACTGATAAGAGTACCTTATTATCAAAATGCAATCATTACTTCTACACTAACTTGTTTGCCATGGGATGGAAATAAAGGAGGTGTTCTTGTTCTCAACTCCGCCAATGCGATAACATTAAATGCTAACATTGATGTAAGTGGCAGAGGCTTTAGAGGTGGCACAGGTTTCAATTCTCAAACATCGGTACTCAATTGTTTTCAAAATAATTATTTCTATCCGCAAGCCAGCAATAATATCGCCGGGCAAAAAGGAGAAAGCATTGCCTCTCCACCATCCACAATTAATTACGGAAAAGGAAGTGCTGCTGGTGGCGGTGGTGGCGGACTTGGTCACAACAGTGGTGGCGGTGGTGGTGCAAATGGGGGTAACGGTGGACTTGGTGGTTACTCCTTAGATGCCTGTGGAAATGCGCCTTTTGATAATCGGGGTATTGGTGGTCGCAGTTTTGCCTATACAACCGCAGCTAATAAAATTTTTGCTGGCAGTGGTGGCGGTGCCGGCCAGGCGGACAATACAGGTAACCCTGTTCCTAATGGTGGTAATGGAGGCGGTATCGTCATTATTATTTCCAATACACTTACTACGAACGGAAATAGAATTCTTACAAATGGAAACAATGGATCAGCATGTGTTACACCCCCGGCAACTGATTGTCATGATGGCATGGGTGGTGGCGGTGCCGCTGGTTCCGTCTTGTTAAATGTTAATCAGATAATTGATAATACAACTGTAGAAAATAAAGGAGGTAATGGTGCAAATATGGTTGGCTCAGTTGCGTTAGGTGGAAGAATCGGTGCAGGTGGTGGTGGTAGCGGCGGACTTCTTTTTTTAACTACCGGTTCATTGCCAGCAAATGTATCCAACATAAATACCGGCGGTGCAAATGGAGTGCTTACACAAGATGCAGGAAATGCATGGGGAGCAACAGCAGGACAAAATGGAACTACTTTATTCAACCTTGCAATTCCAGTTGCGAACACTCTCTTCAAAGTAAATATTGATTCCGTAAGATTTACCAATACTATCACTAATTGCAGTCAATTTAATTTCCAGGGGTTGGGTTACACCAACACCAATCCTATCGCCAACTGGCAATGGTATTTTGGAGATGGGAATACTGCCAATACACAAAACACATCTCATACTTATTCTACCACCGGAACATTTACGGTAAAATTGGTAGTTACAGATATTAATGGCTGTAAAGACAGTATATCGAGTGATATAACTGCTGCCAGTGCTTTAGATTTCGACTTCACTTATAAAACTGATGTTTGCAACCCGTTATCAGTACAATTCACAGGTGTTGGTACTTCAAACCAAAATCCTTACTGGTCTTTTGGCGATGCCACAACTGTAACGGGCACTACATCACCGGTGCATCTTTATGCTGCTACTGGCAATTATATGGTGAAGTATAGCGTAAACAATGGCACTTGTGCTGATACAGTAACTAAAACAATCACTCTTGGATTTATTCCGGATAATATTATCCTAACCCCAGACACCACCATCTGCTTCGGTACCACCAAACAACTTCGTACCAGTACATCACTTGGTTTTTGCTGGACACCAACAACCTATTTAGACAATCCGAATTCAGCCAACCCAATTACTTCTACCCCAGAAAACATTACCTATTACTATACAGCCGAAATACCCGGAACAAATATTATTACCAACGGAAATTTCAATGCTGGTAATACTGGTTTTACTTCTGCATATAATTATGCTACACCCAATGTAACAGAAGGTCAATACTTCGTCGGTCCAAGTCCACAAGCATGGAATGCCTCCTTAAGTAATTGTGGCGATCATACCGGCGGCAATGGAAATATGATGCTCATAAACGGAGCACCAACGCCTGATGTAAAAGTGTGGAGTCAAACAGTAACCGTTACACCAAATACCAATTATGCTTTTTCTACCTGGATACAGGCACTATGGCCCCCCAATCCTGCACAATTGCAATTTTCCATTAATGATAATGATGTAGGCTCTCTTATCACTGCCAGTTTACCTACCTGTACCTGGACACAATTTTATACAACCTGGAACTCCGGCAATAATACCACTGCAAACATTTCTATCGTCAATAAAAACACACAGGTCATTGGAAATGATTTTGCACTCGATGATATTTCATTTGCACCGGTACTTATTAAAAGAGATTCAGTAAAAATAATAGTAGATACACCACTTGTTGCTGCAACTAACAGCACGGCTATTTGCGAAGGCTCCTCCATTCAATTAAATGCGACTGGTGCTTCGACATATAGTTGGACTTCGGGTAGTAGTTTAAGCAATCCTGCTATTGCAAACCCAATTGCTACACCTACAGTTACGACCCGTTATATTGTTACAGGAACTACATTAGCAGGATGCGAAGCAAAAGACACTGTTGATATTACGGTAAATCCAAAACCTATCATAACAAAATCAGCTAATGATACTATTTGTGCCACCAACTCAATCCGGTTGTTAGCAGCCGGTGGTGTTGCATATAGTTGGTTGCCTGCTGCAAGTTTAGATAACCCATCATCTCCCACTCCGCTTGCCACACCAGCAAGTACTACTACTTATATTGTAACAGTTACCGGTGCTAATACTTGTACCAATACCGATTCTATAAAAATTGATGTACGATCCGCCAATTCATTTAGCATCAATCCACCAAACCAGGTTTGTATCAATGCTCCTATACAACTGTCAGCTGGTGGTGGTGATATTTATTTATGGCAATCAAATCCAACACTCAGTAATACATCTATTCCTAATCCAATTGCCACACCCATTGCTACTACCACTTATTCTGTATTTATTAGGGATACTCTTTGTAACTATACCGCCAATCTATCTACCGTAATTACAGCATTGCCGTTACCAACAATACGAACTTCCAAATCAAACGATATTAACTGTGTGCTCTCACAAAGTAATTTAGCCGCCACAGGTGCTGCTACTTATACCTGGTCGCCAGGAGCTTCGTTAAATACAACTACAGGTGCAACACCAATTGCAAGTCCAACGGTAACCACAAAATATATTGTTACTGGTACAAACAGCAATGGGTGCTTCAACAATGATTCTGTTACCGTCAACGTTACAAAAGACAACCTGGTGAACTACCAGATGCCAACGGGCTTTACACCAAACAACGATGGGCTGAACGATTGTTATGGCATAAAATACTGGGGCACTATTTCAGAAATTGAATTCAGCATCTTTAACCGCTGGGGCGAACGGGTTTTCTATTCCACCAGAGTTGGTGATTGTTGGAACGGTATGTACAAAGGCGTATTACAGGATACTGGTGTATTCATCTATATAATAAAAGCAAAAACCGATTGCGACCCTGTTGTATTCAGGAAAGGAACATTTATCCTTATCAAATAAAATATTCTCTATCAACAAAAGTATATGCCCTTATTAAGGGGCATTCGTTCTAACACTTACAATACAGGCATTTACTAGGCAAATAAAAATATTTTACCATTATCTCCGGTAAAACAACGGCTATTGTATTCAATCAGTGTTGATTAGCTAAATACAATGAGCTTTTCTATAGTAGGTGCTAATTCGTTTTGGCTTAAAAAACAACCATTTATATTATCGGACATACTTACAAATTATCAACAAACTTATACCATGGCAGTTTATAGACGATATAAATTTTAAATTGAATACGAAACCATTACCAACTTAACCTTTTGCTATGTCAACAAAAAAAGAAGGCCGTTCTTTTAATGAAAAAAGAAGACGGCTACTGAAATTTTTAGGACTCGGCAGTGCTATCTTTTTAAGTAAACCCGGTGCTACACAAATAAGGGTTACCAAACCTACCAATGAGATCACAAACCTGGCGCCAGCTCCCCGTTATATTACTATTAATCTGTTACGACAATTTGATCTTCTTTCGCTAGAACTCAGGTATTATAATTTTACACTTACAGGAAACACCTTACAGAAAAAAGGAAATCCTGCCTACGTTGTAGTGGTGTTTCAACCACAATCCATGAGTGAGCAGGCATGGAAAGAAGAAGAAAATTCTATTGAATCTCCCACAGTTCCCGGCAGAATGTTGATAGGTGGAGAAAGCCGGCTGGTTTTTTCAATACCGGCAAACATTACTTCAATTCCACTTGATGTAAAAGAAATGCTGGCCTGGGAAAAATATAATCTCGTTGTAAACGATAGAGCTAAACAACCTGCGGGTAAAACAGTAATTCAACCTCCGATAAATCCTAAAATTGATAAGCTTCAAAAAAGAATAAACACCGCTTCAAAAATAAAAAATGTAATTACCGGAAGAGGTATTACCAAAGATGAAAAACAAATTCTCAACAGGGAAATAGTACAAGAGGAACGAAACAGCCGGGCAGATGCTATCGTTAATGTTCGGGAAAATTTAACAGCACTTGCCCAGGACCCGATAGGCCCATTAACTGAATTAGAAACTTCGCTGGAAGTACCCATGCGGCTTTATCTCTCTCCCACCAGTATTGCAGGATGGAACCATATTAGAAAACTGAATGCGGATAAAGGAATTTTAAAAGAAACTAACAAACTCTTTGAACTCTGGCATACCCGCATGGGAACAAAAACAAAAAACGGCGGCGTTGATGAAAGTTCATTAACGATTGAACAAAGAATTCTTCGGGCCATGTGGGCGGATGATGCGAAAAAAGGTTACAAAGACCCTGTCCTCCCCAAAGTTGATCCATATCTCGGTCTTACTTCTATGAGCAATAAAGACCGGCACCGCATTGTTCATGAATCATCTAATTTCCAGATTCCCGGTTTTGTACCACAACCTATTAAAGCCTATAAATTATTCCTGACAACATTAGGTGCATGGCTCGATAGTGAATTGGTAGTGGAACGAAAAAAATTAGAGTCTGCCAACATTCTATTCGGAAATGATAATAATGCACTGAATCTTTTAAAGTGGCGGCACATTGAAACCCTTGGACGGGAGCATTATGTGGAAATAGTAGAAGCCGGAAACATAATGCCGTTCGGACATGAAGCTGTGCTCATAAAAATTACCGAAAGAAAGCCTCACCCAGGAACCGGAACAGCCGCTAACTTTCAACGTATGATCGTAGTGATCACTGAAATTGTAAAAGAGTATAACTATCGTGACGGCAAAGGCGAGTTCATGAATTTCAGTTTCAGCAAAGTGGAAATGATAACCACTTCATCTCCCCTGTTGGATTTCAATAAAAAGAAATTAGTGGACGCAGCAGACATGGTGGCTACCGACCAGTTTGTTATTCGCAGCAATAACCAGGATGTGCCATTTAAAGTAAAAGCAGAAGACCTTGATGGAAATTTTGTTGACTTCACCATGCCGCTTGCTTTTATCAGCACCAATGTATTGGGCAGTGCATCTAATAGAACTAAGTTAGTTGAAGCCTATAACACCGGATTTAAAGTATCCAACAACAGCGACCTCAAAGGACAAAAATTTACACTGGCTCCGCAGGTAAAAAATGGGAACGATACTACTTATGTGGCACAGCAGATTACTTTTGGTGCAAGAACGTATACCAATGCAAACGAACCACAGGGATTTCTTCCAGTACTGAAGCAGGCGAGTATTATTGAACCTTCTTATCAACGGTTAACCGGTGTTGCGCAGCCCGTTTCTGTTTCATTAGAAGACGATAACAACAAAGGACATGTATTTGCAAAATTCAATTTTGCACAAGCGGTAAATTTTGCCGGCCAAAGTGATAAGACCGGTGGTATGGCCACACCCAATTTCAACCTCAGTGGTTTATCAAAACTCGCCGGTGCTATTGGTGGCGACATAAGCAAATTTAAAAATGCAGCCGCCAGTGCTGATGATTTCTTTGATGTCAGCAATCTCCCCGATCCAAAACTATTCGGTGTATTTAAACTGAGTGAGATATTAAACTTTGTGAGTGGCGACGCCAGTTCATATGATCTTGCAAAACCATTAATTGACCGGGCACCAAAAATTCCCAACCTTACTACCGAAGAAACAGCCGATGAATACATCACATCCTATGTCATCAAACCCCAGTTAAAAAATATTGACCTCGGCTTTGTTCAATTTGTAAAAAAAGGTGGTTCATCCTTCTCCATCGTTACACAGGCAAGGGTGAAAAAGAAAAACCCAACCGGTGTACCATCATTTGGAACGGATGCTACTTTAACGGCGTTTAAAATTGCCATACTAAAAGGCCTGATCAATATTGATTTTAATAAAATAAGTTTTGTAACAGAAGCAGGTAAAAAAGCAGATGTAAGTGTGGAAATGGCGAACCCTTGTGTAGTGTTCGGCGGTGCATTAGCTTTTATCAATAATATAAATTCACTCATTCCTTCTGATGGATTTTCTGACCCACCCTATCTCGATGTTTCGTTAACGGGTATTAAATGTGGTTACACCCTGGCTATACCCAATGTGCAGATGGGTGTTTTCTCATTAAGCAATATGACATTGGGAGCAGAAGTCAATCTTCCTTTCACAGGTGCACCACTCACCTTCGGATTTAATTTCTGTACCCGGCAACAACCATTCTGCCTCACCGTTTCCTTCCTGGGTGGAGGTGGTTTCTTCGGAATGGAAATAGACCTGCATGGCATACGAATGATTGAAGCTTCACTTGAATTTGGAGCAGCAGTATCCATCAACCTTGGTGTAGCCAGCGGCGGTGTAAGTATCATGGCCGGCATTTATTTCAAAATGGAATTAGTGGATGGACAAAATTCTACTACCCTTACCGGTTATGTCCGCATCAATGGTTCGGTTTGTATTCTTGGATTGATTACCGCAAGTATTGAATTATACATGGCTCTAACTTATCTCATCGATAAAGAGAAAGCCTTTGGTGAAGCAACATTGAAAATGAAAATTGAAATTTTGTTCTTTAGTGCTTCTGTAACCCTTCATACACAACGAACATTTAAAGGAAGCGGAAAAGATCCCAACTTCCAGATGGCCATTAAAGAAAATGAATGGTTGGAATATTGCGCAGCATATGCCGCTTAACTTTCTGTTGATTTTAAAAGACCAAAACAATGAAACAAAAAATAATATTAACTGCACTCCCTAACGGTATTGTTAAGAAACAGGGTACTAACACGGTTAATGCATCTGTAGCAGTAAGCCTGCAGGTAGAAGATGTAAATACAACCTTGCAGAATGTACCCGATATGTTGAATTGGGCCGAAAAAGTAAAGACCGGAAAATTCACTGTATATATAAATGGTGCTGCTGTGCAGGCCAAAGTGGTGAGTAAAGAAGTGGATGTGCAGCTATGGAAAAATCTGTTTGCACCTACAGTAAAAGTAAGATCATTTGTACAGGAAGATCTGAGCGACAGACCAATTCTTTCTTATCCCGTAAAACATATCATCGGTTTTGTAAAAGATGCCATCACAACGATGGGCAATCAGTTTGCAGATGATCTTCCGGATAGTAATTATTATACAGATAGTGCAAGTTTCAAATCAATATCAGATTATACACTCATCCCTTTTCCAAAAAGAGGCCGGGAAAAATTTACACTGGATAAGATCGTTACCAAAATCCCAACCGACAGAAGAATAAATGAATTATTAAGAAAAAACAAAGCGATCCCTTTTAATGCCACCGCTAGTCCAGCGTTTGATTTTGCGCAACTAAAAAACTTTCATGGACTCTACAGTAAAAAAGAAGTAAAAAATCATGTGCCCGTACAAAAACCGGATTTTGAATTTCATGATATTCTTTCTGTCATCGCCGCTTATCCGCAATTATTAAGAAAGCTGGGGTTGATATTTGACCTGGAGTTTACATTGCCTGCTATCATGGCTAAGATAGAGCCGACTATTCGTATCGCATTTTCCGGCATCAACTTTACTACAGCTACTACCATCTCTTGCCCGCCTTCTGCTTATGTAATAACAAACAACGGATTTTACCTGGGTGCAAAAAATGATAGTTTGATAGACAAAGGCCACCTGAAATTAAATACCGATGCCTTTACCGTTTTCCAGGTAGATACAGATGGAGCAGGATTAAAACTCTGCCAGATGATCGACAACCTGCAACTAAAAAAAGCAAAGCATATTTTTTATGCCGTGGATAATTTTATTCCCAGCGAAAATTTAGTACCGCTCTTTAATAATGAAGCACCAACAAAAGAAGGATTGCCGGTAAACAGAACATCAGGCATTGCCGTAGCAAAAAATGGAATGGCGGCAGGTGTTCAACAGAAATTTGTACGAATGAATGCACTCAAGCCGGCATTAGTTGCCAGTGGCATGACGCCGGACGGATTAACTGGCACCAATGCTACCTACATTCTTCCCGGAGAAATTTTATATGCCGATGATCTGAACCTTGGTTACCGGATGGATGTGCTACCGGAAAGCAGTGGCGGAAAATGGTTCAGCCTGCACAAAAGAAATAATAAATATTCGTTCATCAATTCCGGCAACAACTATATTGATATACCTGATATGCCCGCCGATGAGGGTTATATTCAAATTGGCGCCGCAGAAGAAGACACTGATTCCGGTAAACAATTAAAGATCGGCGAAGCCATTGCCCGTTGGGATGGATGGAGCCTGAGTGTGCCGCCTCCCGGCAGTGCATTAAATGATCCGATGCTCGATAATGAAGAAGATATTTATGATAAGAGCAATCCTGCATCAAAAATTAAAGAAGAAAATAAATACAGGGCACCCATTTCACAAGATTTTAAATTGAGTGTAACACCGGCTGTAGAAAAAGGAACATTACCAATGCTTCGCTTTGGAAAAAGATATTCCATTAAAATAAGAACGGTTGATGTAGCTGGTAATAGTGTGGACCATACATTCACACCGGAAAATGCGGGGCAAGCTATTGTACCCAATATCCGCTATATGCGGTACGAACCTGCTGATACACCATTTCTTTTATTAGGTAATAAAATGAAAGATGGTGAATCAAGCGAAATGATGGTGGTAAGAAGTAATGAAGGCATAACGGTGGAAGAATACGAAAAAACAATTGCCGGAAATAAATACATAGCCGACTCCGTTCGCCATGTAAAACCACCCCGCTGCACAGTAGAAAGAGCCACCACACATGGCATGCTCGATAAAGGATTTGGTGAAGCCAACGCAGCACAGGCGGCTTCCTACTATCAAAAAATTATTGCAGAAAAAGATCCGTTGTTCAAAGAAGAAGATAACAGTCCCAACCTGCAGATATTTAACCCGGAGCAGCAACTGTTGCCGGTGGAATACCTTACCGACCCAATGGCAGCCGGTGTTACATTTTTTATTTCTACCAACGATCCTAACCCAAAATTGCCCAACCCCGAAACAGTTACCCGAAGAATCAGTTTCTTTTTTGATGAAGAAGTAACCACCGATGCACTGGCAAATAAATTGGCGAGCACCGATGAATGGTTTAATCCAAAAACCTTCCGCATTTTATTAAGAGAAGGTGCTCCCTCCATTAATTGGGAGGCTTCTTCCCGCACCTTAAAAGTTACGTTGCAGAAAGGGGTAATATTTAAAATGAACTATGCATCTTTCTGGCGGCCCGGTGAGTTATTACGTCAATCAGGAATATTGGAAATGATGGGACTTAATAATTTAAACACTCCGGTTGGCAAACGAATTGCCGGTGGACAACACTGGATGTTCTCTCCCTGGCGGCAAATTAGTTTTGTACATGCTGTGCAGCAACCAATCAGCGTTGATGCATCAGGAAAAAAATATCCGGCCATCGTCAACATGGTTCCCGACAGAGATTACGGAGATAATTTCTCCTGGCTCAATACACAGTTGTTGGTACATGGACCATCTACCGGGCAATTTGATCTGGATGCTGACTGGCAGGATTGGATTGATGATGTAGAAGAGCCGGCTTTGCAAATTGTAGATGTAAAAGCAAAGGTTTTTCATTTCACTACCTTATACCTGGTGTTCGATTATGTGTTTGGCGATCTCAATGGTATCAAGAACAACCCATTCAAGGCATTGAAACATACGTTCAATGATACCAAGCATCGTTTCATCAATTATCATAGCATTGCCACTACCAGATACAGGGAATATTTCTTTATGCTGATAAAAGAAAAAGGAAATGCTTTTAAATTAACAAGAGAAGGAGAAATTTTAAAAAAAGTAAATATTCTTAGCAGTGCAAGGCCTGCCACACCACAGGTAGAATATGTGATCCCAACATTTGAATGGGCCAGAACCACTACAGGAAAGAAAACAGTAACCGGAAGAATATCGGGTTTAAGAGTTTATTTAAAACGTCCCTGGTATAGCAGCGGCGAAGGCGAACAATTAGCGGTCGTTCTCATGTTCCCGAAAGTAAGTGATAATATCGGCGGCTCTGTTGGTGCTACTTATACCACCTGGGGCACTGACCCTGCAAGACTATCTGCCGCTTTACCCAATGGCATCACACCAAGGCATACTGATTTTGTAAACCTGAAACCCGGTAACATAGACATGGTTGCGGTAACAGAACATCCAACTGCAAAAGTTGCCGTAGCTGCATTCGATGTAAAGTATGATGAGGACCGCCAGTTGTATTATGCCGACATCATGTTCAACTCAGGTGCTGCATATTTTCCATTTGTACGATTAGCTTTAGCAGCCTATCAACGACATTCAGTTAGAAAAAATGATACCGACTGTTGCCTTTCTCCCATTGTGCAGCCCGATTATATTCAGATACCTGCACCTAGGGCCAGCTCGGTTGAGTTTGGTGCATCCAGGAGAAATGTAACCGTAGCTATCTCCGGCACTATTGCAAGAATGGCGCAGGTTCCAGAGTACCGTTCAAGAGTTGATTTTATTATTGAGGATATGGATTTTCCAGCATCAGAAGAAACAGTGATCAGTTTGGAGAAAAAACCGGTTGATAGTTACCAATATGTGTTGAAGCCAACAGACATTGTTAATAATGCCTTTTTGCATAGTCACCAGTTCCAGTTACCAGCCGCCTATTCAAGTAAAGCATTCCGCATAAAAGTATTGGAGTATGAACTCATCACTTATGATCCTTTAAAACCAAATCCCAATCCCGGCGGCGCCAACTTCGGTAGTATGCCATTAAAAGAAAGATTGGTATTTGCAGATGTGTATGAAGTGAAGACAGAATTTGGAATAAGCAATTAAAACCAGTTTGGAGTTCGGAGTTCATAGTTCGGAGTGGCGTGCTGAATTAAAGGGGTTGCGTAATTGTATTTGCGTAGCCTTACCACAAAGACCCAGAGAAAATACAACACAAAGGTCACAACTCACTTTGTGTCCTTTGTGAAAAAGCTTTGTGCCCTCTGTGGTAAATGTATTGACCTCCCCAACCCCTCGCAAGGAGGGGCTACAGGTCGTTTATATTTTATTATTCATTAAAGTAGTAATTGCGTAGCAATTAATCCGTGTTTATCCGTGCAATCTGCCGTCAGGCAAATTTGTATTAATCTGTGTACTGAGCCTGTCGAAGTATCTGTGGTAAAGTGCATTTGTATTCAACTCTAAACTCACAACTCTAAACTCTTAACTCCCTTCCTCATTATCAACACCAGCAATTCCTTCTCCCCTTCCATTTTCTTTTCTAATAATTCAAAGCCCACTTTCCGCAACACATTTTCTGATGCTGTATTTTCCGTTTCCGTTACCGCATATAATTCCATCAACGGAGTGCTTGTATGAAAATATTCCACGCCACCTTTTGATACTTCCGTAGCATAGCCTCTTCCCCACACTTCCGGAATAAACGAATAGCCCAATTGAATTCTTTCCGGCTCCTTCGGTATCGGAGTGATCACAAAACATCCAACAAAACGTCCACCCTCTTTTTCATTGATGGCCCAGCGGCCTAAATAATCATGAGGAGGCAAATGTAAAATCGTTGCTTCAAATCGTTTATCACAATCTTCCCTGTTCTCTGCCGGACGTATATACTGCATCACCTTCGGATCACTATGCAGAATAAAATAATTTTCATAATCATCCGCCGTAAACTCACGGACAATCAACCGGTTGGTTTCAAAAATTGTTTTCATAATAGAAGACCACCCTCCAAAGGAAGGCTGTTAGTTTATGTTTTAAAATGTATTCAACCCTTGCTGCGCTACTAATTTATACCTGATTAAAATCATTCTGGACATTTTCTCATTGTCCTATCTTCCGGTAAACATTGCTGTATGAATAATGAATTGCCTGAATCAATACTTCAACTGGCTACCAGTTTATTCAAGCAGGGATATTCAACCGATCAAATCACCAATCAGCTCCGCAATAAAGGCGTTGAAGATAATCTATTGCAACAAGCCCTCCACGAAGTACAAAAAATGCGCCAGCATAAAAGAAGAAACACTGGCTTTATCTGGTGCGGCATCGGCACCTTTTTATTAGTATCCGGTTGTATGCTCACTTTTGTACAGTATAGCAACGGGCAAAATATCCGGCTGATCATGTATGGTCTCACCAGCATTGGCGTAATTGCAATCTTAAAAGGATTGGTAGATCTGTTTGGGTGGTAGTAATTCAAAAAGGCAGATTCGTGGGCTACTTTATTCAGGCCTCCCCAAACCTCCCGCCTTCGGACGGGACAGGCTCTCGCAAGGAGGGGCTTTAAGTCGTTTATAGTTTATAATTTATTCAAGTAGTAATTGCGTAAGCCACAGAGTTTCATAACCACACAGAGTCCCACTCCCGACTCCTGACTAACGACTCCCGACTCACTTATGTATTTCCGAAGTATAATGAAACTTTATCTCCGGGTTGTTACTAATCTCCGTATTCAAAAACCATTCACTCTGCGCCAGGTACACCATATGCCCATCTTTGTCCTCCCCAATATTCGCCTGCTTAAAACGAGAGAAGTCCAACAACTTTTGCTGATCAGTTGAAGTCAACCAGCAAGCCTTATAAAATGGCAAACTATTAAACACCACACTTGCGCCATACTCATGCAGCAACCGATATTGAATTACTTCAAACTGCAGTTCACCCACACAACCAATAATTTTTTTATTACCACCAAACTGGGTAAACAATTGCGCCACCCCTTCATCCGTTAACTGGTTCAATCCTTTTTCCAGTTGTTTTGTTTTCATCGGATCCTTATTCACCACTTCCTTAAATATCTCGGGTGAAAAAGCAGGGATACCCGTAAAGAAAAAATTCTCTCCTTCCGTCAGTGTATCACCAATTTTAAAATTACCCGTGTCAAACAAACCCACCACATCACCGGCGTAGGCATCTTCTATCACACTTTTTTCACGGGCCATAAAACTATACGGCGCACTAAAACGAACATCCTTATCTAAGCGAACATGATGAAAGTATTTATTGCGTTCAAACTTACCCGAACAAACCCTGAAGAAAGCAATTCTGTCTCTATGCTTCGGGTCAAGGTTCGCATGAATTTTAAAAATAAAACCACTCATCTTATCCTCTTCCACATTCACGGGGCGAACCGTTGTTTCCCTGCTGCGGGGTGTAGGTGCAATGCGGATAAACGTATCAAGCATTTCCTTCACCCCAAAATTATTAACCGCACTGCCAAAGAAAACCGGCGCCACTTTACCATTTAGATAATCTTCTAGTTTAAGTTCACCATGCACCGCATCCACCAGTTCCACATCCTCTCTCAGTTGTGCAGCATCTCTTTCGCCCAGTGCTTCATTCACCACTTCATCATTCAGGTCATCCACCCGTATTACACTTTCATCCACAGCTTTAGTACCTGCCGTGAACAACACTAAATTTTTATCGTGCAGATTATATACGCCTTTAAATTCCTTACCGCTGCTTATCGGCCAGGTCATCGGGTGCAGCGCCAGGCTCAGTTCTTTTTCCACTTCTTCCAGCAGGTCAAAACGGTTCTTACCATCCCGGTCCATTTTATTGACGAATACGATCACCGGTGTATCCCGCATACGGCACACTTCCATCAGGCGGCGGGTTTGCGCCTCCACCCCGTTCACACTGTCTATCACCAGTATCACACTATCCACCGCCGTTAGCGTACGGTAGGTATCCTCCGCAAAATCCTTGTGACCGGGAGTATCCAGCAGGTTTATCAGTACGTTGTTGTATTCAAAACTCATTACCGAGGTAGCTACGGATATACCTCTTTGTCGTTCTATCTCCATAAAGTCGCTGGTAGCATGTTTCTTTATCTTATTGCTCTTTACCGCACCGGCCACTTGTATGGCACCGCCAAACAGCAGAAACTTTTCCGTCAGCGTCGTTTTCCCCGCATCCGGGTGACTGATAATCGCAAATGTCTTCCGCCTTTCTATTTCGTTGTGATATTTCATTGCTTATTTCTATAATCTGAATTCTCAATAATGGCTTGCCCTCCGAAGCTTTAGCGAAGGAGGGCGGCAAAGGTAAGGATTGTAAGCTTTTCAGACTGTCGGCTTACGTCAATTTGTATTTCTCGAAACTCGCAACTCATAACTCGCTGCTTTGTATTTACCCAGCTGCATTGCTACTAGCATCGTCTGTTGCGTCGCACTCTTGTACGTTCTGTAATTCTACTCAGCATTTGCGAAGTGGTTAATAGTATTTGCGAAAGCTTTATAGAAACAAACAATATTTTTAACCTTTTGAAAATAAGCACAATCTAAAAAAATGCGAAAATTTACCAGATAAAAACTTCCGTATATTTAAGAGTTAGCGGTCATTGAAAGCGACTTCCTAAAATTCCAGAAAGCAAATATTCAATACAATAGCCATTTAATTTTATTTACTACTTTTACGACAATGACTTTGTATTTAATTTGTTTTGTTTCTGGTGCTGGTTTTTTACTTAGTTTCTTACTTTTCTTTCATCCTTTACAACAGAATGTAACAGCAAACAGATGGCTTAGTGTTTTTGTTTTTATCATTGCCTGTGCTTTTGTGAGCACCTATATGATTATTACCGAAACCGTTATTTCAAATGGCTTCCTTTTTAAGTGTTTAAACAGCTTACAATTTCTGTTAGCCCCAAGCCTATACATTAGCATCCTTTATTTTGTTACCCCAACAAAAACCTTCAGGAAAGCTGACTGGTTGCATTTTGCACCATTTCTTATTTATGTAATTGCAGAAAGTATATGTTATAACAGGAAAGAAAGTATTTCAACGTTCACTCTTTTTGCAATAAACAAAAACGTATCGTTTTTAATCCGGGATATATTGCCCTTTATGACTTTGCTTTACCTTATAAAATCTTATGCCACCTTAGTAAGACATAAAAGAAACCTGAAGCGAATATCTTCTAACATTAACCAAATCAACCTGGATTGGTTAGTTCAGTTTTTGTACATTCTGCTATTAACCGTAATTATCTGGATTAATGATGCACTATTTGAATTGCCGTTTTTAACAGAAGCCACTCCCTTCATTTATGCCGTTTCTACTTTTTTCTTGGCTTATTTCTCCATAAAACAAAGAACTATTTTCCCGTTTAAGGAAAAAGATATCCAAGAAATTTCGGCTTTCCTTGAAAATGAAGATTTCAAAATAATAGCTAAGGAAAATGACACTTTGGTAAAGGATTCCATTAAGAAAGATATAACCATTGGGTATGAAAAAAGCAAAGTGTTTGAAAAAGAAAAACCACAATTTAAGAGGTTAAGTACGGAGCAAATAACTTCTTTATCAGCTCAATTATCTTCCTTGATGGAGGTAGATAAACTTTTTTTAGACAACGACTTGAACCTACCAACCATAGCAGAAACATTGGGTATCAGTATTCATGAGGCATCTTTTTTGATTAACGAAACCACCAAGGACAATTTTTATACCTACATCAATAAATACAGAGTTGAGGAAGCAAAAAAATTATTAGCTTCCTCAAAAATGGGTGAATTAAATATTCTGGGTATCGCCTTTGCATCGGGTTTCAATTCCAAGACCACCTTTAATACCACTTTTAAAAAAATTGTTGGTATTTCCCCTTCTCAATACAGCAAAGAACAAAAAAAATAGCCGGAAAAGATGTTCGACTGGATAAAACCGAACATTCAAGGGCTATTTAGGTTCTAATTTTAGCCTTTGTTAATAACTAAATATTAAAGAAGATGCTGAAATTAAAGAATTTACTGAAGTATGCTATTGCAAGTCTTATTTTGACCAATACCTTACTTGTAAATGCCTGTACCATTTTTATGGCAAATGACGGGCAAAATGTGTGGGTTGGAAATAATGAGGATGAAGTTCAAAAAACAAAGTACAGAATGTGGTTCTATCCTGCCAAAAAGGGTAACTATGGTTATGTCATTTGGACAGATTTAAATATTAAACTGCTTTCGTCCATCAATCTTAAGATGCTATCGTACTTAATCCCACAAGGTGGTTTAAATGAGCATGGCCTATTTATGGATTATACTGCTATTGATGAAATTACCATTGTAAAAGATGGACAGAAGAAAGACAGAAAAAAAGAAGTAGTAACTGACATTTTAAAAAACTGTAAAACAGTTGATGAAGCTCTGGTTTATATAAGCAATTTCAACTTAATAAAACTGAATGCTGCTCAATTATTTATAGGCGATGCAACTGGCAATTATGCTACAGTTACTGGTGGCTATATTGTTAAAAAGACAGATAATAATTTTGCTCTTACCAACTACTGCATAAACAATGGGCAAAAGAAAGCTTGCCATAGAAGAGACCTTGCTACAAATTACTTAAACCATAATTCTGCTTTTGAATTGAATGACATAACTAAAATACTGGAAAAGGCAGCTCAAAAGTTTCCTTATAAATATACCACCAACGTATCAATGGCAGTTAATTTAAAGACTGGTATCATAAACCTATATTACAAGCAAGATTTTACAACAGTGGCTACGTTGAGTCTGGCAGAGGAATTAAAAAAAGGTAAACATCACAAAGACATTCAAACCTATTTTCCCGAAAACATAGCACCAATTCTTAAGAAAACTTATAAAAACAATGGTATAAATGCCACCATTGCTCAGTATCAAACTTTACGACAAACATCGTATGATAAATACAATTTTAAAAACAAAGATGCTCTTAACCTTGCTATAAGTTGGATGGATAAAGGGCAAACAAATGATGCTTTAGAGTTACTACTATGCTTAAACCAATTTGACTCAAATAATAGCAGCATTCAAACATGGTTAGGTATAGCAAATAGAAAAGCTAATAAAATAGAAATAAGTAATAATTACTTTTCAAAAGTATTGGAACAACATCCAAATGATTATTTAGCGACCCTTTGGGGAAAACAGGAAGCAGGTAAAATAACTTTTAAGTTAACCGAATTTGAAGCAGCAGAACGAGTATGGCTTGTAGGTGAATTTACTAATGGACTAAAGAATCCAATAAAAATGAAAAAAGAAAATGGTTATTGGACTTGTGAGGTAACATTACCAAAAGGTGAAACCACTTATAGGTTTGTTGTTAACAACTCATACTATGTTGATGGAATAAATGTATTGCATGTAGGTAAAGACGAAAATATACTTTCTAAAATTTATGTTTGGTAAAGCAATTGATTTTATTGCAATATTTCAACACATAAGGGATTAACTAATTTTATTAAAAATAAATTGGTTTAGTTCAATTGAAGTTTAAGTTTCAATTATACCAGTAAAAAAACAAAATATGAAATCATCATTCGTAATGTTTATAATTCTTTCTGGCTTTATGCGTTCAGCTTTTGCCCAAGAAAATGTAAAATTAGTAAAAGCAACATCTCCAAAGGTTGCTATCAAAGACGGCAATCAGCCAATTTCAAAATGGTGGGATTATCTACAAAAAGATGTAAAGCCAGTAGTGTACAATATTTCAAAAAAAAAGATGATACAACAATGAACATAATTATTGAATTTTTAATTGCTATACCCCTTTTAGTTTTTGTTGTATTTCTATTTAAGAATTCGAAACGTAATATACAGCCAAAAAACAACTCTAATATGCAAATAAAATTATTTTTAGGTCTGTTCATTACCCTCGTTGGTGAAGTTGCATTTGCACAACAAACTTTACCAATCTTAAAAACCAATACTACTACTTTGGATTTTAAGGAAAGGGGTATTTTAAAAAAAGGTGAATGGCAATTAGTTGCTGATATTGAGTTAGATATTTATGAAGTAAGCAATAAAAATATAGAACAGGTAATCACCATTTATTCCGACATAGACTCTTTGTCAATAACTTTAATGCCAAATTCAGTTTTCGACTTTATTATCTTATTGAAAAACCAAACACCATTTAAAACCAGAATATCTTCACGCTACAACACTTACCGAAAAAACTGTAATAATTGTGTAATTACCAGTGATACGATTCCTTTTAAATACGGGAAAGGAAACAGGATATTAATAAAGGGCAAAATTAATGATGGTGAAGATCTTGACTTTTTGTTTGATACGGGTGCAGAGTTCATTGGCTTATACCAGTCAGGGGCTAAAAAAAATCCGAACTTATTATTTAATAGAACTGGAGTTGCTATAGGAGGTGGTGGTCAATTTGAAACAAAAATAAGTGATGCTAATAAATTGAGTATTTCTAATCTAATATGGGATAATAAAGCAATTTATTATAGCGGTGAAAAATTAGGGAATTATGATGGTGTTATGGGGTATAAAATATTTGAAGATAAAGTTGTAGAGATAAATTTTGATCAGGATATTATAATTGCACACAGTTCACTTCCAGCAATTGAACAAGGCTATACTAAATGCAGATTTGAAAAAAGGGGAGAATTATTTTTTATAGAACTTAAACTCAAAATCGGTGATAAAACAGTTGCAGAATGGTTTGACTTTGACACAGGAAACACCGGAAATATTAATATTCATGACGAATTTGCTACCAAAGAAAATCTATTTGGTTTGTTGAAAAAAATAGGAGAAAGTACCGTTAAAGGTGCAGACGGTGCAAAGAGAAAGACAGACGAAGTAATACTTTCAAAAGTACATTTTGGAGATTATGAATTTACAGACATACCGATTTTTATAGAACAACCATCAAAAGTTGAAAACTTGCCTTTTCCTATTGTTGGAATTGAACTAATAAGCCGATTTAATGTAATAATGGACTATAAGAACAATTGCATTTATTTAAAACCTAATAAGTATTTTCTTAAATCTTTTAAAAAAAAAGATAACACGACAATGAATTTAATTGTTGGTCTTTTAATAGCAATAATACTTTTAGCTGGACTTTTCCTTATGTATAAAAAAAGGAAAAAAATAATACAATTTTATTTTCTAAACATCAAAATTAATTCAGAAAAAAATATGAAGTATTTAAAAATTTACTTATTATTAATCACTATAATTTTGGCTTTTCTGACTTCGTGTAGTACTACAAAAAACACCTATACGATAACCAAGAATTACAAGCCCGATGACAAAAAATTATACGAAACAATAGTAAAATTAGATAGTACTTTTTTTGGTACTTACAATACCTGTAATACCAATCTTGAAAAATATGCTTCTTTTTTCTCTGAAAATATTGAATTTTACCACGACCAAGGTGGCTTAATGACTTCCAAGCAAGATATAATTGAAGCTACAAGACGTAATATCTGTGGCAAAGTAACAAGAGATCTCGTAAAAGGCAGTATAGAAGTATATCCAATCAAAGGTTTTGGAGCAATAGAAATTGGGTTGCACAAATTTCATAATAATCAAGAACCTGTTGGTACACCTTCAAAAATTGGGCGGTTTATGGTTATTTGGCAAAATAAAAACAATGAATGGAAGATTATAAGAGTTGTGAGCCTGCATTAATATTAGTTATAAATAGAAATAGATACTTAACAAAAAATAGAAATTAAGATAAACAAGTTTCTGAAGCAATGATTTCGTTTTGTTATTTATGGTTACTTTGGGTTGCTCAACTGTTAGACCACAACCAAATAATGATTTTAATCTTGCCGTAAAATTGGAAACCGTGGCCCGGTTTAGACTTTAATCATATCACATAAATTAGACATTCAAACGGTGATGATATGACGGCTCTTAACCCTCAGAAATATCCAAAGATTGTTCACAAAATAGTTACGTTAGATAACAGAAGAATGGCTTTGCCCCGTTGTCCGTAGTGTTCCAAAAATAAAAAAGCTGAATGGTTACGCTTCGTTTGCAACTAACCATCAGCCCTTTCGGGCTGTCATCTTTCCCCTAATTGAATTTTTCAACAGAGTGCAGTATATTTAACCAATGCCAGCATTACCAAAATATACCTGCACCTGCTGTGGCAAAGAACATACAGAATGGCCAGCATTGGCCTACTCCTCTCCTGCTAATTATAATAACCTGCCAGAAGAAGAACAACAAAGTATTGGCACACTTACCGGAGATTTTTGTACTATCAAACATCCTGACCAAACAGATAAATTCATCCGCTGCACTTTAACGCAAAAAGTAATTGACCATTGCGAAGATTTGGAATACGGCCTTTGGGTTTCCCTAAGCGATAAAAGCTACCAGGATTACTCAGCTAACTACAACAACGAAAACCACGAAGCAAAGTATTTTGGCTGGCTATGTAATGATTTACCCGATTATGATTTTGAAGACAGCATCCCAACAACGGTTTTTACAAGAACAGGAAATCAACGGCCAGAAATTGTTCCCTTTGAAGATTTCGACCATCCATTTGTAAAAGATTATTACAACGGCATTACAAAAGTAGAAGCGGAAAGGCGAATACAAAATATGTTAGAGGTTATTGAACAAGGACATAAATCATAAAATAACTACTATAAATGATAACCATATTTAATGTACAAAAAAATTAACCCTTTACATTTATTTCAGTAACATTCAAAGTAAAATTTTATGAACCGGTTTAAACTGCTCAGCATTTTTATTTTTGTTATTAACCTGTCAGTACAAGGCCAAGTCCCCATGCCTAAATATAATGTGGTTGGGCAGATTTATGATAAATTCAATTTACCTTTAAATAACATTCTTGTAAAACTTTTTGAAAAAAACCTGAGAACTGAAGTACTATTAGGCACATTCTCGGTCAATAAAATTGGGGTTTACTCTGTAACATTCGATTTTGAACATACTGCAGATGCGGCAGATAGACAGCCTGATGTTTTTATTAAAATATTTGACAGTGATAACAAACTAATTGAAACGTCCCCAATTAAGTTTAATGTTAAAAAAAATGACACCCTAAATCTCAAAATAGGCAACACCGAAATAAAACCTTTTAATGAATATTATGAATTATTAAATATTATTAGCCCTATCATAAAATCCAGTCAGCTTTCCCTTTCCGATTCATATTCGAATAATGACATTGACTTTCTTGCAGGAGAAACGAATCAAGAAAAAAACAATATTCGAAAATTATTAACTGCACATAAACTGGATAAAATATCAGACAACCATCCTCTATTTCAGCAATATAGAAATATTCCAAATAAACTAATCGCTCAATTATATTATGGCTTACTTCGTGAAGGCTTCCCAAATGATATTGAAAAAATATTAAGTAAACCAAGTGAAGAAATTCGCAGTACTATAAAAGCAGCTGTAGATAAAAATATTATTTCGGGGGAAGTCCTTTTATTTATATAAACTTCATGTGTTCCGCCCTGGCAGGTGTTCCCCAAAAAATAACACGCCGTGGTTGGTGTTTTCTTCCACCAACCACATAAATTATAAGACTCTTCGCCTTGGTTCGTGTCCGCAAAAATAAAATGCCCCGATGCTTCGCCTTGGTTCGTGTCTGCAAAAAAAATAAAATGCCCAGTTGCGTGTCTCCACGCAACGGAATCATTAAAATTAAACAGTTTAACCATAATGAGAAATGATGCGTGGAGACACACATCATTGCATTCCTTCTTTCCTGCAGAGTTTTCCAACTTTATAGTTTCGTAGCCGTGTCCCCGTTGTCCGTAGTGTTCCAAAAATAAAAAAATGCTGAATGGTTGTGGTTAGTCAGCGATTAACCATCAGTTTAATTGAACTCACATTTTTCTTTCCAATCAATTACCCCGCAAAAAAATACCCCTAAAGGGTTATTGTGTAGGAATAAACAAAACCATAAAATTGCAATACCACCAAACGCTATTTTTTAACCACCAAAAAAAATGTATGAAAAAAAAATTATTTCAACTCTGCATTGCTTTAGCCATGCTCGGTATCACCAATGAGGCCTTTTCCCAAAGTGTATTGATTGTAGAAAACCCGGAATCAAAACCAGTGCCTGTAAAAAATACCAATACGGAAGCACAACCAGTACCCGTAAAATTGATGAACCCCACACCCACCGGTCAAACTAAAATTCCTTTTATGGAGCAATCGTTAGAGGGAGGTGGTATAACGAAATTACTTATCAAAAGCGACCCCGGTGAAACAAAAGTAATTGAGTACTTATTAGCTACTGGTATCTCAGCATATACAATTGAACTATCAAACACAAAAGGCAAATACCAAATTTGTTTGCCAACAGCATCAAATAATTGCTCTAACAATACATATTCCGGAGCAATAAATATTGTAATTAAAAACGGGGAAACATTTACATTCCAGATAGGTGGAAGTTCTAATCGTTCGATATTAGTTTCAGGATATACCATTAAGGAAGAACGAACTGGTACTGTTTTGCAATAAGAAAAAATCCTGTTGCGTGTCTCCACGCAACAGGATCATTAAAATTAAACAGCCCTTCTTCCATGCCGGGTCTTTCAACTTTATAGCTTCGTAGCCGATGTCCCGGTTGTCCGTAGTATTCAAAAAATAAATAAAAGTTGAATGGTTCTACTGCCTTTTCAACTCAGGAGATGTTGGCAAATAAAAAGTAAATATATTTAAGCATAAAACCAACCAACATGACAGCAGCTGCCCGTTCCGTTTGCTATTTTGGATTTTACCTGTATATAGTCGGGTTAACATTGATAGCGGTTCCCAATATGTTCCTGCAAACCCTGCAATTGCCTGAAACAAATGAAGTATGGATTCGTATTGTTGGTGTACTTGCTTTTACTTTGGGCTTTTATTATCACCGCACCGGCGTTCAGAATAATGTTTCTTTTTTTAAGCTGACAGTGCCCACCCGCATTTTTGTATTTATTGCGTTTACCGCTTTTGTATTATTAAAGTTTGTACCTCCTATTCTAATTGGTATCGGCGTGGTTGATTTGTTAGGAGCTGCCTGGACCTACTATGCACTGAAGAAATAATAACTTCTTTTCCCTGCTGAGTCTTCCAGCTTTATTTCTTTGTAGCAGATGTCTCACAGCCCGGCCTTGTGTGTGGAGTGCCTGCCTGCAGGCAGGGACCCGGCGTTAATCTGTAATACAACCCGGTAGTACGGCGAGTGCTACAAAGCCAACACACTAAGCCATCTGACACTCGTCTGGGAATCAAGAAATGCGGGTTACTGGATGTGATGTTTTTGTAAAAAAGAATATTTTCAGTCCATCGTTGCAAACGATGGACAACCATTCAACTTTATTTATTATTAAGCAGTATTTCCAGACTGACTAAGGATAACAGGGGAAAAACACCGACCACGGCGTAAATATGTCCGAAATTTTCTATAATAAATAAAATCGCTATATTACAGATAACCATTCAAACCTGGCTACTAAGCTTTTGCGAACTAACTGTTTTATATTCAAATTGCTTATACCAATAAAAAAAGCAATACCATCTCTGCAAATTTTAATTGCCGGTTTTAACAGAATTATCCCTTACACGCATCTAAAACAATCTTCATGAAATCTGCATTTGTAATGCTGTTGATAGCCTATTCCTGTTCTCTATCCGGGCAAGTTACCATTGATGAGAATAAAGTTTATAAAATAAGGAACATGGACACCAAAGAGATATTATATGGCCAAACCCTTGAAACAAAGCCTGATTTACCTGATGCGATAGATTCAAAGGAGCGTCATAAAATCCGTTACGACCAGGCTGGGTGGAAATTTATTAAAGTGAATAAACTTCAATTCCCGAACAGCCCGACTTATATGATTTACAACCCGTACTATAATTGTTGTATAGATATACCGCACGGGACCGACGCTACTGCAGCAAAACTAATTTGCCATACCGTTAAAAACGTTATCAACCAGTATTTTAAATTGGTAGATAACGGAAATTCTTTCTTCATTGTTTCGATGGATAACGGTTATGTGCTGGATGGGTTAAAGGAAAAAAAAGAAATTAGAGACCAGGGCAACAAACCAATTCACAACTATCTTCAACAACAAAAACTTAATGGCACCGATGCTCAAAAATGGATGTTTATCCCAATGACCAAACCGAATGATTAATAGTAACCTACATTATAAAAACACTTTTATGAGACATTCATTACCTATACTTTTCGTATTATTTTCAATGCGTTTATTTGGCCAAACATACCCGGACTTAAATAAGAGCTATCAAATTTTCAATAAAGCTACCGGGAATAAGCTCTGGATTGGGGAAGTTTTCAAAACCTATGAAAATAAATTAACGCTTAGTCACGAGATTGGTTATCGCCTTGGAGTTGTAAAAGATACTGGCAAATACAAAGGAACTAAAGAAGCGACATGGAAATTTTCTAAATTTTCTAAAAGAACCGAGGACAGGGACCTGGAATATTACTCCATCACCTGTGCCAATCCAATCAGGAACATAGCATTAGATGTTCCAAATGGGAGAGACCAGGATGCAGAAATTATTGGGTATGCATTCAATGCCGTTCCAAACCAGTTTTTTTATTTAGTATGGACAGGCGAAGGGAAATATTTTTATATCGTTTCTTATGATAGCGGAAAGACCATCAGCGATTTTAGCTCCAACGGATGGGTCCCGGGTAATTTAAACAAATTGCGTCCCATTCAAACAACCTTATATGGTACAGATTTCCAAAAATGGTACTTTGCTGAAACTAAGTAAGCTGTAACGTTTTTTTCGCCGCTGTTGGTGTTCCCAAAGAAAGCACCACGCCGTTGCTGTGTGTTGAGTGGGGGCATAGCAGCCGGGCAAAGACACCAGCAACAGCACTATAGGAAACTCTTATCTTAATTCTTTTCAACTATATCTCAGCAGTTGGGTGTCCTCAATTCGTTTGTTGGTGTTTTTGCTATCGCACAAAACCCATCACACAACACACAACAAAGGCCGCTCAACGGTTGGCAAGACCAATAAAAGCAAGAACTATAGGAAAATCATATCTTAGTTCTCTTCATCTATGGCTGCTATTATTACAGAGTATCCACAGTTTTTTACCGCCACCAACCTCGGGTGGAAGAAGCTTTTACAACCCGACAAATACAAGGACATAGTAATAAGCAGTCTGCGATTTTTAGTAAATAATAAAAGAGCAAAGATTTTTGCATTCGTAATAATGGAAAATCATATTCATCTTATTTGGCAAATGATGCCGAATAATGACCCCGAAGCAGTACAAAGGGATTTTTTAAAATATACAGCACAGCGGATAAAGAAAGATTTACAGCAATTTCATCCGGAAGTGCTGGCTCATTTCAAAGTGGCTGCGAAAGACAGGGAATACCAGTTCTGGGAGAGGAACGCATTAAGTATAGAGCTGAGAAATCATCCTGTCTTTTTACAAAAGCTGGATTACATTCATTGGAACCCTGTAAAAGCAGGAATGTGTATACTTTCGGAAGAATATAAATATTCATCAGCCCTTTTTTATGAAACAGGTATTGATAATTGGGGATTTCTTACTCATTACCGGGATTAACTAAAGACCAGTGGTTGGTGTTTTCTTCCAATAACCACATAAACGAAATAACTAATAATTCTTTTTTCTCCTATTTCTGGCTACCTATCCGCATAAAAAATAAAAGATTAATTTACTGGCAGTATGAAAAAATTAATCATCCTCTTCTTTTTCCCTTTTGCCTGTGGACAAGACGAAGTTCCAGCCGTTGAGCTTATTAAAGGCGGAGACCCTGATATTGTTTTTGTAAACATAGAAGAAGGAAACAGGGCTTTCATTGGTAATTTATTGCTACAAATAGATAGTTTAAAGCCGGCAGTAATTGCTGTCAATGTTATGTTTGACAAAGAAAAAGATGCAAAACAGGATTCTGTATTATACAATGCATTTAAGATTATTAAAAACGATGTTTTAATTTACTGGTACGATTCATTAGGTAAATCTTTATTTGGGGCTAAAAAATTTTACGAACATGTATCTGGCATTGGTCTCACAAAATTTGAATATAGAAACGATCTCGTAACCCGGTTCACCCCACTTGTAAAAGAGGGTAACGAAATTTATGAATCCTTTCCGTTAACTATTGTGAAGCATTGGAAACCTGGATTCAAACATAATATTAAAATAAATCAGTCTGTTCAGATAAAATATACCCGCAGTGCAGAGCAGTTCTTATTTATCAATGGTTCTGATTTCGGTGGAAATGTTGACCCCGAAGCCCTAAAAAATAAGGTAGTATTAGTAGGTTACTTTGGCCCAACAGAGGAAGATAAATTTTATACTCCCCTGCGATTAGTTACGTCCCATGTTAAAAACCAGCCCGACACATATGGTTTGGTAATAATTGCGAATGCAATACGAACAATACTTGAACACGGAAAATCTGAATAGAATGGAGGAACTTAAAATACAAATGGCTTTTGATCCCAAACATTTTAGAGACTTATATTATCAAAATGGGCAGGGAAACATATTTACTTATGCGCCATTTAAAAAATCTTTGGTTCTTCTAAGCCTTATCATCGCTTTTACACTAATTATTTATCTGCTCTCTTTGTCATTTCCCTATACAGCGTTCAGCGTATTATTTGTAATGGGATTATTGGGAATTGCCAGCGGCATAGTGTATGCCAGTTGGGTAATGGTAAAATTTTTCCAGTGGAAAGTTCCATTGCAACGTTATTTAACGGAATTAGCAAACTATCGTACCCATAACATTGTTGCTACTGCCAATTATATTGAAGTATTTTTTGATGCTAAAAGCACCATGGAGAAATGGGAAAATATAAGCACTGTACACTACGAGAGTAATTATATTGTATTATTCAAAAAGGATATTCCTATACACATTTTTCCTGCCCAATCAATGCAGCCCGATGAGTTTGAAAGTTTAAAAAATTTTATCCGGGAAAAAGTGAAATAACGGTTAAGTATATTTTCCGCACCGGCAGGTGTTCCCAAAAAAACTACACCCCCGTTGTCCGTAGTGTTCCAACAATAAAAAAATGCTGAATGGTTCCCGAAGTGTCGGGACAAGTAGTGGTTAGTCTGCGACGAAGCATCGGCTTTGCAAAAGCCATCAATCTCACAACCAAAACCTATAACAGATAAAAGTATTGGTAATAGCAGTAACTGATCAATTCGTTTTTACCCTGTTCTCTTCTGCATCTGCAGCAGTGTTTCTATTGCGGGCTGCTTTTAGTTTTTGATTGCCGAATGAGTAACGGAATGACAACCGGATATTCCGGCTATCTTCCAACTGGCGAAACTTAACATCGATAGCTTCGTATTTTATCCGGCCGGTAGAACGTTCACTAAAAAACATATCACTGATATTAAGGGTGAGCCTTCCTTTGTTACTCCAGAAAGATTTTTGAATACCGAAATCAAAAGAACCCAGACGTTCTAAGTTGATAAACTCCTGCAACGACTTCGTCATGTAATACCCCGATATTTCAAAACTCCAGGTATCCTTTGGTTTATAAGCTACTTGCCAATAAGCCAGCCAATTCCATTTGCTTTGGTTAAACCGGGCGCCAAGATAATCGGCCCGGTAACGGTTATATATAAACTGATTACCACCAAAGCCAGTTATTTTTTTTCCAAACTCGATCGGGAAATTAAGTTCAAAAACCCAGTTATCATATACCGCCAGGTTTTCCGGGGTGGTATAGGTTAAGTTACCATCCTGGTTCGGCGCATCGTTTACTATCACATCATTTTTCTTATTATAGCTGATAGCGATGAAAGGCTGGTTCTCGTACGTAATAGACAGTTTATATTCATCAGCTGTTTCGGGCCTCAATAATGGGTTACCTCTTGTATAGGTTAATGAATCGAGAAATTCGATAAAAGGGTTTTGTTGCTGGAAACTGGGACGGTTCACCCTCCGGCTATATTGCAACACAGAGGATAATTTATCGGTAATCTTTCGGGTAAGAAAGGCAGAGGGAAATAGTTGCAAATAATTTCTAGCCAGCACTTTTTGCGATTGACTGGTACCTTTTGCAATGGTTTGCTCGGCTCGAAGACCACCTTGCAATTGCCATTTATCCAGATCATGCGTAATGGAGGAATAAACAGCATTGATATTCTCCGTGTAATTAAAATCTGTGCTGCGAACATTATCCAACACCCCTTTTTGAAAAAAACTAAGGAAGTTATCTATTGTAGCAAAGCTTGATTTGGCACCGGCTTCCAGTTTCGTTTTGGTATTTACAGGATACTCAACATCTGCTTTCAGTACCAATAATTGCACCGGGTTTCGTATAAACTGGTTATTGATATAGCTTACACCATTCTGTAGTTTATTGATGATATCACTGTTGTTGGTCAATTTAAAAGTGGAATAGTCAACATCCAGGTTCAATGTTTTTCCGCTACTGTCAAAGTTGTGTTTCCAGTTTATATTGCCCGAAAAATTTTTTCGGCTAAATATTTTGTTATTCAGCGTTTGAAAACTGCTAAATGTTTGCCCGGTTAACGGGTCGCTCTGAAAAGTAGTATTGACTGACTCAGAACCACCATCCCTGACAAACCCTCTTGCTATTATGCCAAATGTATTTTTCTTATCTGCATAGTAATCGGCACCCACTCGGAAATTGTGACTGTTTACTTCACTAGGCTGATAATTTTCCTGAAAAAAACGATACGGTGAAATGATACGGTCAAATTCACTGTACTGAAACCAATTGCGGCGGAAAAAACTATAACCACCAAACAGATTCAGTTTCCCTTTACGATTATTGATGCTAAAAGCTGGATTGTACCGGTAAAAATTCCGGTCGGCACGGATTGTTTCCCTGTTATACAATCCCATTCCGGTGGTAAATGAAACGCTGCCGTTGGTACCCAGGTTGGCATTTCTTTTTAATATGATATTAATTACTGCACCGCCACTGGCATCATACTTAGCTCCGGGATTGGACACTACTTCTATTTTTTCAATATTATCGGCACTTATATCCCTGAGCAGTTGTGCAATGTCGGTATATTGAGATAGTCTTCCATCTATCATGATAGACGGAGTGCCCTTGCCTGGCATTGTAATTTTATCATTACTTACTATTAGTCCGGGTACTTTTTGTAACACTTCCATCGCTGTTGAACCCGCAGCGGTAGCACTTCCTTCCACATTTACAATCAGCTTATCCGCCTTTTGTTCTAAAAAAGGTTTAGTGGCAATAATTGTTACCCCTTTCAACGTTTTTTCATCAGCAACAAGGCTAATAGTGCCTAACTGTACGTCATTACCTCCTACTTCAGCCGGTATAAAATTTTCTCTTTGACTAGCCGCACTAATTTTTACAAGGTATTTTCCGGGTACCACATCCGGAAAAATAAATTCCCCGTCATTGTTACTTAATTGAGATTTAACCAGGGTTGAATCGCCTTGTTTTAATAACAAAACGGTAGCTGCCTTTACCGGCTTTTGTTTATCGTCTGTTATCTTACCGGAAATAGATTGTGCCTGTATAGACAAAGCAGGAAGGCAAATCAATAATAGCAAGGCAGTTCTCATACTGTTTGGTTTAAAAAAAAGAAAAACGAAATAGTAATAAAAATGTTACAAAAAATAGATAAAAAACTTCGGTTGCGTCTTGGCAGGTGTTCCCACGGTTGTCCGTAGTGGTCCCCGCAATTCTGCGGGGCAGGCCAAAAATAAAAAATTGCTGAACGGTTGTGGTTAATCTATTGCTAACTATTTCTTCCCTGCCGAGTCTTCCAACTTTATAGTTTCGCAGCCGATGTATCACCGCCATGCTTTGTGTGCAGAGTGCCTGCCTGCCGGCAGGCAGGGACCCGGCGTTATTGTTTATCCGTTTTCTGATTTAATTTTTGCATAAATTTAAATTGAAACCCAACTTTAACTTGTAAAAATAATAAGTATGAAAACAATGACCTGTAAACAATTGGGCGGAGCATGTGATAAAAAATTTCATGCCAGTACTTTTGATGAAATAGCGGGAATGAGTAAAAAACATGGAATGGAAATGTTTCAAGCCAGTGATGCAGATCATCTGAAGGCGATGAATGAAATGATGGAATTGATGAAATCCCCCGAATTGATGAAAGAGTGGTTTGAAAACAAGAGAAAAGAATTTAATGCGCTGCCGGAGGATAAATAAATGATGCTCTATTCCCTGACTATTTTCGCTGCTGTTTGTATTCCCCAAAAAAGCAGCACCCCGTTGCTGTGTGCCTGTCCCGAATATTTTGGGGTTGTTTGCGGACGTAGAAGCCAGTGGCAAAGACCTTAGCAACCTACTTAGCTCCAGGCACACAAAACTATAGAAAGCCCTATCTATTTTTTTTTGCTATTAAGTTAGTACTGGTATTTTCGCAATTCTAATTGCCACAAAAGAATCTAACATCCAGATGAAAAAAAATATTTCTATTTCGTAAAACCAACGAAAAGAATAGTTGTTAATTTAAAAAAGGTATATGAATATTTGCAGACGTAACACCTTGCTTTGCTTGATTTTCTTTTTTTTTAGTAATGGTGTATGGGGTCAAACAAAACCAACAATAAAGAAAAAAATATATTGTAATCCATTAGTGGCAGGTCAGCCCTCCACTAAAAGACTATCCCTGGTGTATGATGTGCAACCTATACATTCCGGCCCTACAAAATTCCCCTTATCGCTTATTCCGGTAGAGTACACTACCAATAGCAACCCAACACAAAGCATCAGGATCATGTACAACAAGACTCTTGTTACGAAGCCAACACTATATATGAGTTTTTCAGCCGGCTACTGGTTTAGCAGTTTTAATGTTACCAATAGCGGTAATAACTCATTTGCAAAAATGCTTAGACAAAGCCGGTTCCATTCCATCTCTGCCAGTAGCAACATTTTTAAGCCACTGAATGAAAAAAACTTTCTTTTGTTAAATCTATCGTTGGAAGCTAATGGCAATGCTTCCTCCTTTAAAAAATTTTCTGACGATAATATGCTACTCGGAGGTGCTGCTATCTATGGATGGAAGAAGGGTTTCAAACGTATGTGGGGTGTAGGCTTATTTCGGGGATATCGTCTCGGAAAAGTAATTCATGTGCCTGCTTTATTATATAATAATTCCTTCAATAAAAAATGGGGCGTAGATGCGTTGTTACCAGCGAGAGCCAATTTTCGCTATAAATCATCTGCCAGTGCAATATGGCTTTTTGGATATGAAATGGAAGGCACCCAATTTGCCTTGCAAAATTCAAACCCTCTTTTCAATAATTCATTTTTTCAACGAGGCGAAATAAGACCCAAAATTGGATTGGAAAGACAAATAAATAAAAATTGGGCATTTACTCTGAACGCCGGTGTTCGACTGAACGGACGTTTTGATGTAAGCAGCGATTACGGAGGTAAGAATTTAATCGTGGAATCGAATCCTTCGCCAGCCATTTTTATAAATGGTGGTTTGCATATTGTGAACTTTGCAAAAAAGAAAAAGAAGTAATAGTCTACAAGAAATTGCGGCTTACTGTAGTATGGATAATCAATAATCTATTACCGGGAAACTAAGGATAACAGGGGTCAAAAACGGTCTATGTTATAACTTTGCTATACATGCCTAAGTTACAATATCAAATTTATGTTGTTGAATTATCGAAACGAGTATTTACCGAAAATGCCAGGTTCCGTAATGCAAATCCGCAATTCAACGGCGTATTGGAATGTCTTTATGTAGGCATGACAAGTAAGTCTCCAAAAGAAAGATTTATACAACATAAAACTGGTGCAAAAAGTAAAAAAGGCTACAACATTTCATCAAATATTGTCCGTAAATATGGTACGTATCTGCGTCCCAGCCTGTACAATCATATCGGCCCGATCACATCAAGAGAAGATGCTCTTAAAATGGAAGAACAATTGGCATTGGAGTTACGAAGACGAAGATTTGCTGTGTGGTTTAATTAGTTCTTAATCTCTGTTAAGGGTCTCATTGGTCGTAGTGTTCAAAATTTAAAATTATCATTACGTTATTTATTGTACCCAACATCATACATGCCTTTGATGTGTCTTTCCGAAGATGATAGTAGTATTTTCCGGGCTTTCAAAATCGGAACCTTAAGCCAATTTGGTAACAGAAATAATATTTATAAAATATAAAAAATCCTTACCTTAAAATAAAAAAACGATGGCAAAAATAAAAGGCCACGGCACTAAAGAAACCCCCTGGCAATTAAAAACACCACCCGGTACTTCTGAGTACATTATGTATAAAGAAGATGACATATTAGTTTGTAAAGTAGGCAGTACAACTTTGCATTATCAATGGCGATGTATAGACGACTGTTATAACATGCTAAAAAAACATGCTGACTGGATGGAACTTGGCAGTGCTGATGAACAAAAACCTGCTAAAGATGGTACCGTAGAAGCCTGGGGACGTTCCGCCAAAAACCCAGTTGGCGGATGGTATGGATTAAAAAAAGGTTTCAGGGGCAGATTTGGCATGTATGTTCCGCCTCTGATGGAGGCATTGGGTTTAGTTGAATTGGAACATAATGCAAAGAACAACAGGATGAAGGCAAAATAATATTTGCTAAAAAATCAGGAAACAAGAGGTATTAAAGTACTTAGTTCAATATCCTTTTCTTTTCCCCTCAACTTTATTGAGCCAAGGAAATGGGTATTATATTTTCCAACAAGCCTTAATTCCTTTATCAAATCGTCTGAAGCAATAATTTCAACATTAAACTCTTTGCATTTTCCCTGTATTCGACTGGTGGTATTAAGCACATCGCCGGAGAAAGTAATATCCCTTTTTATAATACCTATTTCACCTGCTACTACTTTTCCACAGTGAATACCCGCTTTAAAACCCGGCAACAGCCCATATTTTTCAAGATATTTTTTTTTGTGTCTTTCAATTTCTTTTTTCATGTCAAAAAAACACTCGATACAACGGATATTTTTACTTCCGTTTTCAATCGTCCAGGTTATCACCACTTCATCACCAACATATTGGTAAATTTCACCCTGATTGTCAAGTATTGGGTTCGTAATATCAGTAAAAAATTCTTTTAGTAACTGGTGGTATCTTTCGTCTCCTAATACTTCTGCTATAGTAGTAGAAGAATTAAGATCAACAAACATAAAAATCCGTTGCTCTGCTTTTGGTGTTTGGTACTTACCCCGTATCATATTCCAGATATTCCCTTCGCCAAATTTCGTATTGAACTGTAACATAATCTGTGTTAATGCAACTATGCCTGACCATGCAATGATATTTTTTGCATGTAACCGGTTCGTAAGAAAAGCAAAAAATGCTTTTTTGGTTTCAGGGTTACTCAGCGGCTTACCAATTTGTACAGGTGCCGCTATCAACGCAAGGATGATAGTGATAATAGAAACAACAACAACAAAAGAAATAACCACTGCTGCTACTGTAAAACCATAGGGTTTATCCCGGTACTTTTCATTTACATAATAAACAAGAAAACCACCCCCCATTACTGCTCCAAAAAAAGCGGCAGCCATGTTAAACAAAAGATTATTTCCGAAATTAAAATCGGGAGACACTCCGCCAGACATGCCTGAAGTGAGCAGAGAATAATCATAAAAACTAATTAACACCCCAATGAAAAGCCAGCTAATAATTATGATGACAAGTTTTTTGAGTTTTAAATTTTGCCGCTGGGTCATGTGGATATTTTGATACTCAAACTTACTGGTTTATATGATGAACCGAAGGCTTGTTTTATTGTTGTAATCCCGAACAATGCAAAATAAAATAATATCACCAATTTTGATATACATAATTTACTTTGGTACCGACGTCTTCGCCTAAAGACAGGTGTTCTAACAAATAACAAGACGGTGTGATTGATGTGCTGATCCCGCCTCAGGCTGGACTAACTATCTCCACCAACCACATTAATTATAAAATTCCATTTTTTCATTCTAAGTTCATTACCAATAAATGGTTGGTGACACTTCGGTAAGCTCGGTACAAACACCTTGGGAAAAAAATTAAATGCTAAAATCAATCTGAATAAGTTGGCGCCTTAGATTCTTTGCAAACGATAATCGCATCAAATCGTTTGGCGGGTATAAAATTGATGACCCCGCCATTTTCCACTTCATAGGCATGGATTAAATTAAAGATCCATGAATTACCCTGCGTTTTACGGGCATGGCTCACATCTAAAAATGGAGTATGTTTTCCGGTAGTGATTAAACGATGTTCAATAAAAGTATTGTCTATTTGGTCAATTGGAATTGTTTTTTTAGTCCAGTACTGGTAGGCCACCCCACTGTAAGCAAATAAACCAATGGTATAATAATTATCCAAATGTTGTTCTTTTAAAAAATGTCCCATCGATTTCATATATGGGTTTTCCCTCTCACCTTTTTCCACATGCCCATTATGTGCCCAAATAATAACCTTCTTATTGGCATACACTTCAGTCAATAACCATTTTAGATTTTCAGCCATTAGTGAGTCCCGTAAGGCCATACCATTCCATCTGTCTGTATATGATAAATTATAAGAGGCAGCAAACATGGTAAGGCTCCTCACCATTATTTTATATGCGATACTATTAAGTTGGTGCTTCGCCATAATAGCTTCTTTATTATCTTCTAAATAGCGGCGGACGGTATTTGATGTTTCAACAAAAATATCTCTATGTTTAATATAGTTTACCGAATCCTGATTAGCGCCATATCCATAAGCTCTCTGGTAGGAAAACATTCGGGTACTAAGGCTATCTGAAAGTTCTTTATCATAGTCGGCCAGTATTTTTTTTAATTGATAGAAGAAAAAATCAGAAGATGCCTGTGTATCATATCCCACATAATTCAAAGGCGATAGGGTTGAATGTTGTGCTTTTATATAATCAAAAAGTCCAGTAGCTTCTTTGGCTCTGAAATTTCCAAACACGGAAAAATCACGGAGTTGTTTTCCCGATAGCGTATCCACATTAGCATACGCCAAATAAGTGTCTCCTAAACCGCTTTCCATGGCTAACACTTCAAACCCCATTTCCTGGTGCAGAAATTTTACCAACTCAGACTTAAGATGGTAATAAGTTCCTGAACCATGGGTGCTTTCGCCCAAAGCGACGATGCGCCGGTTGCCAATTGCCTTTTTTAAAGCCAGAAAATTATAGCCTTCACCGCTTTTTAATTCGGCGGTGTTTTTATTGAGCCATTTCAATTCGGTTTTGGATTGGGCAAATGAGAGAAGAGAGAAAATAGAAAAACTAAGGGCTGCAATAAATCTAACGGAGTTCATGTTTACTTGTTTAGTGTAAAGTAAAGTTGCTAAACCCATGAATCAAATAGCCGTTTTAAAAGGTCTTATATGTCCAGAAAAGCACTTCTTGGACATTTTTTAAGCTTTTATTGATTGCAGTTTCTTGAATTCTGAAGGTGTGAGGCCAGTTATTTTTTTGAATGTTGCATTAAAAGACGATTTGGAAGCAAATCCCGATAATTCCGCCAATGTAACTAAAGTGTACTTTTCTGCTTCGGAAGAGCTGATTAGTTCTTTTATATACTCTATTCGATGGTGGTTGACATATTCCGAAAAATTCATTTGATGATGTTCGTTGAGAAACCTGGACAACTCCTTGGGAGTAGACCCGGCTTCCACTGCAAGCTGCTGGATAGTTAGATTGGGCTGCCTGAATAACATTTGTTGTTTCATAGCCAAGTCTAATTTGCGATTGATGTCTGCAATTTGTGATGCTGAAAACCCATCGTCCGTATGCGGGTTACTAAAAAATCGGCCGGGATTGGTGAAGCCAACAAACCCAATCCAGTAAATGAATATTGCATTACTGATCAATGTGGGATACAAAAAAGTCAAGGTTTCCTGGCCTTTATGTATTATCATATCAATACTGAAGAATAACAAATTAGCTACCGTAAGCACTAAAAATACCCGGATAAATAGCTTTAGCCATTTCCGGAAATTGGTCACCTTTATATTTTGTACTTCTATGTGTTCTTGCTTTTTTATTATATACAAAAGACGGATTAATAATATACTATTGAACAGGAGAATAGCGAACTCCTGAATCCTAAAGAAATGAGACGCTACAATTACACCGGTTATCCTGTAGCTGTTTTCCATAGCAGATATTATAAACCAGTACGTTCTTAATAGAAAATAAATGGCTGCCGGCAGCAATAAATACCACTCCTTTTTAAAATAGAGTGGCTGCTTAATGGGTTTTAGTTGATTTTTTACATAAAAGTATAATCCGACAACGATAAGCCAGTTATATGGATACGGGAACAGGTGCAGGGGCCTGTAATATTTAAACAAGTTCATATCCAGCAGCGCATACATCAAATTATAGAAAGCCAGGGAAAACAAGAAAAGAATAAAGAAATAAACAGCATGCTTATTTAGTTTCCTTTTTTGCCAGGCAAAGAAACACAGCATAAATCCCTGAAGAGCACCAAAAAGTATGATGATGTTAAGTAAGCTATAATTTAATTCCATATTTAAAGTCGCCCAAATATATTGAAATACAGATTGTGCCTTTTGATAAAAAATTCTTGTTAGAATCGGTTTAGTAATTTTTTCTACCTTGACAAGTCTTTCAGGTTTATAGTTTCCGCCGTTGGTGTTTTCTTCCACCAACCACATACATTATAAGGCTCCCCTTTTGTATCCGAAGTTCACTACAAATAAATGGTTGGTTCAACTACAAACCTGCCTACCGGCAGGCACCAACCATGGCGTAAAAAAGAATGTTTATGTTTCTCCAGTCTATTTCTTAATCCAGATTATTATATAGAACTTTATAGGAATGAAAAAAATAGTGATTGTATTTTTCTTAACTGGCTTCACCATTTTATTACATGCACAAGCAACAGACTCTGCTGCTATACAAGAGGAATTACAACAATTAAATAATATCAGGGATTCTATAACAAGAGCTCAACTGGGAAAAGAAGGTGTTTCAATAGCAGCAGACCCGGGTAACGGACAAGAAGTTCCCGGCGAAATGCAGGCCAATTTTGACAGAGTTATGCAACAACAGGACAAAGAACAAAGGGTTTTCAGCAAAAAAATGTTACTTATAATTGCCGGTATTTTCATTATGATAGCCAGTATGAGAATAATACTTAACAAGCAAAGGCAGAAAAATTGACGCACAAAGAAACTTCTCCTCTGTTGCCCGTAGTGTTCCAACAATAAAAAATGCTGAATGGCTGATGGTTAATCTGCGACTAACCATCAGCCTCAACGAGGCTGTAAAAACAACCTTCGCAATTTGCTATCGTACTAAAAAAAATATTCACAGCCCATCGCTGCAAACGATGGACAACCATTCAACTTTATTAATTATTAAGCAGCTTTATAAACAAACTTTGAATAACCAACGCCTTTACAAAAAGATAACATTCAGTTAATAGTCAATCAATAACTTCCGGTATGAACATGGAAACGATACTGCTTATTCTGGGAGGTCTTGGGTTATTTCTGTATGCCATTTCACATATGTCAGACGTACTCAAGGAGCTGCTTGGTGATAAAGCAAAAATGATCCTTTCAAAATGCACCCGTAACCTGTTTACTGCTATTCTTACTGGTATTATCATTACACTGATTCTTGACTCCTCTTCAGCCGTAATCATCATGGCTATCGTATTGGTAAAAGCAAAAGCACTAACCTTCCGCCAGGCTATCGGCATTGTGCTTGGTGCAAATATCGGCACTACATTTAGCAGCCAGCTCATAGCTCTGGATATCGGCAAGTTTTCTCCGATTCCAATTTTCGTGGGGATGCTGCTTGTATTTTTTTCCAAAGCGGTATGGGTAACACAAACAGGCAGGGCCATCATCTATTTTGGAATATTATTTTTTGGACTTTACACTATGGAACGTGGCGTTGAACCTTTTAAGGATAACCCGCAATTTGCTGAGTGGATGTTAAAAATGGAAAGCCCTTTTACAGGTGCCGGAACCGGAGCTCTTGTTACTCTTATCATACAATCATCATCTGCCACCGTAGGTATGGTGATAACCCTTGCAAAAAAAGGATTGATCACCTTATCAGCCGGTATTGCAGTAATGCTGGGTGCTGAACTGGGTACTTGTGCTGATACACTTCTTGCAACCATTAAGTCGAACCGCCAGGCATTGAAAACAGGTTTATTTCACCTTTTCTTTAATATCACTACCATTTTAACTGCTTTATTGGTGTTCCCATTGTTTATAAAATTGGTAATTAGTGTCTCCGGCAAGGCAGAATTACAGCAAATGGTAGCCAATGCACATATGCTTTTTAATATTTTAGGCGTGGTGCTAGCGCTGCCTTTTGTAGGTATTGCAGAAAGAGCATTAAATAAATTATTGCCCGACAAAGAACCGCATAATGAAAAACCGGTTCAGTCATTGCAGGTGTTGCAATAAATTAAAAACAACACGCCGTGGTTGGTACCTGCCTGCCGATAAGCAGGTTTTCTTCCACCAACCACATAAATTATAAGACTTTCCCTTTTTCCAATTAATATTTCACAACAGCACAATGGTTGGAGAAAATACAAACACCAACCATGGCGTAAATTTGCAATACAACTTCGTAGTGCGGCGAAGCCTGTCCCGATGAAAATCGGGATGCCTTAAAGCCAACACACAAAGGCATATAACAATAGCCTGTCAAAAAATCTCAGCACAGCAATCACCCCGGAAAAAATGTTTTCAGTGCAGCATTGCAACAATGCACAAACCGTCAATTTTTAATTGATTATTGATAGTATTCTATAGAGAAACAAAGCATACACCTTCCCAAGACTACCATTTTGCTATTAATGATGTAATTTCAAGGCCAACAAATAAATAACAATGCTAACTATTGATAATTATTTAGACAGTCATTACATACATAGAAGCAACTGGCTACGGGCAGCTGTTTTAGGTGCAAATGATGGAATAATATCTATTTCAAGTCTTGCAATAGGTGTTGCTGCCGCCAGCTCAGCAAGAGAACCAATTGTTTTAGCAACTGTAGCAGGCCTTGTTGCAGGAGCTCTGTCTATGGCTGCCGGTGAATATGTCTCTGTAAGTTCACAAACGGATACAGAAAAAGCAGATATTGAAAGAGAAAAAAAAGAATTAGAAGAAATGCCGGCAGAAGAATTAAAAATATTAGCGCAGATCTATGAAAAGAGAGGGTTGAAAAAAGAAACGGCTATGCAGGTAGCGATAGAGTTGACGGAGAAAGATGCTTTAAGTGCACATATAAGAGATGAATTAGGTATAAACGAAATTAGCCAGGCAAATCCAATACAGGCAGCAATTGCATCGGGAGCTTCGTTTACTGTTGGGGGGCTATTACCACTGTTGACCGTACTGTTTACCCCATTAAAAGGAATCGAATATTGGCTATACGGTTTCACTACTATTTTTCTTATTATTTTAGGAGCTACCTCCGCAAAAACCGGAGGTTCGGGTGTACTAAAAGCTGTTTTGCGAATTACAATATGGGGAACTATTGCAATGGGATTATCGGCTTTGGTGGGATATATTTTTGGTGTTAATGTATAATTTAAAAAATCAGTGCATATTAAATACAGAACACTTACGCTATGTAGGGTGTTCCCAAAATAGCAACACATTTTTATATTCATCTCAAAATAAAATACCCCGGTGTCCGTAATGTTCCATAAATAAAAGCTGCAAACGATGGGCAACCATTCTACTTTTTATTTAGTAGTGAACTGTATTATGTGAACAAACTACGACTAACAGGGTGGAAGAATGTCAGTATGCTTGCTATCTTAAGAGCCACTACCGGGCAATCTCTTGCTATACCATGTTATCTGCCCACGGTGATTCGCAAAATGTTCAACCACATGAAACCACTTGCAGTAGTTATTCCAATTCCACTTATCGGTTTCGCCGGATAACAACCAGGCATCATCTCTTTTTTTAAACTCTGCAAGACTTATAGTTCTTGCCTCATTCATGGCATCAGCATAGTACTTTACATTGTTGCCTTTTATTTTGGTTTGTGCATCCGGGCCCAGGTCCATCGCTAAGCCCCACTTCTTTTTGTTCGCAACGCTAAAGTCGTTGAGATTATTAAACGTAAGATCCTGGTAGATCACCTCTGTTGCAGCCACATGCATCATTAGCGAACCGATGCTGTTTGAATCTTTATCATGCAAATAATCCAATTGCTCCACCGACAACTTTTTTGTTACCCGTATCACAGAATCGCTAATCCATTCCAGCATAGAAACCAGTGCACCGATCTGCGGTGTATAACCTTCCATCGGCCCGATATGATTTATATTTCTATCAGCCATGGCGGATTGGCGACCATACCCTAAAGAAGGCACTGTTAATGCACCTATTGTAAATGCAGAAAGGCCAACCGTATTCATAAACTGGCGACGGTTGAATTGTTTATTGCTCATAGTGCTGTTTTCCTAAATGTAAAAAAAATCAGGCTGAGTTGATAATTTTTTTCCCCTTGGCGGGTATTCCGCAAAAAATAACACGCCGTGGCTGGTGCCTGCCGGTTGGCAGGCACCAGCCACACGAACTAAAGACTCACCCTTTTACATTTGGTATTTCCGCCCGGCAGTGGTTTCACAAAAACAACACGGCATAAAAAAAGCTGCAGTTACTCACCGCAGCTTTAATTTTTCTTTACCTGTAAAATTTAAATTATTGTATCAATAATTTGGTAACAATATTATTATACCGCAAGTGATAGATACCGGCTGCATAACCACTCACATCAATAGTCTGCGTACCGATGCTCATCATCTTACTAAGCAACACCTGTCCGTTGCTTCCTATTAGCTGCAAAACCGCTGGTTCATTGATGCGCAACTGCAAATTACCATCTGTAACCGTGTTGCCCATCAATTGCAAAGCAGGTATTCCATTTGAGAATGAGAGTTGTCTAACAATGCTAATATCTGTTTGGCCATCCATATCTCTTTGTACAATACGATAGAAGTTAGCTGCCGCCGCAGGTGTGGTATGAATGTATTGATAGTTGGAAACAGTGCTACTGTTATTGGTTGCTGATATAGTTGATAATATACTCCAGTTAGTACCATTGGTGCTGTACTGTACCAGGTAATCTTTTGCATTCACTTCATTGGTAGTACGCCAGTTTAATATAACAGTGCCTGCAGTTTGCTTTGTAGCGGTAAAGGAAAGCCATGTTACCGGCAACGTACTGCAGTTAACATTCATTTGAAAAACTGCAGGTACCGACTTTAAGAAATTCTCTCTCATTGTTACACTGAAATTGCGATTACCGGCGGTGGGTAAAGCTCTTCTGTTGATATATCTTAGTTCGTCAAAAAATGCTTCTGCCTGTGCCGTAGTAAAGGTGCCACTGGTAGGCGTAATTCTAATTGTGTTTATACCGCCACTTGCAGACCGTGCAACCTGGTAAGTTACACCGCTAATGACTACACTCTGTGTGCCGGTAAAAGGTGTACCCAACCTGATTGAATCTGTAACACCCGTTGGTGTAGTGGGCAGCAGCACTTCCGAATTTCCATCAAGAATTTCTGCTGTCGGAATTTGTATCTCCATTTCTGTAACAGCATTAGATGATCCGGTAATATTACCTGCCCCTTCAGTAAAACGGGTTGCTAAAAAGCAAGTTTGCAAATTATTATTCAACCCGCCATTCGTAGTACTCATATCTAACACAGGTGTGGAAATAACCGGTGGTGTGGATGTCCAGGCTGGACCCTGGCCAAGGTCAAGAAAATAATAGGCGGCTCCACCACCATCTGCACCTACAATAATTTCCAGAGTGCTTACTTGATTATACCCTATTCGCAACCTTGTATTATCATTAACCACAGCAGTGGTATTGGTAGTAGTATTAGAACGGAACCTTGTAAAACCAGTGGTAGCATTGTAACTTGGTACAAGCACACCGCCGGTAGCTGTTTTATACTGCGCTGTATTAAAAGCAGAGAACTCATTATTTTGATTGGAGCTGCCCGATCCGTTGCCATCAATATCATAGGTATTAACATACACATTTTGTAAAATGACAGCTGTTCCGGTATTTGTACCATCATTATAACTACCTCCCAAAATAAACTGAAAACGAAACCGGCAACTGCCTGCAGCTGTCCAGTTGAAGGTGGGTGAGAAAAAACGATCCTGGTTGTCCGACATACCTAAACCCGTTGTGGCGCTATAATCAAAAGGGATGGTACCTGCCCCCGGACTACCCGGTAGTGTAAACGTTCCTCCAGAAAGACTAACGGTAGTTACAATACAATCTATTTGTTGTGCGCCAATAGTAATGACATTGGTGTACAGTGTAATATTGCCAGCCGCAGAACCGTTAGCACCTACTTTGTGTATTTTATTTGCCGCAAGAAAATTAAAATTATTATAGTTGGCATCAAAAATAGACTGCGCAAATGTGATTTGCAGCGAAGAAAAAAAGAAAGCAGTTAGAAGTAATGACTTTGGACTAACCCAAAGAAAAATTGATTTCATGAAGATGTGTTTTTTATATATTAGATTTTAAACCTGCAAATATAAGAGGAAGCTTTCAATTCTAGTAAGCTTAAACACTTATTCTTTGCCCCGTTGTACGTAGTGTTACCAAAATAAAAAATGCTTGTATTCTCCGGTTAACTATTGCCTATATTATTAAACCTAAAAAGTAAATTTGTTTTAACACTGGCTTCAATGAAAACAACTCATAAAAAACAAACGATCGATAGGCAAATATGTAGCATGCATAAACTAAAACTCCTGCCTGTATACTTTGCGATACTGGGATTGTTAAGTTGTAAATCAACTCAATTAAAACATACACCCACCCCGGAAAAAGGTATGTTTAAAGTATCGATACTTTACCCGGCCGGAGAAGGAAAAAGCTTTGACATGGACTATTATGAAAAAACACATATGCCTATGATGGCGGGATTACTGGGCAGCAATTTAAAATTTTATGAAATTGATAAGGGCATTGGCGGCAGAACACCCGGTGCAGAAGCTCCTTTTGTAGCTATTGGTTATTTCTATTGTTATAATGTTGCTGACTACAACAAAGCTGTATCACAAAACATAGAGGCTATTCTCAACGATATAAAAAATTACACCAATATTCAGCCCACCATACAAATAAGTGAAATCAAACAATTGAAATATAATAACCTGAAATAAAGAATAGAAAAAGTGTTGTTGCTTCACGTAGTGATTGGTGATAATACAAAGCTCTTAATGGCAGACAGGCAACAACCAAAGCGAAAAATAAATGTCTTCCTATCAATTTGAAACCACAATATTTTTTATCTGATTATAATGCTTGCTGATAAAGTAATTGAATACTGCTTTCTCCGTAGTCTTGCCCTCTAATAAATCCTATAAAAACTTTAAGGTTGTAATGCTTAGTTTGCAATGAAGCATCAGCTTTGCGAATATATTATTTTGATTAAAACAACCACTTTGCCCTCGTGGCCCGGGTTCTATAAAAAAAGCAGCAAGCCATTTGTAGTAACGACTTGCTGCAAAAACAATATACGGACTTAATCTACTTTAATTAATTTTGTTCGAAGTGCTACTTCTCCACTTACAAATTCTACAATATAAGTACCGGCAGGATAACTAGTAATATTAATAGTGGTAGGTTGCTGACCACGGGCATTGATACTTGTCATTTTTTGCCCTCGCAGATTATAGATAGTAATAACAGCATTGGCGGAAATTGTTCCCTCTGTGGCTATTACCTGTATTTGCCTTTAGGCCAAACTGGGATGCACTTGCAGCGATTTATCTAAACTATTAGCAACGACCTGCAACAAAATAATTTTACTGTAGGTATAACGGCCATCTTTATCAACTGATCTCAGCCGGTAGTAATTGTCACCTGTTTGCAACTGTGCATCCGTGGCAGTATAACTATTAGCACCCGATCCCGCTGCTGCTACTTGTGTAAGAAAAGTAAAATTGATACCATCCCTACTTTTCTCTATTTCAAAATGGCTGGTATTTTCTTCCATTGACGTTTCCCAATTCAACTGATGCCTGTTACCCACTCTTTGCCCGCTGAAAGAAAGCAGGTTTAGTGGTAAGGCTGTAAGCTGTTGCACACAAATGCTGAACGTACCCGTTTCACCACCGTAGCCCCAAAACCGGATCAAATACCTGATGCCGGCAGCTAAGGGCTGTGTAATTTGCGGGGCCAGACCTACAGCATCATCATTACAATCCAATTGTGTCCAGTCACCACAAATACCGGTATACAAGGCCATTACTCCATCACCCATTGTACCCAGTTCCGTGTTGATTTGATAAGTGGCTGTAGCCGGTGCTACAAACGAGTACCATACATCAGGGCCCATGCTACCACAACTGGGTGTACCCCCACTTGCTGAATTAGTTTGTTGAATGGCACCAACAGATGTTCCAGCTTGCAAATTACAAGTACCACCAACAGTTATTGTAGTTGCGAAAACTACACCTGCCGAACATGGTGTATCTGTTTGAGAAAAAAGATCGATTGACGTAAACAAAAAAGAAACGAAAAAAGAAATGAAGAGAAAGTGTGTTAGTTTGAGGCTTTGCATAACGAGGTGGATTAGATGGTTTAAAAAAGGATGACATTGGATTAACTCAATTTAAAATTGACTTTATAGGAAGATTTTAAGCAGGTGAATTTTAAAAAAAACAAATGTATAGGAAGCTGTAGCGTTGTCTTCCTATTTTTTTAGATACTAATTATAAAGACATGTATTTGGTAAGTGTATGTCCCTATAAGCTAAATATAATGGGAGAATAGCCCTTTTCATCTGCTAACAGTTCTTGAAAAAGCAACATACAGTGGTTGGTGTTCATATCACCCCTCCCCCGCATTTACACTTCAAGCTTTTTTAGCACCATTGTTGTAACCGTACCTGTCAATAAAACTTTTGATATGGTAAAAATAATATTTGCAGCAGCGGGCCTTTTATTTATATCGGCCTGCTCATCTACAAAAACATCAACTTCATCATCCGTAGAAACATTGCCTCCCAACAGCCCGCAATACAAACCAGCTTTTGATGGACAAACCCGGATCGCTGCGGTAAAAACGGAGACAGCTTTTACAACTAAAGTAATAACCTCCGCATTAGCAAAACCCTGGAGTATGGCCGCCTTACCGGATGGTCGTTTCCTGGTTACGGAGAAAGAAGGCAGTATGCGTATTGTAAGTACCAATGGCACAGTAAGTAATAAAATTACCGGTATACCAACGGTGGATGCAGCGGGACAAGGTGGTTTGCTGGGACTAGCATTAGATCCAGATTTTGCTAACAACCGCATGATCTATTTTGTTTTTAGTGAACCGGTAGCAGGTGGCAACCATGCAGCCGTTGCAAAAGCAAGATTAAACAATGATGAATCAGCCATAGAAAATGTAACAGTAATATATAGAGTAACGCCAACTTATAAAGGAGATAAACACAATGGCGGTAAACTGGCTTTTAATAAAGAAGGTCATTTATTTGTAAGCTCCGGTGAACGATCTGACATGGCAACCCGTCCGCTGGCGCAGGATAATAGCACCAGTTTGGGGAAAATTTTACTGATTACGAAAACAGGGCAAGCTGTTACCGATCCATTGATGTTACCTAAACCGAACGATAGACCTGAAATATTTTCTAGTGGTCATCGCAATCCATTGGGTATTGCTGTCCATCCAACTACTGGCGAACTGTGGGAAGCAGAGATGGGTCCGAAAGGTGGCGACGAGATCAATATCATACGCCGCGGTATTAATTATGGCTGGCCGGTAATTACCTATGGTATTGAATACAATGGTGCAACTATTGGCCAAGGACTTACACAGAAGGCAGGGTATGAACAACCGGTTTATTATTGGGACCCTGTTATTTCGCCTGGCGGCATTGCTTTTTATACTGGTGCTACTATTCCGGAATGGAAGCATAATTTATTTGTAGCGAGTTTGAGTGGCAAACATCTGATACGCTTAATATTGGACGGAAATAAAGTAATCGGTGAGGAACGTTTATTGGCTTCGGAAAATCAAAGATTCCGTGATGTGGGTATGGGCAAAGATGGCAAGCTATATGCCATTACTGATGAAGGAAGAATGTATTGCCTCGGTACAGAATAATCACCACTAATTAATTTACTATTTAGGCTATCATATAATGATAGCCTATTTTTTTAGCATATTCTTAAGGGCATCTGTATCAAAAATATATTTCGTAACAGATGCCCTGATGAATAATTAAAGTAACTTTAATTGCATCAATATTTTTATGCCCATACGAGTAATAATATCAATAGTTGTATGTTTCTATTTGCAAACTGTGCATAGCCATATATTACTGGCGCAACAAATAAATAGAAAAGATACCGTACAGGTAACGGTTGATAGCCATAAAATGTCGATGTATGTTGCCGGCACCGGTAAATATACCGTGGTACTGGAAGCCGGTGGATCTTCAAACCACCGTTGCTATAGAACAATTGATACTGCACTCGCAAAAATTACCCGTGTTGTTTCGTATGATCGTCCCGGCTATTTAAAATCGGAGATATGCAACAAGACAAGAGATGCAGTTACGATTGCTAAAGAATTAAAAGAAGCGTTAACAACTGGTGGCTATCCACCACCCTATATATTAGTGGGCTGGTCAATGGGCGGTTCTTTTGCCAAAGTTTTCTGCGGCCTGTATCCTGATGACGTTGCAGGATTAGTTTTAATTGATCCATGCCCGGAAGATTTTTATACAAGAATGCAAAAAGAACATCCTGAACTTATGAAAGAAGATTCCATTTATATGCAGGAAATATTGACCAGCACTGGCAGGCCGGGTGAAAAGGAAGAAATGAAAGCTTTTGATACAAGCATGCAACAGGCAAAATTATCTGACACAGCACATACTACTCCTACAACCTTGCTGATTGCTGCTTATGGTAAGATACCGGGTGATGGCGAAAAGGATCCCAATAACCCGATGAATCTTATGTGGGTGGAAGAATTAAAAAAATGGGCTGTTAAGCGTCCTAACCTCCAATACAGTGTACTTGAAAACAGTGGGCATCATATTGCAAAAGAACATCCTGCTATGGTAATAAAAGCAATTACAGATATGATTGAACAGATTAAGTAGTTGGGTGTACAGGATTATGGATTTGAGAAATAGTTATACTAATTAGTAATAAGTATAACTCATTTAACGTATTGCTGAAATAATTTCTCCAGCGTTTCATCCTCATTAAAACATAAGCCGGGATGAACTTTGCTTGCCTGTATCACCGTGCTGCGGGTAGCGGTAAGCCAGCGAAAACGTTCCGGCGTATCTAAAGCGGCAATTTCACTATCACTTTTTTTTCCTAAAGCGATATTGGCAAATGCCTGTAGGTTTTGCCTGATGAATTCAATGTCTGCATCAGCATAGAGGCACAATAACTTTTCTTCGTTTAATTCATACTTACAACTGAGGTATTTTTCTTTTTTGCAAAAAACAATGATACCCGCATTGATAAACTCTTCCCGTTCTACCCGTGGCACAATTCGTATAACGGCGAATTCGTATAATTTACTTTGCTGCATGCTGGATCTGTTTTACGAATATAGAAGAATTGGCAATGCGGCTGTTTAGGAAATGAATATAGGCTTCTCTTATTTGAGTAGGGCTCATTGTCTCTGCCCATTGCAGCCATTCATCAGGCAATAAATTTATAATAGCTGTAATTGCCTCCGGTGTTAATTCTTTTTTCATGTATTCATCTGCCGCAATCATTTCTGTAGCATAGCGCAACAGCACATGGTTTTTTATAAGCTCAAAAGGTTTTAAAATATACTCTTCACGTTGATCCCAGGAATGATGAAAATATAAAGCTGCCCCATGATCTATTAGCCAGAGTTCTTTATTCCAAAATAACATATTGGTATTCCTGGCGGTTCTATCTACATTAAACAACAATGCATCTAACCACACAATTTTTGAAGCTAACATGGCATCGGGTTGTGTAACTGCTGCATCAAAACTTACGGAACCTGATAAATAATGCAATGCCAGATTAAGCCCGGTGCTGGCTTTCAACAGGTCTTGTATCTCTTCATCTGCTTCCGTTCTTCCAAATGCTTCATCTAGGTTGGCAAAAACAATTTCAGGAATTTTAAGTCCCGCCAATCTTGCCAGCTCTCCACCTATCAATTCTGCTACCAATGCTTTGATACCCTGGCCTGCTCCACGAAATTTTAATACATATAAAAACCCATCATCCCCTTCTGCAATAGCAGGGAGTGAACCACCCTCTCGTAATGGAGCAAGGTAACGGGTTACATTGATCGTTCTTATATCGGACGGGAGTGACATGTTGCAAATTTAATGGAAGTTCAACAGCATTAGCTTCCTTCATCGTGACACTGTTTACTTTGTAAGAGAGGGATTTAAAAGGATGTGGAGCTTGGGTGTTTTTCTAACAAACAAAAAGCAGGAGATACACCAACTTACCAGTTCTAACTGGTGTTCCAAAAAGCCTGTCTTGTAATGGCCGTTACTCTTTACCAGAATTTTATCAACTCTCCAGTATGTTTTCTATCAGTTGGCGCAAAGTTCCTGTCTTTTGCAGTAAAATATTATACTCTGCTTCGCTACCCCCGGTCTTCAAGACAAAAAGCTTTTTCAAAACTTTCTTTAAAGCCTTGTTTTGTTGAAATGATGGTTCATGATGCAGCAATAGCATTGCCCAGTTTTGTAAAAAAAATTTCATCAGGGGCTCATCATGATTTTTTATCTGCAGCATGGCTGCCAGTTTCTTTGCCTTCCCTTTTTCAAACAGTGGCCGGTTATTGTTATACTTGTTTTTAAGCAAATAGGCATAGGCAAGGCTCAGGTCATTCGCATCAAACTGTACTGCACTTTTTTGCAGTACCATTTCCAGTTTACTTTCAGCCAGTTTTTTTAATATCGTTGATGGGCTACGGTATCCGGGAATTTTTTTAATTTTCTCTGCTTCTGCTGCTGCTATTTCCGCTATTACCGGAAGCATCGGACGGAAGCCAGCATGATAGTAAACCCAGAATGCACCGGAGGAAATGCCATCACTATTTTTATTACCTATCTGGTAAGGATCTACCGTAAACCTTTTTAGCTTGTACACATGTGCATGCACTTGCAATACTTGCTGAAAAATATATTGCGATTCTCCTCCCCGGTATGCCGGGAATACATTAAGACCAATACGGCCGCTATCAAACAATAACCAGGAGCCGGCATATGCTACCGGCAACCCGTTTTTAAAAACAGTGTATCCAATGTAACTATCAATGGGGTGGCGTCGTTCCGGACTCATTTCCATTAAGGCAATACTAATTCCCCTTGGTAATTGATAATAGGAAACGAGTGTAGCATCGGCAAAACTAATGGGATCTATTTCCCGAAGATGACTTACCAGGATCATCCTGCTGCAATCAATGATCTGAGCAGCTTCGCCTGGACTAAGTTTTACTTTTATAGGTTTATTAATAGTTTTCTGCGGTATGTTTTTCCGGATAAGCGAACGATGAGAATACGGAATTGTTAATGCTCCTGGTAGCATACTATGCGTTGTAAAATTAATTTCAATATTAACGCCAATGGATGTCCAAAGCTCATCTTTCACTTCTGGGCGGCTATCGTTGTTCTCAAAAATTGCCAACAACCCATCCAGTAAATTTTCTTCCGGAAGTAATGATTGTTGAATCCATTCTTTCCAATCAAAATAGGAATCCTGCAATATTTCCGATTCCAGTTTGCTCATCATGACAGATAGAATAGCTTGTATTTGTCCATCCGAAGCTTCAAAGGAGTCAAGTCGAATGTTATCTCTGTAATTCGTTTGCAACCATTTTACAATTTCAAAACTATAGGCCGCACAAACAGCCGTGCCGGTAATACCAGTATTATATAAGTTATACCCTATTTTTTCATTCGCCTGTATATATGAAGAAAGTTGTTGCAGTGTTTGATTAGAAAGGGAATAAACTGTTTTATTGTCAGGATAGGCTGCTAAAAACAAAAGAGTATCGAAATATAATTGAAAAGATTTTTTACTTTTCACAGCAGCAGGCAGTATACTATTTAACAATTTAATTTTCTCTGCAGTTTGTTGTTTTCCAAATGACCTGCGGATAGAAAATAGCTGTTGTATAAGTTGATCAATTTTTTTCATGAAAAAATTATATTGATAGATCCAGGTTTTGTGATAGTGAAAGTTAACTTATTTATTTTTTCAGCTATGTACTTTTTTAGCTGTTGATCTTCCAAAAAAGTATTCCATCGTAAATTATATACTGAACTTGTCAAAGTATCTTCCACCAACCAAATTAAAATAATACTCCCGTTAAGCACAGCAGGATACTCAAATTTATTCAATACATCGTCTATGAAACAGAAATCATAAATTAGTACAGTGGTTGTAGTCATCAAAGCTGCAGAATAAATGACCAGAAATGGTAAAGTAAATATTTAGGAATATGAAAAATGAAAAAATTCAAACATTACATCCGTTACCAGGCAAAACGAACAAGTCTATTGCGCTGGATAAATACAACTTTATAAAAGAGCATTTATTGAAGGCACTGGGCAAAAAACAATTGACCCATACCGAACTCATGGAAGCATTGTACAGCCGTGTGAAAGACAAATTTGAAGGTGGCGTACAATGGTATGGCGAAACGGTAAAACTTGACCTGGAAGCCAGAAAAATAATAGAAAGAACAACTACAAAGCCTGAAAAATACAGGCTAAAAACGACCAGCTAAGTTGATTCATGTCCGGGTACCTGCCCGGCTATTATTTTGTAACATTCACCGAACATTTGCTTTGTTTAACTGTTTATTTCCTGCCAGCAATTTTTTAAAACAAAAATGAGACTGGGATACCATAGCTTTCTATCAGCCTATGTTGTTCCTGCTTAATAAGTTTAAACGCTAGACACAATGAACCGGTTTATATCCTTACTCCTCGCCTTATGTGCTTTACAGATTTCGTATGCGCAAAACACAGGAAGCATTACAGGGATTGTAGTTGATAAATCTACGCAACAGCCGTTGGAAGGTGCCTCCATAAAACTGGATAGTACTATAAAAGGAGCTGTTGCAGATAGTATGGGCAAATTCAGAATTGCCAGCATACCGGTAAAAAGTTACAATCTTGAAATCAGTAAAGTGGGGTACAAAACAGTTGTGCTGTATAATATCGTTATCAATAGCGGCAATGAAAATAACTATACAATCGAACTGGAACAGGTTGCCACTTCTTTAAGCGAAGTAGTAATTAAAACAAACAAAAGAACGGCCCGGGCCGCAACGTTGGAAACACCCCTGAGTGTACAACGCCTGACAAGCGAAGAGATCAAAAGCAATCCCGGTGGCAACTTCGACATCAGTAAAGTAATACAAACACTTCCCGGTGTAGGTGGTGGTCAGCAGGGAGGAAGTTTTAGAAATGATATCATTATCCGTGGAGGTGCTCCTAACGAAAACGTTTTTTATTTAGATGGCATTGAAGTACCTGTTATCAACCACTTTCAAACGCAGGGCAGCAGCGGTGGTCCACAAGGTATTTTAAACGTAAGTTTTATTGAAGATGTAAAGCTGAGTTCATCGGCTTTTGATGCCCGTTATGATAATGCCTTAAGCTCTGTTTTTCAGTTCAAGCAAAAAAATGGTAATCCCAATCAGTTCCAGGGTAATTTCAGGTTGAGTGCTACGGAAGCGGCATTAACATTGGAAGGACCCTTGTCGAAAAATAAGAAAACTACTTTCCTTGCATCAGCTCGGCGTTCATACCTGGAGTTATTGTTCAAGGCATTGGATCTTCCTATCCGTCCTAACTATTGGGATTTTCAAACAAAGATCACCCACCAGGTCAATAAAAAAACAACACTTACTTTCCTTGGTATCGGCGCCATTGATAAATTCCGTTTTGCTGCGCCAAAAGAAGCTACGCCAGAAAAATTATACTCCATCAACTCCAATGTGTTGGTCAACCAATGGAACTATACTATCGGTGCTTCATTAAAAAGAAATATTCCCAACGGCTTTTGGAATTTAGCCTTGAGCCGGACTGATTTTAATAATGATATTGAAAAGTATGAGGACAATCAAAATCCATCAGTAGCCAACAAGTCATTAGATATTGTAAGTGCTGAAAAAGAAACCAAACTTCGTTTTGATGTAAATAAAAATCGTAATGGCTGGAAGATAGCCTATGGGGCTTCTGCACAGCTGGCCGATTATTCCAACACAACATTTAGTGTAATTCGCAAAGAAATCCGGGATGGCGGTGGGACAATTGTTCAACCTGCTGTTAGTGTAAATTTCAATAGTCCGTTAAAGACATTTCTACGTTTAGGTGCTTTTCTACAGGCAGGAAAACGTTTTGCAGACGAAAGGCTTGGTATCAGTGCCGGTATCCGTACTGATATGAATACTTTTACTTCTGATGGTATGAATGGTTTGCAAACTTTATCGCCCCGCATTTCATTTAGCTATGTGCTGGCCGATAAATGGACCTGGAATTCATCTGCAGGTATCTATTATAAAATTCCTCCATACACCATTCTTGGTTTTGCGGATAATAATAATGTGCTGGTGAATAAAAATACAAAGTACCAGCGCAGCAATCATTATACTACTGGCTTCGAATATTTACCCAATGATGGTCTTCGTTTTACCATTGAAGGCTTTTATAAAAAATACAGCCAGGTGCCGGTATCTGTTCGCAATGGTATTTCATTAGCCAACCTGGGTACAGATTTTACATTACTCGGCAATGAAGCCGTTACTACCAATGGAAAAGGCAAAGCCTACGGTGTTGAATTTTTTGTGCAAAAGAAACTCACTAATAAATTCTTTGGCATACTCTCTTATACCTTTTACAGAAGTTTATATGCTGGCATTGATGAAAAATTTGTAGCCAGCAGTTGGGACAACAGGCATTTACTGAGTGTAACATGGGGCTATAAATTTCCCCGCAACTGGGAGTTAGGTTTAAAATTTCGTTACCAGGGCGGTGCGCCTTATACACCGTTTGATGAAACATTGTCAAGACTTAATTATTTATCGCAGGGTGTGGGTACGCTGAATTATGCACAACTGAACAGCAACCGTCTTTCCGGATTTAATAGCAGCGATGTACGCATAGACAAGAAATGGAACTTCCGCAAAACAACTATTGATTTGTTTTTAGATGTTACTAACTGGTATGTGGCAAAAAATCCTGCCATACCAGAATATACTTTTAAAAGAAATGCCAGCAATACCGCTTTTGAAACGACAGATGGCTTCGCAATAAAAGCAGATGGCAGCAATGCAATTCCTACCAGAGTAAAAAATGACGACCCTTTTGTAACGCCAACGATAGGAGTTATTATTGAATTTTAACGTACAGAACTTTATGCTTATAAAATTTTCCTCTATAAATGACCCCACAGTGCTGACATAAACAACAAAAAACAGTTGGTTTTAGGTCATTAAAAATACCATTCTGCGGGTAGATACAAATTTCATCAAATTGTATCTTTACATATATTTAATAAATAAATTGTTTCAGAGAATGGCTATAATAAAAAATACGGTTTACGCTGTACTGCTGTTATTAATTTTCTCGACAAGAACTACCGCTCAGGAAGGAAATGTAACGGTAAAAACTGTTGACAAACCTCTGCCCCGTCCTCTAGGAAGCTTTATTATCTATTACACATCAAGGGCTCTTGAAATAAACGCCTGGGAAGTATATGAAGTATGGGATAGTAAAATTATTCCCCAAAGTGAGTTAGTAGAGAATTTAAGAGATAAGATTAATCACTCCATTGTAGCACGGTACGAATGGCGACCTGGATACCGATGGGATGATGCTGCCAGGATTGCCCGTGCTAATTCCTCCAAACTTGCATTTCGAAATTCTTATACTAAAGTAGATGGCGCAGGAAATAAAATAACAGGCAATACTGATGGCGGAGTCATCTATGGAGATGCCCGTAGAAAACAGGAAGATGGAGAAGTGATTGATTTTGCTAAAGAAGATTATGTTGCCAAATTGCCTCCTGATATTATTAATAAACTAAAGGAGCAATTTGTAAAGGAGCAAACACGATTATTAAAAAACGGATGGATACGCTACTCCTCAAATTACGAGTACACACCTACCAAATATTTGTATTTCAACAAGCAATTAGATTGGGAGTATACCTATTCCATAATAGCCGTGGCATTGGATACAGGGGCAGTAGTAAAAATCAATAACTCAACAGCAGGAATTGCCAATTTTGTGAGTGAATTACCGGTCGGATATTATAGCTGCTATTATGATATGCAATCACCAGCTGAAGGAATCTCGTATGAATTGAAAATAACCAGTCTACAAAATAATAAAGTACCGATTGGCTTAATTGTTTTCAGAAGAAAAACCAACTTAGCGAAAGAGATAGAAGAAATATTGACCCATGCAAAAAATGGATTTTCGGAATTAAAAGGTGATATTCTTTCAAACAAAACTGGTGAAGAGGTTTTTGACAGCAAATTAAAATTGGGCATGACCCGTTTTAAAATTTATTATAACAGAAAAGACAGTAGTTGGATTTGTCAATTGTCGGGCAGTGCTGCTACACCGGATGTAAACAAACAATATGGCAAAATAAAAGAACTGGTAGCAGCAAAAGTAAAATCAGGAGAATATATAGCTGAATCAATCATTAAAGATGGTCAAGAGTATTTAGATGTATACGACAAAGACAAAAACATATTGTTTACACTTATGAGTGGAAACAATACTACCGATCAAGGCATTCGCTTTTACGAAGCCGCTGTTAAAATTAAATGACAGATCTGGAAGAATACCTTTGAAATAATGTTAACTGCTGGTTGATGTAAAGTGTATTCTTTCTGTAAACATATTACTTACAGCTTTCCCTTTAATAATGGCAAATTATTAACTTCTGTTTTAGGAGGCTGAATTTTCTCCATTTTTTTCTTCTGTGGAGTAGTTTGTTTATTCACTTTATTTAGTTCTCTTACAAAAGAAAACATAACGTAAAATCTTATTAATTGATCAGGTTAAATAATGCATATTTACTATGAAAGACATAATCGTATGGTGTTGTATCCAATAAACGAATACAATTGCTTTCCTTTTGCAGCATAGCAGATATTAAATAAAAAAGAGCCTGCCGGATTTTGCCCCATGATTCCTGTTGTTCGCTACTGACTTAGCGGTGTTTTGATTATTCAGTATGTGAATTATATAACAGCCAGGTATTTTCATGTAACATTAAAGCGAATAGGATAGCCGAGCTTACATCAAAAAATAAGTGCAAACAAATACACCAGCGGCAAATTGCCAAAAAAACAAAAGCGATTCCCCCAGACCCAACAAACATATTGTTGTTGAAATTGTAGAATATGTTCCCGATTCCATTGTTAGCAAAACAGTGGTTAATAAAACCAGCGGCAATGTGACAGCTACTTCTTTCGATGAAGGTGAGAAATTATGTGAGAAAACAATAGAACATGATATCTATGTGCAGGTCATTGACGGGAAAGCAAGCATTACTATTGGCAGAGAATTACATCACCTTAATTTAGGCGAGGGAATAATAATTCCAGCCAATATTCCACATTGCTTTATTGCTGATTCTCAATTTAAAATGATCACTACAATCATTAAAGACTTTAAGCAAGAATAAACTTCTATACTTAATTTCAATTTAGCGCTATAGCTTTTGTTCCCCGTCAAAATCTAATTGACAAAAACCATCTGAAATAAAAATGTGCGAATTATACAACTGCAAACCCGCAGTGTGTAACAGATAAGCTCATTATAAAAGCAACCTTTGCATATCGTACTGAAAACTATTTTTCACACAAACAAACTCTTTATGTTCTTTAGAAAAATTCTTCCGCTTTTTTTGTATTTCTATTTGCAACAGCTACTACTCCGCTATTTGCACAAGAAACTCCTTCCAAATTTGAAATGAAAAAAGATGGCGATGGTGATGGTGTAAAAAATAAAAGAGATAAGTGTCCATCCACACCACCGGGTGTGCAGGTAGATGGAACGGGTTGCCCTGTTGATACTGATAAGGATGGTGTGCCTGACTATTTAGATAAATGTCCGTCTATAGTTGGTTCATCGGGCATGAACGGTTGCCAGGATAAAGATAAAGATGGTGTAAGCGATCCAAACGATAGTTGTCCTGATGTACCCGGTGATGCAAGATTTAAAGGTTGCCCTGATAGTGATGCAGATGGCATCCAGGATTCGCAGGATAAATGTCCGAATGCAGCAGGACTGGATATGTTCCAGGGATGCCCGGATACAGATGGTGATGGTGTACCAGATTCCAACGATAAATGCCCTGATACCAATAAAGGAATTAAAACAGATGTGAATGGATGTGATGCCGACAGTGATAAAGATGGTGTGCTAGATGCGGATGACAAATGCCCTGCAACTAATGCAGGAACAAAAGTAGATGCATGGGGATGTCCGGCTGATACAGACGGAGATGGTGTATTGGATGCAGATGACAAATGCCCGGGTGTTATAGGCGTTATTTCAAACTATGGTTGCCCGGTTGTAAAAAAAGAAGTGCCAAAGCGTTTACAATTTGCAACCCGTCGTGTGATGTTTGAATCAGGAAATGCGCTGATAAAAACATCTTCCTACCCTATGCTGGATGAGGTAGCAAATATTTTAAAAGAATACCCGGATTATAATCTGCGCATTGGCGGTCATACTGATGGCATTGAAAAAAATCCAACTACCGTTTCACAAAGCCGTGCAGATGCGGTGATGTCTTATTTAACAGGCAAAGGGGTAGCTGAAAGCAGAATAGATCTTACAGGATATGGTAAAACCAGACCTGCAGGTTCTAATGGAAATTCAACAGCGAGGGCATTAAACAGAAGAGTAGAACTTGAATTGTATTTAAGATAATTTAAAAGCGGTTATAATTTTTTTCATGTTCCAAGTTCGATTTCGAAAGAAAGGGCTATACTGCGTTTCCACGTAGTATGGTCCTTTTCATTTGAAGTTTCATTTGTAATTGTTATATACTACAGTATTTTTATTACTGAACTTTGAGCCATTGAACAATTTCCATATTACAGGCAGTTAAAATTTCACCGATGCAAAGTGAATTTGCAATAGAAATAATAGGTAAGTTTAAAGCTAAAATAAGTATATGAATACTTCTGATACGCACAACGAACGTATGGCCAAAATGACATTCTCATCGGTATACCCTCACTATGTAACTAAAGTGAAGAAGAAAGACAGAACAAAAGAAGAATTGCATACAGTTATTGAGTGGTTAACTTGCTTCAATAATAAAAAGCTGCAAGAACTTATAAAAGAAAAAGTAACTTTTGATATATTCTTTAAGCAGGCTACTATACATCCAAATGCACATCTCATTACCGGAATGATATGTGGCTACCGAATAGAAGAAATTGAAAACAAGCTGACAAAGCAAGTTCGTAACCATGATAAATTGGTAGATGAATTGGCGAAGGGAAAAAAAATGGAAAAGATCTTGCGCAGCGAATAGACTGTTGCGAAATCCTCAATTCTGAAAAAGCAAGATAAATAACAAATTATCACATATGGAAAAATTAGTAGAATCATCCGGTATCGTTATTTATAAAGCCGGTAACAAATTACATATCAGCAAAAGCTCTTCTACAGGAACCAGTACTTTTCTTTTTGTATTAGCGTTGCTTGCTATTATTTTATTGGCCAATGGTGTATTACAATTAACGGTCTTTAAAGACCAACTACCCGACTCGGAAAAATTAGGCTACATTCTTATGGGCATTGGTATAATTTTTTTCTTTATTTTTTTGTTAGTATGGAAACAGCACAAAAAACAAGCTGCCCGTCCGCTACAACTATTACATTCAATCTGTATTGTAGATATAGAAAATAATATGCTACTCGACAGTCAGTTAAAAATGCTGGCTCCCATTAACAAGGCTTACATTACCCGCAAAATGCAAATCACTTCCAGCTCACCGGAGTTGTTGCTTTGCTGGAATGGTGGCACCTTAAGCCTTGCAAAAGGAAATCCTTTTTCGGGTGGAATTGCTTCGCTTGAAAAAGTATTAGTCGCAAATGGGATTAAAAGAAAATAGCGACACATTTTTATAGAATAAGTTCACAAATATTTATTGCAAATTATTGTCAGCACTAGTAAATATGCTATTATAATTATGTACTGCAATAAAAACTTTATATCAGATAATTTTAATTTCAGATAATCTGCTTTTAGTTAAGTACTTTTAAATAAAAGTAATATGTCAAAAACAAAGATCACCGTTAATAATAACGGCTCATTAAAAGTAGAAGGCGATTTTGAAGTAGTTGATAGAAACGGTGGCGTTTATAATTTACAAGGTAGAGAAATTGTTTCTTTTTGCCGCTGTGGCTTGTCGAAAAATAAACCATTTTGCGATGGCTCACACAATGGCCATTTCGAACATGAAGCAGTTGCTTTTGATTTGCCGCCGAAAAAAACTGTTTAATGCCAAACCGGATAAACAGTCCACCGATACATAGCTTGGAGTATAAACTATCAACTTTAACTGTTGTAAATTTATTTTCGATGTAACCAAAATTAATATCCCTGCGACTCCAGTACGACTGAAAATATAAATACCCTATACTTTTGTTTATTTTACAGCACTAAAAACAACAAAATGAAAAGCGTATTTGTAAAACTATGCATTACAACTGCTATTGGTATCTGCATCAGTTGCAATAACAGTTCAACCACTGATAATACCAGTACTACATCAAAAGATGATACTGCCTCCAATCAGCAAACTGCTGAAAAGGATACCACCCGAACCTACAGTAACCAGGCAGAATACTCCTATGAACCTTCCGTATCAACAATAAGCGGAAAGATTACTTCAGAAGTATTTTACGGCCCTCCCGGTTTTGGCGAAAAACCTGAAACAGATAAAAAAGAAGAACAGTATTTACTGGTGCTTGATAAACCCATCGATGTTATTACAAAAGACGATTCAAATGAATCAAAATATAAGATTTCAAAAATCCAATTGCTGTATAATAAAGATGCAGTTGATATGGCTAAATATGCCGGAAGCACAGTACTGCTAACAGGAACTTTCTTTTCGGCACACACCGGTCATCACCATACAGAAGTACTAATGGTTGTAACAGCGTTAGAAAGATGATATATGGCTTAAATGTAGCTAATGGTTGTACTGCTTAAAAATATTTCCTCCCTACCTCCCTATAACAGGTAGCAATAAGTTGTTTTCCTTGATTTTTCCTCTTTTTAATTTATTGACTCATACTTAGCGGGGTCTAAAACTAAAACAGTATTAAACTAATTAAAGACTTATCTTACCTATACATCAAAATAACATTATGATAGAAAAAACCAAATCAAGCGATAATAATGAAAGTACCCAAAACACCGAGTTAAAGAAATCAGAAGCTCATATTATCGTTGAGATAATTGAATACATTCCTCATGCAGTTGTCAGCAAAACCATTATAAAAAAATCAACTGGTAATATTACTGCTATGTCTTTTTACCAGGGAGAAGAACTTGCAGAAAAAACCAGCCCTTTCGACACTTATATTCAAATTATACATGGAGCAGCACAAATTACCATTGACGAAAAAGTAAATACACTTAAGCTTGGGGCTGGTATAATAATCCCTGCCCACTCCTTGCACCATTTCCATGCAAATGAACAGTTCAAAATGATTTCTACTGTTATTAAAAGTAGATATGAAAACTAAGCATCTGCCTTCAGCTAACATGAGCCGGAACCTTTGTTAACTGCAGCCAGAATATTATTATTTTCCTTATTACCTTCCTTTTCAAATTATTCAAGATGGGACAACTGCACGATGCTATTAAACCAGCACATAAGGAATTCATAGAAAAGCAACATATCTTTTTTGTAAGTACTGCACCATTGAGTGCTGATGGCCGGGTAAATCTTTCACCAAAAGGACTGGATTGTTTTAAAGTGTTGAGCGAAAACAAAGTCGGCTACATGGATTTGATAAGCAGTGGAAATGAAACATCGGCACATACATTGGGAAACGGTCGCATCACTATTATGTTCTGCTCTTTTGAAGGAGCTCCGAATATTCTCCGTTTGTATGGAAAAGGTATTACAGTATTACCCGGTACTCCCGATTGGGAACAATATGCTCCGCATTTTACAATCTATCCCAGTACCAGGCAACTCATCATTGCGGATATTGATCTAGTTCAAACTTCCTGTGGATTTGGTGTGCCTTTGTATGAGTATGTTGGCGAACGGGATATTCATTTTGAATGGGCTGAAAAGAAAGGTGCGGATGGATTGCATGAATATGTGCAACAAAATAATCTAAAGAGTTTGGATGATTTACCCACAAGTATTGGATTGCAAAGTTGATTTTATACTTTTTGTTCCTGAAATTCAAAATCAACCGCTTTCTCCATTGCATCTTCTAATTCAATACGGCTATGCCGGTAGCTAAAAAATGCAGCCGCTGCAAATGATGCCAGCGACAAATAATACCAGGTGGTGAATTTTAACTTCACCATCATGCTCATATCAATATCTTTTGTATCCTCACTGCTGCTTAATGCAGAATTCATAGCCAGTTTATATTGAATCAGCAATGCAATCAACATCAATGCAGCAAGTATTCCTGTTGACATGCCGGCCATAGATCTTGTTCGGTGATTAGAAAAACAAACGGCCACTCCCGCCGCTGCAAACACCAAGGCTAATATGGCAAAAACATTTGGGCCAGCAGTCAGCATTTCCCTGGTCGTTTTTTCTGATGGACCCTTTAATTTATTGAAGTATTCGTTATCACCTAGTCCCATGGCTGTTTTCCAGGGTGTTCCCATTACCAGGCCTATTCCTGTATTACCTACCAATGTTATTGAACCACATTTAACTTCAGCAAACGGCAATAGGAAAAGTAGAATACCAACAGCAAAAGAAATGGTATTGGTATGACGCTTCCTGAAAAAATTACTCGATTTAGTATCGCTGAAAATAACCGGTAATGTTTGCTCCATAGTAATAGAATGAACCCGAAAGATAAATTAATTAGAAAACCTTCCCAATAGGCCGCTCATTTTCTTTCTCTTTAATACAAGTACATTTGCAGATGCTCCGCCGTTCCATAGAAATAATAACTAGCAGCTTTAAAATGGCTTTGCAGGAATTGTGGAAGAATAAACTCCGCACTTTCCTTTCGCTGTTTGGTATTACGATAGGTATCTTCTGCATAATTGGTGTGCTGGCCGTAGTGGGTAGTCTTGAAAGAAACATTCAAAACGAAGTGCAATCGCTGGGCACTAATACCATTTATATAGATAAATGGGATTACACCGCTGGCTCCGGATCTGAATATCCCTGGTGGAAATATACCAACAGGCCGTTACCAAAGTATGAAGAAGTAAAACATATAAAAGAAAGAACTGCCAGTGCCAAATATGCGGCCTTCCGTATTCGGGTAAACGACCAGGTAGAGTACAACGGAAGTATTTTATCAAAAGTGAATATGTATGGTATCAGCGAAGATTTCTCTTTTATTCAACCCCTGGAAATAGTGTACGGTCGTTACTTATCAGCTGCCGAGTTTGATAACGGGAATAGTATCACAGTTATTGGTAATGATGTAGCAGAAAAATTATTTGGACAAGCATCACTTGCCATTGATAAACAGGTTACCCTGAGGGGTAAAAAAGTATTGATTGCCGGGGTAATAAAAAAGCAAGGACGACAAATGATTGGTGGATGGGATTTTGATCAAAGTATAATTCTTCCTTATCGCTTTGCCCGTTCGGTGATGAATGAAAGAAGAGCAGACCCGATAATAATGGTGCAGGGACATGACAATATAACCAGTAAGGCCTTGAAAGATGAATTAACCGGAACTATGCGGGCCATTCATAAATTAACCCCGGTTAAAGAAGAAGATTTTGCACTCAATGATATCAATGATTTCAGCAATGCTATCAGTTCTGCATTTGTTAGTTTAAATATTGGTGGCTGGGCTATTGCAGCTTTATCATTGATAGTAGGGATGTTTGGTGTAGCCAATATTATGTTTGTCACGGTACGAGAACGGACAGGGCAAATTGGACTAAAAAAAGCAGTTGGTGCAAAGAGCCGTGTTATACTCGCCGAGTTTTTATTAGAATCTGCATTCCTCTGCATCATTGGCGGGCTGATCGGGTTATTATTAGTTTTTCTTCTCACACAATTACTAACGGGAGCATTAGATTTTCCTGTATATATTTCTACTACCAACATGGTGTTAGCAATTGTCATTTGCATCGTGGTTGGAGTAGTGGCAGGTTTTATTCCTGCACGGCAAGCTGCAAGAATGGACCCGGTAGCCGCTATCAGAAGTAAATAAATTAAACACAGTAATTGAAAATTGAATATTGAATATTTTTGCGGAACAAATTATTCATCGAAAATATATACCGATTAAATGTCAGTTACCATTTTAGCCATAGAGTCTTCTTGCGATGAAACATCGGCTTCTATTTGTGTAGATGGAAAAATCCTTTCCAACTATATAGCTAATCAAACGGTGCATGAAAAATATGGCGGTGTTGTTCCTGAGCTAGCATCGAGGGCACATATGCAAAACATAGTTCCGGTAATTGATGCGGCTATTAAAGAAGCAAATTGTGAACTGAAAGATATCGATGCTATTGCTTTTACTCAAGCTCCGGGTTTAATTGGCTCGTTGCTTGTAGGTGGGCAATTTGCAAAATCACTGGCCTTATCATTAAACAAACCCCTGATGGCGGTACATCATATGCAGGCGCATGTGTTGGCCAACTTAATTGCAGATCCAAAACCATCTTTTCCTTTTCTATGTTTGACCGTAAGTGGCGGGCACACTCAAATTGTAGTATGCGAATCGCCAACCAACATGAAAGTAATCGGTGAAACCATTGACGATGCGGCAGGCGAAGCATTCGATAAATCGGCAAAGCTGTTGGGACTTCCCTACCCCGGTGGACCGCTAATCGATAAGTATGCAAAAGATGGGGACCCCACCAGATTCAAATTTCCGGAGCCACAAATACCCGAACTCAATTTTAGCTTCAGCGGATTAAAAACTTCTATACTATATTTTTTACAAAATGCCGGCAAAAGCAATTTGTTTAAAGAAGAATTTACGGCTACCGAAGAAGAGAAAAAAGAATTTATTGCCAATAACCTGGCCGACATCTGTGCATCCATTCAATACCGGATCGTTACCATCCTGATCAATAAATTAAAAAAAGCATCAATACTAACCGGCATCACAAATATTTGTTTGGCTGGTGGTGTTTCCGCCAACAGTGGCTTGCGAAAAGCATTCGAAGAAGCCGGAAAGAAATATGGCTGGCAAACCTTTATTCCGGCCTTTCAATATTGTACGGACAATGCAGGCATGATCGCTATTACCGGGTATTATAAATTCCTGGCCGGGCAATTTGCTGATTTATCTGTCGGTTCTACTGCAAGGGCAGAATGGTAAAGAGGCTTCAAGTTTTTCGCTTCTCGCAGCAAGATTTCATTCCGATTCATAAATTCAATTTTTTTAAATAAAAACCGGCGATGGCCAATTCTCATTTTCAGTTCAAACAGTTCACCATTCACCAGGATCAATGTGCTATGAAAGTGACGACGGATAGTTGCCTGTTTGGAGCCTGGGTGGCAAAAAGAGTCGGGAGTCTTGAGGCGGGGGTTGATAATTGTCTTGATATTGGAGCAGGTACAGGCTTGTTGTCGTTGATGCTGGCGCAGCAAAATAGCTTCCATATTGATGCCCTGGAGATTGATGAAAAGGCCGTTTTGCAAGCAAAGGAAAATGTAGCGGCATCGCCATGGAAGGAACGGATAACTATCCATCATGCCGATGCTATTGAATTTTTAAATATCGTTCGTTATGATTTGATTGTCAGCAATCCGCCTTTTTATGAAATGGAATTAAAAGGAGCTGATTCAACTAAAAATATTGCCCATCATGATGATGGTTTATTGCTTCCGCAACTACTCAGCATAATCAAAAACAACCTAGCCGATGATGGTGTCTTTTTTCTTTTACTCCCATTTAAAAGGAATGAAGAAATCCGAAAATTGTTTACAGAACATGAACTGGCTATTCAGCAAATAACTTTATTAAAACAGTCGGTAAACCATGGCTATTTTAGAATGATGCTGATGGGAAGGTTGCAAAATGATGCCCTGGCCGAAACAATAATTGATGAGATATCAATTAAGGACGAAGGCGATAAATACACTACGACATTTACAGAATTACTGAAAGACTACTACCTGTACTTGTAACCCTCTGTGCAACTCTTAATCTCCTAAGCTCTGTGTTTATTTTACAACTTGCCTTCAGCGTATTCCTTCAAATATTCAAACTCATTTGTCAACCGTCCCTCCTTTGCCATTGTAGCCCGATTTATTACTTCAGAACCTTTTCCAAGTAAGTCTTCTAACACATGCTTTATCAATTGTTCACCAAAATAGCGACTTGCATCTCTCGGCAACTCGTTCGGTAAATTTCCAACCGCCATTATATCAATTGAGTTGGGTAAATAAGCAGCCGTCTTTTCTAGAGTAGCTTTATCAATCCCATAAACCGGGTCTTCAATAGTTTGGTCACCAACATTAATAGGCACCGAACCATCTGCATCATCGGTTATATCGGCAATGGTTTGTATGATAAAATTATCCGCCTTTACATCTGGCTTTTCAAAAAGCCGGGGAACATTCTTATCCCAATAAACACCGTTCAATAATATATCCGTTTGAGCAGCGTAGGGCAAAAACTTGCATTCATATTTTTCGGGATGCTCATGAAATTCCATGCGGGAATAGTGGCCGGTTTCTTTGTGGCGATACAATTCGGCTCCTTTCAATTGTGTGTAAACCGGGTACGAAAAACGACGAATAAGGTAATCATCCGGTTCAACTTCATGTATGCCCATAAGGTTCATGATCTCTAAAATACCATGCGCCACTCTACCAGATCCGGTAACAGCGATCTTTACATTGGGCAACCTTAGTCCAAAATAATTATGAATCAAATCTCTGAAACTGCGTTGCTTATAAACTCTGTCTAATTTAAACAATCCGGTTCTGTCCCCATAGGCCATCATGCCATTATGTGCCCCTACAATGCCGGCAAAAAAACCAAACCCGATAATGCGTTGGCCATCTTCATGCTCCAGGCACTCATAATCAATAAGTGTAATATTCTTATCGAGAATGGCCCGCAACAATTTCTGATTATGTGGTTGTTTCTTTTTGGTATGGGAGAAAAATAGATAGGTTTTGTTTGGAATAAGCTGGTCAACCGGTACTTCTTTTATACCAAATAATATATCGCAATCTGAAAGATCTTCTTTAACCTCAGCCCCGGCTGACAAGTATTCCTTATCTGAAAAACAACGGCTTTCAGAAGTTTGAACCACCACTTGAATTTGCGGAGCATTCTTTTCGATCCATTTGCATTGCGAAGGAGTCAAAGCTACCCTGTTATCCGCAGGAGTTTTGCCTTCTCTTATTAATCCAATTTTCATCATGCAAGCATTTATCGTTAGCTATACTGAATTAAAAATTTTGCATTGGCAATAACCAATCTGGCAAAGTTGCCGTTAAAATCTATTGAAAACAAACTGAATTAGAAAAGATACATATCCATATCGCCTCCCTTCTTAATCCGTAGCTTTGTTCGGTAAAAAGCTTACATGAATTATTTTGAATTGTTTGAAATACCCTTGCAATTAAAAGTGGACACAGCTACCCTGTCAAAAAAATTTTTTGCATTAAGCAAGCAATTTCACCCGGACTATTTTGCCAACGAATCTGACGAAGTACAGGCCGAGGCATTAGAGAAAGCTGCTTTATTGAATAAAGCCTGGAAAACATTTCAAAGCACCGATGCCACTATTAAATATGTATTGCAGCAAAAGGGCTTGTTGGAAGAAGAAGAAAAATACGACCTCCCTCCTTCTTTTTTGATGGAAGTAATGGAAATAAATGAACTATTAATGGACTCGGATGAGCCAGGCCAGTTGGAGGAAATTAAATTTTCGATCACCAATCTTGAAAACGAAATATATGCTCCTGTTAAAGAAGTTATTGAGAATTATAAAGACGGTGTTAGTTACGAAAAAGAGTTGTTGCAAGTAAAAGAATACTATTACAAAAAGAAATACCTGGACAGACTTATGCGAGAATTAAAATAAATTATTTCCTTGGGGATGAACTTATCAGTGCATCAAACGCTATGATAAACTTTTATTCAGCGCATACTCTACGCCTCTTAATTCTGCAAGTCCCCTCAATCTTCCTATAGCCGAGTATCCGGGATAGGTTTTCTTTTTTAGATCATCCAGCATCTGGTGACCATGATCGGGTCGCATAGGAATAGAAATATTTCGTCTTCTTTGTATCAATACTATTTCTTTTATCACTTCATACATATCTGTATCACCAGCTAAATGATCGGCTTCATAAAAATTTCCTTCCGCATCTCTTTTTGTATTGCGCAGGTGAAGAAAGTGAACATGATCGCCAAATCGTTGCAACATTTTTATGATATCATTATCTGCCCTGGCTCCATAAGAACCGGTGCAGAAACATAATCCATTGGCCGAAGAGGGAACGGCATTTAATAGATCTGCAGCATCCTGTTCTGTACTTACAATTCTGGGTAAGCCCAATATACCATAAGGCGGATCGTCCGGGTGGATAGCCATTTTTAACCCACACTCTTCTGCTACCGGCACGACTTGCTGCAAAAAATAAAACAAATGCTGCTTTAGTTTAGCTGCATCAATCCCTTCATACGTTTTTAAAGCCGCCAATATTTGTGCTTCGGTAAATCGTTCTTCACTTCCAGGCAATCCAAGTAAAGCATTTCTATACAAGTTTTCTTCCTCGTCGTCTGTCATTCTATCAAACCGAAATTTTGCTTTTCTTATTTCTTCTTCTGTATAATCATTTTCGGCACCAGGTCTTTTTAATATAAATAGGTCGAATGCAATAAAAGCAGAACGTTCAAAATACAAAGCTTTGCTTCCATCCGGCATGGTGTACGATACATCTGTCCGCATCCAATCCAGTATCGGCATAAAATTGTAGGTCACCACTTTTAAACCGCAGGCGGCAACGTTTCGCAAACTCTCTTTATAGTTTCCAATATGAACCTGGTAATTGCCCAATTGCTTTTTTATGTCTTCGCTTACCGGCAAACTTTCTATCACTGTCCATGTCATCCCCGCTTCTTCAATTACATTTTTTCGTTTGTTGATCTCCTCGACTGTCCATATTTCGCCAACAGGAATATGATGCAATGCCGTTACCACCCCTTCGCAGCCTGCTTGTCGTATATCTGATAAACTTACCGGGTCATTCGGCCCGAACCATCTCATTGTTTGGTGCATCAACATTTTTTGAAAAATTTTTAATTGAAGTTGCTTTTCTATTGCTTCATAGGAAGATAAACCCATTCGGGAAATTGTCCAAATGCAGGGTAAGCACTAATTGATTGTTATACCACATAAAAAAAGACAACTCAATTAAGTTGTCTTTTTTAGTGCCCGGGAAAGGAATCGAACCTTCACATCCTTGCGAACGGCAGATTTTGAGTCTGCTGCGTCTACCAATTCCGCCACCCGGGCATCCTGGTAGTCCCAAACTGCTTCGGGAGGGTGCAAATGTAAATGGGAAACGGTAAACTATAAAATTTAAAATAGCGGCTACGGGTAGGATTAATTATCTGTATCAACTGCCTCTGATTTTAAAAAGAATTTTCTGAATACATAGTGGTACACAAAAGTATTATTACCGGTTGTAACGGGAAATGCATTTACCAAAGACCAACCATTATTGCCCATAAAATTTAAAGCATCGATGATAGAATTAAACTTCTTTGCCCTCCCTTCTTCATCTTTTACACGGTTATCTTTCCAAATACTTCTTCTTTCGCCATAATCGATATCAATAGTAACCCGGGAACTGAGTAGTCTGGGTGTGGCTACTACCGTACAATATTGTTCAATTTTAGTAGTATCAGCTTGCGCTGAGGCAACTGCTGATGTAAGAGTGATAATGAATGCAAGAACTAAGGTTTTCATGTCAAAAGTTTTAAAGATAAATGTAGAAAGAAGTTGCTCTAACAAAAAGATAAAAAGAATTTTGCCGGGTAAATTAAACTAGAAACATTACCTGCCGGGTGGTACGTATTTCTTAAAGAAAAAAATGAGACTTTTTCTTTTTGGGCTTGTAATGATACTATAACATTAGTACAGAAAGTCTAGTGAAATACCCTTAGTTTATAAAAATTCCATATTCGTTTATTTACGAATCATCATTCCAATAGCTTCTTTTTTAATATATTAAGAGCATAAAAGAAACATTGAGTCATAAGTATTTTTACTATTGTTTTTACCGTATTTTCCGTACACCTTTGCACTTCAATTCAACCCAATGAAAAAAACTCTACCCTTATTTGCATGTATTTTAGTGTTCGCATTTTTAAGTAACACTTCCGTTTTTTCCCAAATTACTGTTGTTTCCACTACTGGCTATTCAGTTAATATCGTTGTTATTCCAAAAGCAATAGTTCCAACAAGCAACACTTGTGTTAATGGATTTAATTACAATGTTAGGTTTGACTATTCTGTTACTTTTAGCGGCACCAATATTCCTTCGTCCTTGTACACCTTACAGGGTACATTAGGTTGTGGTTCTTCTTCACACTTCTTCGACCTTCCAAATAACCAGTCTGCTGGCACTGTGACTAGCCGATCAAATGTTTGGAGAGGAGTTAGCGATTGTAGTACAGCTACTCTTGCTTTGCTTAATTGTAATATTATTAATATTGAAATTCATGGGCCTGGTATTAACTCCCGCATTGTTACTTATGGCGTAAGCAATAGCCCTTTACCAGTTAAGTTAGTAAGCTTTGATGCTGAATCTTTAAAAGAAAAAGTGAGACTTACCTGGTCAACTTCTTCAGAAATTAACAGTGATAATTTTATTGTTGAAAGGTCTGCGGATGGAAATAGCTGGTCGGCAATAAAAACAATTAAAGCTGGCGGTAACTCATCTGTGTTATTAAATTATGAAGTCACTGATGATAACCCTTTAAAAGGGACTGCTTATTACCGATTAAAACAAATTGATATTGACGGAACATTTGAATATTCAATGACAAGAACTGCGAAATATACAGGAAGTGCCATAGTGGACATTTACCCTGTTCCCAACACCGGGAATACTGTAAACTTCAAAGGTATAACTGACTTTAAAAATACAACGATAACTGTTCGCAATGCAGCGGGTATGTCATTATATGTATCGAACCTAACCAGCAACTCGGCTCAATTACCAACTCTTAAACCGGGTTTATATGTTATCAGCCTTACTAATAAAATAACAGGCGAAAACACTAACCTCCGCTATATTAAAATTTAAGCTACCGCAACTTTCTACTGATAAAACCGTCCTTATTGGGCGGTTTTGTTTTTTAAGCACTTATTGACTGCTTAAAACACCTGTTTCTAATTTCTTCCTAATAAAGTTTAGATTTGTAAAAGGAAGAATGGCAGAGCGAAAGCAACCCACAATAAAAACTACCCCATAATGTCCAACATTTTAAAAAAAATTGTTTTCCTGTCATTTTTATTACCTGCACTTGCACAGGCACAGGATCAAGATGTTATTATAAGAGTAGTGCAAGACGATGAATCGAGTCGGCTTGATAATTTTGAAACAAACTTGCTGCTAAAAAGAAGTGGCTTTAAATTCCAGATACTGCTAAATAATGTGGAAGGTGTATATGTTTTTGCCAGTATCAGGGATTCCGTATATCGTTTTACAGAAACAAGTCCTATACGAGACTTTGAATATCTTAATCTTTTAGAGCTTCGGGATGGGGATAAAAATAATACCAACAAAGAACTTAACCTCAGTGAAACGGGCTGGTCGTACTGGTTTTATAAAGATTCTGCAGAGTGGCATTCTTTCAATAAACATGCTGTTGGAATGGCTGAAAGAGGAAATGTTTGCACCAAGGTTATTAAGCAATTTTATGATGTTCCCACCAATAAGGTGCTGAAGATGCGAAATATGGATGCCCCGTTATACCTCTATTTTGTTGCAGTAAAAGAATACGATAAAGATGGCAAACCCCTTAAAGAATTAATGAGGAGAAAAGTAAGAGTACAATGGACAGATGAAGATTAAAAATGTACTGCCCACTTATTGATTAAGTCAGCAATACATTTCTACTAAGTTTTTACGGGAGATTTAAAATGAGCTATAATTAAATTTCTGTCCACCTATACTTGCCTCATACATCAAGCCTCCTTTTTGCTGTGTAAAAATCATTACACCTTCTTTATACTTAACGTTGGCAGAAGCTCCCGCAGTAACAGCTACTGCCGATGCCTGTGCAGAGAATTCAATTTTATTTTCTTTAAATCGGTCGAGGTCAGCTTTTGATTCAAAAAAGATTACCTCCCTGTAAGCCTGACCTCCAAACTGGAATCCAATACTTACTTGTGTAAGTTTAGCTTTACCAATTACAGTTCCACCTTCGTAAACTATTCCATTACCTGCCGCACCACCTATACCGATGCCTCCCTTCCCCACATTGGGGAAAATGACATAGCCATAAGCATTTTCAAATAAATTTTTCATGAGTCCGTCAGTGGTAATAAAATCTGCTTTGGCTTCCACACAATCTTCTGCTAGCCTTTTATCTTTTCTTGAAGTTTGTGCTACAGCTATGGTACTGATAAACAAAGTAGCCAGCAAAAAAGTGTGCTTTACAATTCTGGTTATTGATTTCATAAACATAATTTTTTTTAATATTAATAATAAGGCGGATATAATCTCCCCAGTAAAACATTATTCAAAGACTTTGCCAGTAAACGAGAAGATGAGCTAATGACTGTTAATTACTTATATTTATTGCCTAATAAAATAAACATGAAGTTTTTTTCTCTTCTCTTTCTTGCTGCGGTATTAAGCTTCTGCAGCAGCTCAAAAAAACCATCTGCCCATATCCCTGATAACAATAGCCAATTAAAAACCGGTGCCGACCAAACAGAAAAATACCTCCCTTATCTGAAAGGTAAAAGAGTGGCCATCATGGCCAACCAAACTACTATTATTGGCAACACACATTTAGTAGATAGCTTAAAGACCCTTGGGATAAATATCGTAAAAGTGTTTGGGCCGGAGCATGGCTTCAGAGGTAATGCAAGTGCCGGGGTAAAAGTAGTAGATGAATTTGACCAGGCAACAGGCATTCCTATCATTTCGTTATATGGAAAAAAGAATAAGCCCAGTAAAGAAGACATGTCCGATGTGGATGTAATGGTTTATGATCTGCAGGATGTAGGCTGCCGTTTTTATACCAACATCAATGCACTATCAAGATTAATGGAAGCCTGTTATGAGAATGGAAAAGAAATGCTGATTCTTGACAGGCCAAATCCGAATGCCTACCTTATTGATGGCCCTATTCTAGATATGAAATATAAATCTGGTATTGGAATGTTTCCGATACCAATGTCGCATGGATTAACAGTGGCCGAATTTGCACAAATGGCCAATGGCGAAGGTTGGTTAAAAGATAAAGTAAAATGTCCGCTCAAAATAATTACTGTTTCCAACTACAATCATGAAATGCTTTACACACTTCCGGTAAAGCCATCACCAAATTTGAATACCCAGCAAGCTATCATGCTCTATCCTTCTACCTGTATGTACGAAGGAGTTTATGTTAATCATGGCCGTGGCACTTATTCACCATTTGTGGTATTAGGTAGTCCTTACCTCAAAGGTAAATACGATTTCTCCTTCACTCCTACCGGTATTAAGGGCATGTCTGAAACTCCCTTATTTATGGACCAGGTTTGTTATGGGCTTGATCTCCGCAATTATGATGTGAACCTATTAATAAAGAGCAAAAAGATCAATCTGCAATGGTTAATGGAATTATATAAAGCCTCCCCTAATAAGGAACAGTTTTTTGATCATAAGCTCAGTAAAGAAATGGGAACCTTTGAATTTAGAGTTGGGAATGGTTTGATACGCCAACAAATCATTGATGGAGTATCTGAAGAAGAAATACGGGCCAGTTGGGAGCCGGGATTGAGTCAATATAAAGTAATGATGAAAAAGTATTTGCTATATCCTTAATAAATTTTGAGTTGTGAAAAAGCGACAAGATTATATTTCCTGGGATGAATATTTTATGGGTGTTGCGTTGCTATCTGCTAAACGAAGCAAAGACCCCAGCACACAAGTGGGTGCCTGTATTGTAAACGATAAGAATAAAATTGTGGGTGCAGGATATAATGGCCTGCCCATTGGCTGTGATGATGATGAATTTCCCTGGGAAAAAGAAGGTGAGTTTTTAGATACCAAGTACCCCTATATCTGTCACGCAGAATTAAATGCGATTCTCAATAATATTGGTATGGATCTGCGGGGTTGTAAAATTTATACGGCGTTGTTTCCGTGCAACGAATGTGCAAAAGCAATTATTCAAGCTGGCATTACAGAAGTCATATACCTGTCTGATAAGTATGCGGGCAATGATGTTTTTAGAGCCTCAAAATTAATGCTGGACAGAGCCAAAGTAAAATACCGGAAAGTTACATCTACTATCAGCAGAATTGTTCTATCGTTTAATGAAGTTGATGTCTGATAAAGGCAATTAAAAATTGATCAATTGTTTCACCTTACGGGTGATCAATGCCATGTTGAGGTACTTGATATTCAAAAATTCAAAATCAGGTATTAACAATAAAGAAATTGCGGCTTCCTTCAATGCTATGGCATTATTAAAACATTCCAGTGCTTTTTCCCTTGCGCCTGCATGGGCATATTCTAGCCCCATCCATAACTGAGAAATATATTCACTGCGGCTTCTTAGACTATTAAAATGATCATCTACCCTTTTCTGCATGATAGAATGATCATCTTCCATAACATATTTTACCAACCCCTGGTCATGCGATGATTTAGCCGCCAATATTGCTTCCGATTTATTGCCAAACATCCAATGCAAACGGGCCAGTTCGCTATATCTCTTTTTTTGTAATACCGGATCATGCGAGGATTTAGCTAGAAGATTTTTTTGCATTTCCAATGCCCCCTCCCTGTTATTCATATTGGCAAGCACCATCACTTTATTTTTCAGCAAAAAATCCCACATCGGGTTTATTTCAATACCCTGTTCATACACTCCCAATGCAGCCTCATATTCCCCCTTTGCTTGTAATAAAATAGCCAGCCACAAATACACATTGGATTGATTAGCGTTCAAACTAATGGCTCTCCGGTATGTAATTTCTGCTGCATGCCAGTCGAAGGTTTGAAAATACCAATACCCAAGTGATGCTTGTGTTTCACCAGAAAAAGGATCCAATGCAGTAGCTATATCAATATATTTTTTTGCCTGCCAAAGCATCATTACCGGATCCTCGTATCCACGGAAGGAGGAAAGCAAATAGGTATCTGCCAATCCTGAATACGCAGCGGCAAAAGACTTATCCCTGCTAACTGCCTGCTGAAAATGCTCTCTTGCTAAAATAATATCTGCTTTGTTTCTTTTCTCTGTTAATAATTTGCCCCGCAAATAAGAGTCATACGCCTGCAAATCACTGGTTGGAATATAATCCAGCTCACGGGTTTCTTTTTTCGACAACGCCGTATTCAATACCGCCGCAATTGCCAATGCTACTTCCCGTTGTATTGAAAAAATATCGTTCAATGGCCTGTCGTAGGAATCAGCCCATACATGTTCATCTGTTATCGCATTAATTAACTGTGCAGTAATCCGAACCTGGTCAGTACTGCGTTGAACACTCCCCTCCAAAATCAACCCAACGCCAAGTTCTTTCCCAATTTCCTTTACTGGTTTGGGTGAATTCTTGTACTGCATTACGGATGTACGGGAAATGACTTTATAAGCTCTTATCTTGGAAAGTTGTGTGATGATATCCTCTGTAAGTCCATCACTAAAATAATCTTGTTGCTGATCGCTGCTAAGATTACTAAAGGGCAATACGGCAATACTATTAGCATTAGTTGATGGTATTATTGCTTCTGCATTGCCAACTGTTGGTTGATGAAAAGGCTCCGTACCTTCCGTTAGTATTTCATAAATGCGAACCGGTGCTTTTACATTTTTTAATTTCTCTTCTTTTACAAAAACAGATTCCAGTTCTTTTTTATTGGCAATATTGCGGTATACCACTTCGGATATATAAATTCCGCCTGCCGGAGCCAGCGATTGTATGCGGGAGGCAATATTAACCACATCACCAAAAATATTACCGCTGTGTACTAATACATCACCCATGTGAATACCTATGCGAACCGGTATTCGGGGTTCGTTCTGTAAATCCTCCTGCAATAATTTGGCAAACTCCGCCGCATCAGTAGAACTGTTGAACAATAGCAAAGAACCATCGCCGTAATACTGGATGATCTTACCATTCAATTCTTCGGCGATTAACTCCACTACTTCCCGGAAGCGATTGATTTTTTCGACGGCTACTTCTTCATTATCCTGCATCATAGCAGTATAGCCGACGATATCGGCAAAAAGTATTGCAGCCAGTTGATGTGAATGTTCGGCCATGGTTGAAGATGGGCGAAGTTAATAAAAATGGATGCTTTAAAAATAGTATTTATACAGGGAATTGTATTAAACGGGGGGATACGAGGTCAAAAAAAGTTAGCAACCACAACTATTTCTTTTGACTACTTTAACACAAACTGGCCTGATAGTTAAAGGGGATATATGTCTTATCATTTACTAACTAAAATCATTTATATGAAAGCTCTAATTTCTACACTTACAATTGCCGTTTTTGCACTGGCCTCCTGCAAAGCTTATAAAGATGTACAGGAACCCGAATTCCGGGAAGTTGAAAATGTGCGCCTCATTGATGTTGGACTGCTGGAATCAAAAGCCGGGGCTGATTTGATCTATTACAATCCCAATAGTTTCAATGTAACCCTTTCATCTGCCCGTGGAGATGTGTATGTGGATGATAAATATTTAGGCCGGTTTGAACTGGAAGACAAAGTATCAGTTAAAAAAAGAGCTGAGTTCACCATTCCGGCTATTTTGAAAATAGATAATATCGGTGCTTTAAAAAATCAAAACGAAATCTACAAGAAAAAAGAGGTGATGATTCGTATTGACGGTGTAGCCCGGTTAACAAAAACAGGTTTTTCGAAAGAGATTCCTATTAAGTATGAAAAAATGGAAAGTGTTGACAAGCTGAGAAGTATTATCTCCCGAAAGTAAGTCATAGTAAAATTAAAGGGATAAGAAATAAGCTAACCTTAATTTCTTATCCCTTTTTCATTCTTGAAAAAGGATAACCGCTGCAGCCTTTTTTGGGGTTCGTTCTGTCCGCCACTTGTTTTGTAATTGCTTCATCTATAGTTTTAGCATTGTAAGTAGTCAGGCAAAATCCCCAATGCCAGGGTTCCATATTTGTAAAATGCATCACATCAATACGGGTATATAATCCGGGTTCACTGGGATTGGTGGCTGCATTTCTCGCTATAAAAAATTGTCCCACACTATCATATTTCAACAAGTGATATTTTATTGTAGCCTGTTGAATCCATGTAGTATCTGAAATGGTGTAGCGAATACCGTAGTCATCCTGGAAATTGCCCAGCATCTCCATAGGGATATTATTTACAGCGATTTTTTTATTGATTTTGTTGCCCGGTTTGCAATTAGAAAAAAAGCTAACGCATAACAGATAAATAAGGAATTTATTCATGTTGCAATCTATATTTTTTTGAACATACACATTATAGGCAGTAAAAAAAATCATACCGGCTTGTATATTCTTAAACAGTCAAATACCTGACAACGGTGTACCTTTGCACTTATGTCCACAAAAAATAGTACTACCGACAGCATTTTATCCAAGCTAAACATTAAATCACTTAATGAAATGCAGCTGGCTTCTATTGAAGCTATCAGCCAGCAAAATAATGTGCTGCTTTTGTCAGCAACAGGTTCAGGTAAAACACTTGCATTTCTGCTGCCAATAGTAAAAATGCTGGATGCTGCTATTTTAAAAACACAGGCCATTATTATTGTACCATCAAGGGAATTGGCTTTACAAATTGAAACTGTTTTCAAAAGCATGGGCACCAATTTTAAAGTTACCTGCTGCTATGGTGGTCATAAAAGAGAAACAGAAGAAAATAATTTAATACAACCTCCTGCATTATTAATAGGCACACCCGGTCGACTTGCCGATCATATTCGCAGAGGAAATATTACGGTTGATTCTATTGAAACATTGATACTGGATGAATTTGACAAATCACTCGAACTCGGCTTCCAGGAGGAAATGTCTTTTATCATTGGTTCATTAAAGTTTATTAAAAAAAGAATATTAACATCTGCAACCGAAGCAGTAGAAATTCCTGATTTTGTGGGGATGGATGAATTTGAGAAACTGGATTTTTTAGGCGATGCCAGTGAAGATACCGGTCTTACTATTAAAACAGTAAAAAGTGATGGAAAAGATAAATTAGAAACCTTGTTCCGGTTGATATGCATGTTAGGTGATCGTTCTACTATTATTTTTTGCAATCACCGGGAGTCAGTAGAACGAACCAGTACCTATTTAAAGGATAAAGATATTCTCAATGTATTTTATCATGGTGCTTTGGAACAACAGGAAAGAGATGCGGCATTGAATAAATTCAGAAACGGCACAGTCAACGTACTAGTAACAACTGACCTGGCAGCAAGAGGACTTGACATTGCCAACATCCGCTACATCATTCATTATCATTTACCGGATAAAGAAGACTCCTTTACCCACCGCAATGGAAGAACTGCCCGGATGGATGCCAGTGGAACGGCTATTCTAATTTTATCTCCTGAAGAAAAATTGCCTTCCTATATTGATTCTGCAACAGAAGAAATAGAACTACCTGAAGAAAGTATTCTTCCGGAAAAACCAAAATGGTCAACCTTGTTTGTTGCTGCGGGCAAAAAAGATAAAGTAAACAAAATCGACATTGTGGGATTTCTTTCCAATAAAGGACAATTAAAAAAAGAAGATATTGGCCTCATTGAAGTAAAAGATTTCTTCTCTTTTGTAGCTATAAAAAAAATAAAAGTAGGCGAAGTACTTCGGCTGATCAAGGATGAAAAAATAAAGAATAAAAAAGTAAAAATTGCTGTGGCTAAATAAACAACCTGTTTTATTTGTAATAGCCTTTAATAAATTAAACTGTTTGAGTTTACCAAATTACAACACAGGACATTCAAGATATTTTTGTTGTTGTCGGGAAAGCTTTTTTGCCTGTAAGTTCTGACGACTATCTGCTTGTTGCTGCTTCTTTCCAGGTCTAAAAATTAATGCCAGGTACCCTCCACCGTTTTGTAATGACTGTTTCCCAAATAAATTTCCCCAGTTATGAATACCGAGTAAAAGAGGTCCGGCTTTAACTGCCCCGCCAATCCAAAATTGCTTATTGGTATTAAAAAGCATAGGCAAATAAAAGCCAATAGTCCTCTTCTCATACCGGGGTGTAAGTGCCAGTAAATTCATATCTCTTACAAAGAGTTTATCTTTACGCCCAATTGTAAGTACTGATGTAAGTGGTAATGAAATTTCTCCATTTATAAAAAAATTACCTGTAAGATGTTTATCGGCATTAATCACCAGCCGCATTGGCTGAAATAATTGAAAATAGCCAGCTATACTACTTATTGCACCTGCTACGATTTGCAGGCTATCCGGCAAATCGTTTACGGAAGAAAGATTTTCAAAAACTGCCTGAATTGCTGAATCGCTAACATTGGCTTTATTTAATATTGCCTGCCGGCTATTAGTACTGTATTGAAAGGTGTTATAACCTATGTCTAATATCGAAACCCCAACTTTTAAATCATATGCGTACGCATTACCTTCATCCCCGTCAATATCTGCCGGAATTACAAACTCTGCACCAACACTTGCAGCAAACGTAGAGTAAGTTCTTTGCATTAACTGCTTTCTGGATGTACTAAAAGAACTATTGCTCTTTAAATCATCAAAATTTGATGAGTAGCCATATTCTACGTCACCACCTGTCGTAAAGTATCCGGGGCTATTATTTACAATACCGGTAATCACATTCAGATTATCGGCAGTTACATATGCACCACCAAGCCCTCTGTTTACTTTTAGGGTAACCCCTGCATTAAGAATAGCCCCATCTGTATTTATAATTGAAAGGGCATAAGTACCATACAGCTCAGCCCAGCCGCTTCCTCTTACAGAAGCGGCAAGCGGAAAATTTCCGTTATTAATATCAATAAAATTACGCAGGTCGGCAAACTCTTCCTGCCAGTTTACTCTGGATGTTGAAGCTGAAATATAACTGCGAATTGAAGCGCCAAAAGCAATTGCTGACTGTGGACTTAAACGTATTCGGGTATTAAAAATCTTAACATCCTGGTTCGCCATTAAATTACGTTTACGACTACCGGGAATACCTTCTGCCACGCCATTACCCGGCGACAACAGTGAGGCATCTTTAATTACAAAAGCATTAGTGCTATGCTTTATTTGAAAGGCAAGAGGAGTTATATCCCACTTGAAAGGCATATGTGCAATAGAAGCTGGATTATTGGCTGCACCCAGGCTACCTGCATAAGACGAACCATGTAAGGCCTGATAGTTTTGAGCCATTGATGGCTCAAAATTTACAAAGCAGAGTATCCAAAACCCAAAAGACCTCGCATAAATTGCCATAAATATCCAGTCGCTGATAATTATTAGTAAAGTTGAGCTAACTATTTGTAACCGCCATACTAAAAACGAAAAAATGTTATAATAATTGTCTTATTACTTGTGGCTGTTAAGCCGGCGAAAAACTGGAATAATATGTATTTAAAATCTTAAACAAACAATAAACCCATGTTTTAAACTCTTGGCAAAAGTGTAAAAAGGCCTGAGAAAATGTACATATTTAAAAGCAAACCACATTAATGATACCTACTTCAATAAACTTTTTAATTCCACCATCTCAAACTCTGGCGATGAATAAAAACATTGCCTCAATAAGGGCATATGTCCATTTCCAAACAAAACTAGAATGCGATCATTAGCAGAAGGCTGCGTTCGCAAAATATTATTAAAGATGCGCAGATTGCGGTTTACCCACCAGATAGAAAGTGCATCAGGGCCTTGCTGGCCATTGGCCCCACTGTCAGGTCGGGCTGTATTAAATCCAGTAGCTACATAATGCCCATGCATACGTTGTAGCGTAGTGGGTTCCGCCATCAGTAAAAAATTCTCCAGCATTGTCATGCCCGTTTCCACCGAGTCAGTGGCTTTGTACCATTCACTGTATTTGGCCGCCCAATACTTATCCCGCACCGAATCAACAGGTAAATTATTTTCCCATAAAGAATCAATCCAGGAATATTTCCGGGAAAATTCGTTGGAGAATGGCCATGTATCTACTGAATAAATCTTAGAATGCTTGAGTTGCCCGGCAATGCGAAAACCTAGCTGAAAGATTTCGTTTCGGCCTAATTTATAATTACCCTTTTTATACGCCTCATACAAGGAATCAACCCACTCTTCATGATTAGACTCTACATAAATACGGGTGGGCTGAAACCGCTTGACTACATCAGCCAGCTCCTGCATTTCTTTTTGCCGTTGTGGGGATTTTACATCTATATATTTTGAAGAATCTGTTTTATGCCCATCCAGGTTGGGATAGCCAAAATGAAATGCTCCCAGCAGCAATACTTTCGTTGGCCTCCTTTCGCCATTAAGCAAGATATTATCCGGCTTAAAACTATTTATCTTTTTCCAGTTTACTTTTTGTGCTGTCACGGTACAACTGATAAGACTGAAAACAAACAGCAAATATTTATTCTTCATGATGCATTGTTTTGAAAACAAACTTCACTATTATAGCTAAAACAAAAAAAGACAATCGACAAACGCTTAGTATTTGTCTGCAAATCCAAGACTGCTATTTTACTGGCAGATAAAAAAAGCCTGTTTGCAGACAAAGCCCTTACTTGCCATTACCAACCAGTAAATTTGCTGCATGACAAGAGCCGCACTATTGCTAACCTACCTGTTTTTTTTCTTTATGTATTTCTTTGGCTTTGGCTGGCTGGGTAATGTCAATTCTGGCTTCCCGTATAATTGGGAAAAACAGTTTGGCCCCTTTGATATTTCCATGTACATATACACCCTGCTTACCGTACTACTAGCACATTTTGTGGTGTTCAGAAGATATTATTACGCTAAGCCCCGATGGAAATTGTGGGCTTCATTATTGGCATTACTTATTTTTTTTATTTTATTCCGTTACCTGCTGGAAGAAATTATTTATCCAGAGATCATTGGCAAAGGAAATTATAATCCCAACACTACCTTCCGGTATTATATTTTCGACAATGTGTATTTCGGCTCAGTCAAAATATTTTTTGGCTTTGTCTTGTTTCTTTTTGATGAATTGTTTTTACAACAAAGGCAGAAAGCCGAACTGCTGCAACAGCGAAAAAAAGCAGAACTGGATTTTTTACAAGCACAGATGAACCCGCATTTTCTTTTCAACTCACTCAATAATATTTATTCATTGGCCAGTGAACAGCATCCGCAAACGGCCGCCTCCGTCTTAAAGCTGAGTGAGATGATGCGATATGTAACCTATGAAAAAAATAAAGAAGCAGAACTGTCTAAAGAAGTAGAATACCTTGATAATTTGCTGGACATACAACAACTGCGGCATGATTATAAATTGAATGTGCAAAAGAATATTGCTCCGGAAACTTTGACCTATAAAGTAATGCCGCTGCTGCTAATTCCACTAGTTGAAAATGCACTAAAACATGGCGACCTTGCTGATGCTGCTTTGCCACTTACTATTTCAGTACAAAAAAATAAACAGCAACTGGAACTACAGGTAACGAATAAAGTTGCAGCTTCACCAGTAAGCTTACCCGGTGGTGTGGGACTTAAAAATCTGCAACGCCGCCTCGAACTTACTTACCGGCCCGAGGAATATTCCTTTGCAATAGAAAAAAAAGAAAATATCTTTTCTGTAAAAATAATACTACCACTATCTTAAACGATGTACCGTTGCCTTGTAATAGACGATGAACCATTGGCGCTGAATGTGCTGGCAGATTATATCCGCCAAACAGAAGGACTGCAACTGGCCGATGTTACCACCAATCCGCAGCAAGGATTACAACGGGTGCAGACTGGCGAAGCAGACCTGGTATTTTTAGATATACAAATGCCGGAAATGACCGGAATGGAATTTATGAAAAGGGTGGGCAGCACCTGCAAAATCATTTTAACCACAGCATATCCTGAATTTGCATTGGAAGGATATGAGTATAATGTTTCTGATTATTTGTTAAAGCCCATCTCTTTTGAAAGATTTACCAAAGCCATAAAAAAACTACCTGTGCTACTAACAGGCAAGCACATAATCCCTCCTGATTACCTCTTTGTAAAAAGCGAATACAAATTACTACGAGTAGACTTTAACAGCATTCTTTACCTGGAATCCTTGCGGGACTATGTAGCCATACATCTTGCGGATGGCACTAAAACACTCACCTTGCAGAGCCTGAGTTCTTTTGTTCAGGAATTACCAGAGCATCTTTTTGCCCGCATTCACAAATCATATATCGTGGCACTTAGTAAAATTAATTTTATTGAAAAGAACAAAGTAGTCATCCACCACCATCAACTGCCGGTAGGAGATACGTATAAAACAGCTTTTCATAGAAAAATCAATTACTCGGCGGAAGAGTGATAAAAAAAATTGCCTTACATCCACTTAGCAAGAAATCCATTGTACATATGCCGAAGGTCGTTGCATACACTTTTAAAACTAACAGTGGAAACAAAACTATTTCAAAATTATCAACTAATAAGATCCCAGGGAGTAGCTACTTTTGGATCTTTGTCCTCATCTTTTGGTCTATCAGGGTCGTTTGAAATTTCAAGTGGGTGATGAGCAACATCACTGGAAATTTCAACATCAATAATCAAATTCTTAAAATCTTCATCTGAGATTACATCATCCTCATTAACAATATGCCGGGTCATCAACTCTTTTGCAGTTTTACCCTTTTTATTTTGTTTCACTGACTTAAATTCTTTATCAGCTTTATTTTTTTCTTTATCAGGCTTAATCATAAAATATATTTCAAGTGAACGGAAAATTAAAATACAATTAAAAATCGCAACAGAGTAGTTTCTATCCGTGAACCCCTTATTAATAATATGTAAAGCTATTAAGTATAAACCGACTCCAATGTTAACTCTGCATTACTATTGTTGGGTAAAATATTACACAGTTTAAAAAATACTTTAACTCCTTAATATTATTACTGTTGATCCTTATTGTGATTATTAAACAATTTCTTGTTTAATAATCAAGATTTAGTATATAGGCAACAAAATTGCATATCTCTTTTCCTAAAAGGATACTATATGTCTAAAAATGCAAAAGCCATTACAAAAGAAGAAGAAGTGCAGCAAAATCCCGACCAGCATATTGACCAGGATTTTCCAGGGTTCCCGCATCTACCCGCCACCAAAAAAAATATTACTCCAAAAACTTTAGTGGAAAAAAAATCTGCAGGAATTACTAAGAAAGATCCTGCACCCAAAACAAGGGAATAAATATACTCTTCCTTTTCTCTATCATTTACACATAAAAAACCATCCTGGAAGAGTCCGGAATGGTACAGGACTTTGTGTATGAAAACCCAAGTCCTCAACTTTGATACTACTGAACCAGAAAAGTGATAAAAATATTTTGAACTCTATAAATCTGCCCGCTGTTGCAGCATAACCAATTTTCGCTAACTCAGTGCTGAATGTAGCTTCAATGAGTCATGCTGCACAGGCAGAATATTTATCACTGTTATGATTTGATAAAATTGTAACTATTTATTTTTTTAAGTATTACAATCACTTAAAAATAAATTATATAATTCACACATTTAATAAAAGAAATATAAAAAGAAGCAATGTGAATAATATAAAAAAAAACAGAAATGCTATAACAATCTGGCATTGTCATTGCCTCATCTTTGTTCAAAGATTTATAAAATGACATTTAGTGACATTTATCGGATCGTATTATTTGTATTGCTGTTGACGATTGCGTTATACTACAGGCATACCGAACTAGTAAAAGTGAAGAAACAACAAAAAGCCCTTAATCCCCCTTCTATATAAACGCCTAATATCCGTGTAGTAATTTTACCCAGTGCAGGCAACAAAAAGCCACCAAATGTATTATTTGGTGGCTTTCTTTATATAGGATGTAAAGAGCAGTGAATCTCTTTAATTAGGAAACTCCAAAAAGAAACAAGTTCCCTTATTTACTTCTGACTCTACTTTTAGCGTAATATTATTAACCTGGAGAATAGAATACGTTGCTCCCAATCCAACTCCAAGTCCACCAACTTTCTGTGTAAAATAAGGTTTAAAAATATGCTCCAGGCTGGCAGGACTAATACCACAACCATTGTCCTTGATCTCTAAAATAAATTGCTGGCCAGTAAAAGTAGTAATAAGACATAGCTGGCCAGTTTTTTCTTCCATTGCTTCAACTGCATTTATAAGTATATTGATCAATGCGATTTTCATTTTCTCAATATCCATTTTCGCTTTATAATCAAGCGGCGCATACTCTTTAATAACAGTAATTCGTTTTAGGGTAATTCGGTCAGTTATGCTGATAAGTGCCTCATCAAGCAATTGATGCACGGAAAACTCTTCTACTTTATCTATCCTGCTATGTTGTTGAACAATAAGATGTGTAATCAGTGCATTGATACGGTTCGATGATCGCAGTATTATATCAAGGCATGATTTTTCATCTTCCCCGCTTATAATTGAGCTCAGCATTTCTACCGCCATATTAATATTTGTTAATGGATTTCTTATCTCATGCAAATGAGCGGCAGTAAATAAAACCATTGCCTCTTCATGATTAGCATTTTGTGCTACAACTTGCTGTTTTGGCGTCGGTGGTATAAACACAGTCGTCGTTTCGGTTGTGGTGTCAGGCTTCATTTTTTTGTTTTAACTGTGAAAGCAGTTACTAAAAAAAGCTTATTCGGCATAGGGCTCAATATCGTATTATTTGGTTGCAGCATTCTTAAATAAAGACTTATATTTTATAGTTTATATTTTAATACGATATGAGAAATCATTTTAAAAATTACCAGTTGATAAAACCATTGTTGAGCTGGGATATTGAACATTGCTATCGTCTTCTGCCGTAATAAAAATACGGGTGGGCTTGTTTGATGATACTGTTTCAAAAGATGCCTTTAATTTACTACTGAGCCAATTGGAAGAACTGTTGATTTGTCCAATATTTCTAATTGACGCTTCATTACTTTCCATCCAAACGATATAAATTCTGCGGGGTGGTTGTAACCTATCTGGTGCTGCTAAATTCGTAAGGTCAATATCTATTGCATAGTTCTGATTATTATCCTGTTTTACCTTTACAAAACCTTGCGCTGCCGGCGTTACCGGTGAAACCTGGAATGCAATTTTTTTACTGCAAGCATTAAATAATACAAGAACAGCAATCAACACAATAAGAGACAAAAGAAACTTGGGTGTTACAATTTTTCTAATCATAGAATAAATAATTTATAAGATTAATTTTTGAATAGATTTTAATCATAGCCGCTTTTAATAATTGTTTGAATCATTTTAAACCGTCCGTTAGGTTTAATTAAATTGGATGCATGAGCTGGTATAATAATCCCCTGACCTGATTGAAGCAAATGCGATACTTTATCAATAACAATTTCTGCCTTGCCTTCAATGATCTGTGCAAATGTGTCAAACGGAGATTTTCTTTCTGTTAACCCTTCGCCGCTATCGAACGACATTACACTTATATTGCCTGTTGACTTTCGGATGATTGTTTTAATAACTACAGCATTGGGCATATACTCAATTATTTCCACAATGATATGCCCGACCGATTTCTCCAGTTCTGCTGTACTGCTTTCTGCATTACCAGCCAAATCATCACTTTTTCCAGGCAAATTATTTTCTTTCATAACGGTAAGATTTTAAAGGGTATTTTAAAAAATAGCTCCTGCAGTCACAGGAGCTATAACCAAAACCAACTGTGTGAGAAAAATGAATACTTTAATCAGAGCCCTCTAACTATTAATTTCTTTGTATTCCTTTCCTCTTCCAGCGTCCCATCACAACATTCTATTATTTAAATATTTGCTTTTGACATTTTACGGTATTCAATTACGGTATTCAATACTTTTAGCTTTTCTATAATAGCTCCCTTTAATTTATTGCTTTGAAACCGCCTGCTTTTAACCTCAAGCAATGCCGATTGATAGCCCAGTTCTGCTTCTTCAAAGCGACCATCATCCTCTTTTTGTAATGCCGCATGAAAAAGTTTGTCTGGCACCAACATAGCCCGCTGAATAAAAAAACGAGTTATCAGAATGAAAAGACCCAGCAGCACAAAAAGAATTAAGCACAGCAAAATTTCGAAATAATAAGCTTGTAATTCCTGCTTTAACACCTAATGAAGTTCAGCTATTCTATTCTGTAGTTTGTTACATAAAACCTGAATAAACTTATATAATTCACACTTCATCCAGCATGTTACGGCGTAGTTCCTTTAGCTTTTTAAAATGGGTAGGTGTAAGTCCTGTTACTTTTTTGAACTGCGTAGAAAGATGTGCTACGCCACTATAATGCATTAAGTAAGCTATTTCAGTAAGATTGAGTTCATTATATACCAGCAATTCTTTTACCCGTTCTATTTTATGAGCAATAATGAATTGTTCAATAGTGGTTCCCTGTACTTCAGAAAAAAGATTGGCAAGATAGGTATAGTCGTGGTTTAATTTTTCACTCAGGTAAACGGAGAAGTTGATGGTAAGCGGCTCTTCAGAATAATGCACTAACTCAATGATCACATTTTTTATCTTTTGTATCAGCACACTTTTCTTATCATCCATAAGCTCAAGACCCGACTTCAACAATGCCTCCCTGATTTTTTCCCGCATCTCTGGTGTTATATTTTCTACCAATTCTGCTTCACCCAGTTCTACGGTCCGGTATTTCAACCCCAGCTTATCGAGTTCATCCTTGACTACGATTTTGCAGCGGATGCAGACCATATTTTTTATGTACAATTTCAAAGTTGGTTCTGTTGAATGATTTTAAATCTCTCCTATTTCATTCAACAGGCATCGATTATAACATAAGTTACGCCAATTTGAGGGGCTTCTGGTATTTGTGTGAATAATGTAAACTTTCAGCAGATACATATAACAAACAAGACAACCGTTTTGGTCAACTTTGTAACAATCCCCTAAACTCTCTAATCAGCTGTTTGTTATACTGTAGCAAATTCTTTTTTTCCTATCTTTCCCAATGCTAAATCGCAGCATCGGAAAATGGGCTCTTGTACTGTTGTTCATAAACGGCGTTATAGGGGCCGGAATTTTTGGTCTGCCCTCCAAAGTTTTTAAAGCTACCGGAGTTTACAGTATTGCCGCTCTACTGGTTTGTGCATTGGCTGTATTTGTTATCATTTTATGCTTTGCAGAAGTTAGCAGCCGTTTCGATAAAACCGGCGGCCCTTATCTCTATGCATTATCATCTTTTGGAAAATTACCCGCCTTTCTAACTGGTTGGTTGTTATTGCTTACCCGTTTTATAACGTATGCAGCGTTGATCAATTTGCTGGTTACCTATCTTTCTGTTTTTTCCGATTGGTTTGCATTACCCTCTTCCCGCATCATCAGCATTCTATTAATCACTTTGCTACTAGCTTTTATAAATCATATCGGCATAAAGAATTCAACAAGGGTAAATAATTTTCTTACTATTGCCAAGCTACTACCGCTCTTGCTATTTATCATTGTAGGATTTCTGCATATTGAGCCGGCCAATTTTGAACTAAAGCAAATGCCGGGCTTTTCTTCCTTCTCCCCCACCGTGTTGTTATTGGTGTTTGCATTTGGTGGTTTTGAATCAGTATTGGTAAACTCGGGAGAAGTAAAGAATCCCGGAAAAAATATTCCGTTTGCATTATTATCATCCGCCCTGCTTATTGCAGTAATTTATATGCTGATACAAATTGTAAGTATCGGCACCTTGCCTTCACTGGCAACATCCGATAAGCCGTTGGCAGAAGCAGCAGGCATATTTATGGGAAAAACCGGAGCAACTTTAATTGCTCTTGGCGCATTATTTTCTGTAACAGGAACACTAAATGCCATTATGCTGGTTGGCTCAAGACTACCATTTGCTTTTAGTGAAGAAAAACAATTCCCCAAAGTGTTTTCCTTTGTGCATCCCAAATTTAAAACACCTACCTGGTCGTTGATTTTATTTACGGTAGTCACCATCCTTATTTCAATCAGCAACTCCTTTATATATGCAGCTACCATTAGTGCTATTACAAGAGTAATGATCTATGCTATTGTCTGCATTGCTTTAATAAGGCTGCGCAATAGAAACACGGCACAAACAGGCTTCTTTAAGATCCCGTATGGAAAATTTTTTGCAGTAGCCGGTGTACTGATAGCCTGCTGGTTACTAAGCAGCTCTAAACTAAAAGAATTAACGGATGTTTCTATTGCTTTGGGAGTTGGGCTGGTAATTTATTGCATGGTAGAATGGCAAAAGAAAAGACAGAGTACCCAGGCCGATGTTTGATAAATTTATGGCCAGCTCTCAGCCGGTAAGAAATATATTTGTTTACCAAAAAACTGTTGCATGAAAAAAAGTCTTCTCCTTCTCACTATTGTTTTGTTCCAATTACCACTACTTGCACAAAAAATCACCAAACAGGATTATGACAGGGCTGCTGCGCTTCATATGAGAAATTTGAGTAAAAAAATATTCAACCTGAATGTTGCAGTGAACTGGTATGCTGATAGTACTGGTTTTTCATATATCACCCAGGATAAAAAAGAAAAGCGATTTACAAAGTTTGAGTTTGCGACTATGAAAGCAGCTCCATTATTTGATCAGGATAGATTGGCAAAAGCCCTTACTGATATATTAAAGAAGCCAACTTCTGCCGCCGATTTACCAATTACTGATGTACGCTATATCAATAGGTCTCAAATCAGTATTAGTGCTGATGGAAAAACCTATACACTTAACTTAAATGATTATACACTAACTCCGAAAGAAGTGCAACGTTCCAACCTGATGGAAAGAAAATCGCCGGATGGTAACTGGATCGCTTACTCAGACAAATACAATCTGTATATCAAATCGGTGAAAACTGGCGAAACAAAACAATTGAGCACTGCCGGAAAAAAGAATTATGAATATGCGACTTATTATGGATGGGGTGAAATAATTGAAGGAGAAAATGGAGAAAGACCGCCGCATTTCGGAGTACAATGGTCACCCGATTCCAAATGGATACAAACCTATATCTGCGATCTTACCAAAGGACAAAAAATGTATTTGCTCGACTGGAGTATTGATACCTTATACAAACCTAAACTACTTTCTTACTATCGGGGTTCTCCAGGTGATACAGATATGGTGTATATGACTCCTGTTTTATTTAATATAGAAACTGGCGAAGAGTTACGAAAAGATGAATTTAGAAATGTAAATACAGCCCGTTGCGTTTGGGGAAAGGAACCGGGTATACTTTTAATTCAAAACGGCAAAAGAGGTTACCAGCAAATCGACATGTATCAATATGATGTAACTACTAAAATGCAAACGTTATTATATACCGAAAAAAGTACTACTAATATTGATAATTTCAATTGGTGGGCTATGGAGACATGGGAAAAAATGATTCTTACTTCAGAAAAAGATGGTTGGAAACAATTGTACCTGTTAGATACAAAAGATAAGTCTGTAAAGCCCATTACAAATGGCACCTATTATGTAAATGGAATTTCTTTTGTGGATAACAATAAAAAAAATATTCTTTTTACTGCACAAGGAAAAGAAGATGGCCGCAATCCCTACTATCAGCATTTTTATCGTATCAATACAGATGGCAGCGCCACAACTTTACTTACTCCCGAAAATGCCAACCATGATATTTCAGTATCGCCAGATGGAAAATATTTTGTTGATAATATTTCTACGCTGGATCAACCAACAAAAACAGTACTAAGAGAAACAGCTTCTGGTAAAATTGTATACGAACTCAGTAAAGCCATCATTGATGATCTTTTGAAACAGAACTATAAATTTCCGCAACCCTTTACAGCTATTGGAAGAGATGATACCACCACTATATATGGTGCCATATGGAAGCCCTCCAATTTTGATCACACTAAAAAATATCCTGTAATTGATCAGAGTTATACCGGGCCTCATACCAATATGTTTCCCGCAAGTTTTTCTGATGCATTGGGAAGAAATAACCAGGCATTAGCAGAATTAGGTTTTATTGTGGTTACCATTGATGGAATGGGTACTGCCGGAAGATCAAAAGCATTTCATAATGTGTCCTACAAAAACATGGGAAAGAATTTAACCGACCATGTTCTTGCTATAAGAGAATTAGGTAAAAGATATACCTGGATAGATACAACAAAGGTTGGCATATTTGGACATTCTGCAGGAGGATATGATGCCGGACATGCGATGCTGGAGTTTCCCAATTTTTATAAAGTTGCGGTAGCCAGTTCTGCCGATCATGATTTCAGAATGGAGAAAGATTGGTGGCCGGAAATGTATATGGGCTGGCCTGTTGATTCTTCTTATCACTATGCATCCAATATTACGATGGCAAAAAACCTGAAAGGAAAATTGCTGATCGTACATGGCGGTATTGACGAAAATGTAAATCCATCCGCTACATTCAAATTAGCAGAAGCGTTGGTAAAAGCGGATAAAGAATTTGATATGCTCATCTTTCCAAGCCAGCGACATGGTTATACTGGCAAGTTCAATGAATATTTCAATAAAAAACTATGGAATTACTTTGTAGAGCATTTATTAGGATTAAAACCAATATGGGATATTAAGCTGGTGCAATAAAAAAGAGAATCTCTAAAATTGCTACCAGCTTTTTATTTGATATTAAGAGCATAACTTAAAAGTAAATCTGCAGCTATTATCTTGGCCATAAGCAAAATCTGTTTTAATTTACAGTGCTTGCTAAATGAAAAAACGATTTTTCATACCGGCTATTATACTATTAATAGCACTACAAACTTTTGCGCAACCACATCAACGGGTTGGCGCAGTAAACATTCATCAAACTGATTCCAAGAAAATACATTTCCGTTCTTCGCCTGCTATTGGCAATCCTATTCATCTTCCGGCAGATGGCCTCGTAACAGAACATCTTGATGGACAAGTTTTATTTAAGGGGCTGGTAAAAAAACAAAAACTACAAGGAGAATGGATCAGCTTTTACAGGAATAGCCATAAACTTGATTCGGGATATTTGCACAACGGTGTTCCTGATGGTGAGTGGAAACGTTGGGACTCAGCAGGGCAGTTAATGGCTATCCGACAATATGATGCAGGAAAATTGCAACAGGTAAAAGAAGAAATGCGATTGGCAAATCCAAAAAGAACTTTTTATGTTCTCACCTCGTTATACAAGACCGATAGATTGCAGGCACTTTATGCTATTTCAGCCGCCTACTCATTTTCATTTCCCGAAAAAAAGTACACAGCCCAATCGCTTCAGCAATTGGTAGCTGGCAATAGTAGGAGTACGAACACCTACATTCCCGTATTCACCGAATGCCTCCACCATGGTATGTATATGAATTTCTTTTCCGGAGGTATCACTAAAGATTCCGGCTATTATAAAAATGGATTAAAAGAATCAGTATGGCTGCATCGGAATAGCCCTGCTGGTAATTATTATATTGGAGCTTACAAAAATGGACTCCCAATCAGAGAATGGAAGCTTTATGACGAAGCAGGGAGTCTTCTTTCCATTATCTTTTATAATAAAGAAGGCCAGGAAGAATGGAGAAAAGTTATTCGTCGATAGATATAACTTCTTTTTTCTTGTTCTGCTTGCTTAAATTAACCGGGAAGATCATTTTAAAAAATGTTATACCAATTGCCCATTCCCCATAATCGGTAAATATTTCCCTAAATTAACAGCCATTGCAATTGTACTTAACAGGTACTGGAACAATATAATTATATGGCACCAACTTTGAATCTTAGCTACCAAATTAATTATTATGCCCCTCTTAACAATTATTCTTGTACTTATCGTCACTGGTGTATTGCTTTGGCTTATCAATTCATACATACCAATGGACGCAAAAATCAAAAACATTTTAAACATTGTAGTAGTTATTGCAATTGTGCTTTGGCTATTAAAAGCCTTTGGCTTACTGGATTCTATAAAAGGAATTAATGTATAAGCCTGTTTAGATCAATTTTTCTCATATTTTTTATACTATCAAAATGCCAGATCACCCGTACTTGTACCGGTAGATCTGGCATTCGATACTTATATAGGTAAGTACTACAATTCATTCCAACGAATTCTCAATTCATACATCTGGCACTATAAGCGGAAACAACCCACTCGTAGCTTTAGGCATTATTACGATTTCAGCAAAACAACTCGTAGTAGAGAATATATGTCCAGCCAATTTACTAACAACACAAGTTCTATTGCTACCTGCAACAATTGTGGGGAGTATATTCAGAAAAAATATTGCTCCCACTGCGGGCAAAAGCATGACGAACACCGTATCCACCTGAAATCATTATTGCATGATATCCCGCATGCCATTTTCCATATAGATAGTGGTTTTTTTTACAATGTGCATCAACTATTCAGGCGGCCCTGTGCTGCCATCCGGGAATATTTAGAGGGCCGCCGCAAACGCTATTTTAATCCTATTACTTACCTGGCCATTATGCTGGTGCTTAATCTGTTTGCAGTGAAGATCACTAACCTGCATTATTACGATGAACAGGAATTGCTGACCATGTCGCTGAAAGAAATAGAGTTCATTAAGGAATATGATGCTTCGCAGTGGTGGTTTTTAGAACATACCTATTTATACATGTTATTGGCGATACCTGTTTGTGCCATCTTCTGTTATTATTTTTTTCGCTTTTTGAAACTCAGGTTCAATTTTGCAGAGAATGCAATTATCATCATGTTCATTCTTGCACAAGGAGTATTGATACAAAGTGTTCTGTATCTTATGACAGGTTGGGTTCGCAACGGTGTTTTTATCCGCAGTATGGAAATGGTAAATTTAGTTTTAATGGTTTCCTATGCGAGTTTTGCGTTGTATAAATTTATCAACCCGCAAAAAAATAAAACCCGGATAGCTGTTACCTGCACCATTGGTGCGTTTATCATTTTATCGCTGATGCTTGCCTCCGCTTATTTGCTGATGTGGTTAAGTAAGCTGATGTAATCAATTCTTATTCTTTAAGAAGTCCTATTTACTTACATTGCCTAATCTTCTTCTTTATACTACAGCGCCATTTATGTAGGGCATATTACGGGCAATAAGAAAATATTATAATTTATATAACACTCCTAAAGGAAGAAAAAATACTATGTCAAGTATCTATTTGGTTAAATTTGAATTTAACCAACCACTGCAAAATGACAATACTGTTACATCCCTTTTGCAATAGGCTTGTTTTATTTTTTCTTTTTATAGCTGCCATTAACTTAAAAAGCTATGGGCAGACAGAAGAAGAAATAAAACAACTCAAAGAATTACAAAATAGAACCCGTAAAATTTACGATTCTGCATACAATCGGGCTGAATTGACAAAAATCAGGAATGAATATCTTGATATCATTTCCAAATCAAAAAGTTTTAGTGCTTTTACTATCGGTTATGAGATAAGTAAGGCTGATATAAAAGGATTAAATGCAGATCTTGAAACGATTGATTTCACTTCGATGAGAGATCGATTTGGGGCCATTGTGTTTGGTTACAGTCGTATGAATAAAAGAGTTACAGGAAATCTTCTCTTTACGGTGACGCCAGGAAATACAATAGAAAACGAAGGGTATATTATTAGTCTTCGGGGAGGAGGTGCTAGTTTTGATAAAGGCTATGCTTTTATATCTACCGATAAATTTATTCTTCATGGATTTGCAGGTTTTGGCTGGCAATATCATACCATTAAACAAACAAAAAAAAACAATAATGCAGCAGCGGACCCATTGTTTGACTTGTTACCTGATAAATTCACCGGTAAAGTCCATAAAAATATACTTCACGGAAGTGTAGGTTTTCAATTCGATGCAAATACTGTATATCGGAAAGTAAATAATTTTGGTCTGCAGACAGGTATACGCTTTTCGTATAACCCTGTATTTATAAACGGTAAATATACAGACGACAATGAAGATGAAAGCACATATAAGCCTATTATCCACTGGAGAACTTACAATATCAGCCTTTTGGTAAAATTATTTTCGAAGACTTATTTTAGAAAATAATTTATTCTTTAATTCCAATATCTAGAGAAAAGATAGCTTTGATGTCATAACCATCATAATAAGTTTGACAGGACATATGTTATGAAGTATTGCTCCTCCAATATATCTACCGGAGAAGCAATACAGTTACTTCTAAAAAACACTTAACACTTCACCGTCACCCGTAAGAAAGTAGCCGGTATAGAAGTTTTATTCTCGTCTGTACTTTTATTTTGCGCATTAAACAAGGTTTCTAATTCTTGTTGCAACTCCGCAGCCTTACCATTTTTTTCAGCCGCTTCAAATGCATTCATGGTAGGACCATAATAATTTTTGAAGTTGCTAACAAATTCTGCGGGAGAATATGGTGCATTGAAATTGAATGTATCCCTGGTGAAAGAGATATTTTCCTTTGCGATGCCTGCATTACTGAAACGTTCAATAACATGTTCTTCTACTCCCCATAACATCGGGCTAATAAATCCTTCAGGTGGCGGCGGCGTATAAGCAGAACTAATTTTTAAAATCTGTGCTACCAGAGTAGGGTCACCGGGTATCCAATTACCCATTATGATCCTTCCACCGGGACGGGTAACCCTAACCATTTCTTTTGCTACATCCATTGGTTTTGGGGCGAACATGGCGCCGAAGATGGTTACTACTACATCAAAACTTTGATCTTTCAGATCTTTCAAGTCGGTTGCATCTCCTTCCTGGATGCTGCAATTGGATAGACCTTCTTCTTTAATTCTTTTATTTCCTGCTGCTACTAAATTACTGGCAATATCTACTCCGAGTACATTGGCACCAAGTCTTGCTTCAGGAATTGCCGTCGTGCCATCACCGCAACCAAGATCGAGTACATCCAGACCTTTTGTGATACTTAGTTTAGCAACTAATTCAGTACCACTTTCACGCATCGTTTGCGCAAGGCGGGTAAAATCGCCTTTTTCCCAGAGTGCTTTGTTGGGGTTCATACTGATAGGTTTTAGCTGCGAAAGGTAGCCATTGAAAATAATACACGGTGGTGTAGAACTGTACCAATTGTATATTACTTAGTATGAATTGAGTGTGCCTGCTAATCTCTGGCAGTAATGAGTAGGCTAAACATAAAAAAAAGGTGCCAGCCTTTTAGAAAGCTGGCACCCTAAGTATAAAAATCATTTCGCCACTATCAATCCACAACCAATTCTGTTACCTGCATTGCCGGTAGGCTGTGTAGTAAAATCATCTACTCCACTGTGTACGATGATTGCTTTACCAACAATATTTTTATTGAAACTTCCTCCCAATGTCCAAAGGTCAGTTGTAATTGTAAAAGTCCCTTTTCCTTTTGCATCCAGCTTTACATTGCCAATATCACCCGTATGAAAACTGGCGGTTCCCCATTTACCATGTTGGGCATTAGTGGGATTCCAGTGACCATGTGATGCTTTACCATTATCTCCACAGTCGCCATGTTCATGTAAATGCACTGCCACAGATTTATTTGCTTTTTCAGGTACGGTAATAACCAAGGTCATTTTTACTTTGTCATCTGCAGTGGTTTCAAATGTAGCTGTTCCATTTACAACGGTATCAGCATATGTACTGGTGATCGTTGCTACAGCGGCAGTTACAATAGGCGTTGACATTGTATCATGCATCATATTATTATCATGCATAGCGGTATCAATTAATTTAGTAATGCTATCAGACGATCCGGAGCCTGTTGTTTTATCATCTGCAGTGTTGCAGGAAAAAATAATACCGCTAGCTAACAGTATGCACATAACGGGGGAAAATGTTTCTATAATTTTTCATTGTAAATAATTAAATGTGAAAGAAAGCAATATTACAAATACCCTACCAGTTTCCCGGCCATGCCAAAGAAGTTAATACCGCATGCAACAATCAATTTCAATTTTTTTGTACTTTTAAGAACCGGCCATTTACTCCACCAAAACCTTATACCATGCTGTTCATTTATATTTTTATGATATTGCTGGGTGCTTTACCCCTTGCTATTGTTGGCCGGAAAATGTGGGTAGCTACTAAAATTCAAAAAGAAGGTACTCATACGAATGGCATTATTAAGCATATTAATACGGTTCGCATACCTAAGGGTGCCTGGATTGACCGGCTTACCATTGAATATACAGACAGGGCAACTGGCAAACCTTACTATGCAAAAGCCACCGTAACACATCGAAAATATAAATACAGCGACACTATAGACTTAGCATATTTGCCAAAGCAACCTGCCAAATATGCTATTGATTCTAAAGGTGGTAATGCAGGAATGCTTATTTTCTCCATTCTCATATTCTTGTTTGTAATTTTTGCCGTGTATAAAATACGGGAGATGGTGGAAACAGGACAGATGTAAGTTGGCCTATTGATCTTATAGCTTATCCAGTGGCAGGTGAAGCATACACTTACATCCACTTCGACAAGAATCCATTGAACTCATGCCGTAAATCATTAAAAATTTTCTCGAAAGACTCCACCTGTTCCTTTAATTGACTGTGTTGACCCAACTCAGTCGTTTTCATTTTGCCGGCATGTTCCTGTGCATCTTTTGCTACTGCCTTATCATGTTCATGAACAGCATGCAGCAACTCGTCAATATTATTTCGCTGCACTACAAATTGATTTTGGAAATGCTCTACACTAGCCATCACCTCATGCCCATTATTCTTTTTTACAATCTCCAGCAACCTTTTTTCAAGAGTATCCAGTTCCTCGTCATAGAATCCAAGATCCTTGATCCAATGTGAATGGTCGGTGCCGCAATGCGCTACTGTTGTATACGTCATCATTTAAGGTTTTAAGTGTAACTGATTAAATCATCATACTAAAATTCTGAAAAAGAAGAACAAAAAATAATGACAGAACTCAGTATATGGGGTGATAAACTTCATGACTATCAAAAAATAGGGCCGTCAGTAATTCGAAAATTCTATACCAATAGCCGGGGAGCAAGTGCTGAGAATCCTCTTTTGGGAACCCAAACTAAACAAACTCTCTATATCTGCATTTTAATCTAAGAAAAAAACTATGATCATTTTACGAAGTGAGTTTGATCAACCGCTCCTACCTCAAAAAAGAGTAGCTTCACTAATAATACTATCCTTCTAATTATGGTCAAAATCAAATTTCTCTTATTTGCATTTCTTCTATTCTCCTGCAAAAAGAAGACAGAGAAAATAAATCCCGTGGAAGAAAAAATTACGGAATCGGTATATGCTTCCGGCATTATTAAAAGTGATAACCAATATCAGGTATTCTCTTTAGTAAATGGATTAGTAAAAGAAGTGTTAGTAGCCGAAGGAGACGTTGTAAAAAAAGGAGACCCGATCATCCGTGTGTCAGATATAACAGCCCGCCTTAATAATGAAAATGCACAAATTGCTGCCGACTATTCATCCGTAGCAGCCAATGCCGATAAACTCAATGCCTTAAAAATTGAAATTTCTACTGCAAAAGCAAAGATGGATAACGATGCCTCACTGGCCCAGCGGCAGCGTAACCTGTGGACACAGGGCATTGGCACCCGCAATGAAATGGATCAACGGGAACTGACGTATAAAAATTCAATAAATGCTTACGAAGCGGCAAAACTCCGTTATACTGATTTACAAAAGCAATTGAATTTCCAGGCAAAGCAATCACAGAAAAATTTGCAGATAGCAAATAACTCTACTGCCGATTATATTATTAAAAGTGAAACCAACGGCAAAGTATATACCATTCTAAAAGAGAAAGGCGAAATGGTGAATACACAAAGTCCGGTAGCCATAGTGGGTGATGCCAGCGGCTTTATGCTGGAATTGCAGGTGGATGAATATGACATTGCAAGAATACAACCGGGGCAAAAAATTTTATTGAGTATGGATAGCTATAAAGGCCAGCTCTTTGAAGCCGTTGTAAAAAAGATCAACCCGCTGATGAATGCACAATCAAAATCCTTTACGGTAGAGGCTGTCTTTACAAAACCTCCTCCTGCCCTATACCCCAACCTAACTACAGAAGCGAATATCGTTATTGCAGTAAAAGAAAAAGCACTCACCATACCCCGGAGCTATTTACTGGAAGACGGGTATGTATTGCTGGCGAACGATGAAAAAAGAAAAGTAACCATTGGCCTGAAAGATTATCAAAAAGTTGAAATATTGACTGGCATTACTGTAAACGATATCATCTACAAACCTGAACAATGAATGCAAGGTTAATCATCAGTATCGCCAAATCTCTTTTATTGGCAAGATGGCGTCAAACACTTATTGCTGCAATTGGTGTCACTTTTAGTATTACGATGTTCATTACTTTATTGAGTTTCATGGCAGGACTCAATGATCTGCTTGATGGATTAATCCTTAATCGAACCCCACATATCCGGTTGTTCAATGAGGTAAAACCAAATAGCCGGCAACCGGTAAATGAATCGCCGGAATATAAAAACACTTACAATTTTATCAGTTCCATTAAATCGGGTGCCAGCCGTCAGGAGATTTATAATAGTGGCCCTATTATGCAGGCATTGAAGCAGGATAGCCGTGTACTCGGCTACTCACCCAAACTTACTGCACAAGTATTTTTTAATGATGGAGCTGTTGATATTACCGGTGTGGTGAATGGCATTGAAGTAATCGCAGAAAGCAAGCTCTTTCATTTTAGTGATTATGTTACCGAAGGTGTCGCCATTGATATCAGTAAGATACCTAACAGCATCATTCTTGGAAAAGGGTTAGCAGAAAAATTGCTGGCTGATATGGGAGATATAGTACAGGTAACTACTGTGAAAGGAGAACGATTCTCACTAAAAGTGGTGGGCTACTTTCAATCCGGCATACAGGATTTTGACAAAGTGCAGAGCTATGCTTCCATAAACACGGTGCAAAAAATAATGGGCAAGCCGGGCAACTACATTACAGATATACAGGTACGGCTAAAGGATATGGAAATAGCACCTGCATTGGCGAAAGAATACACGGCCTTGTTTGGTGCCGATGCAGAAGATATACAAACGGCCAACTCACAATTTGAAACCGGCAGTTCTATCCGCACACTTATATCCTATGCAGTGGGCATAACATTATTGATAGTAGCAGGCTTTGGCATCTACAACATTCTTAATATGATGATCTATGAAAAGATGGACTCCATTGCTATTTTGAAAGCCACTGGCTTTTCGGGCAAAGATGTAAAAAGGATATTTCTTTTCATTGCATTGAGCATTGGTTTATTTGGGGGCGCCGTTGGTTTACTTCTTGGCTTTGGCTTATCGGCTATTATTGACCAGGTACCTTTTAACACGGCATCACTTCCAACTATTAAAACCTACCCGGTAAATTATAACCCGGTATTTTATGCTATCGGTATTATTTTTTCACTGATCACTACCTGGTTTGCCGGTTGGTTTCCGGCACGCAAAGCCAGTAAGATCGATCCGGTTGTTATTATCAGGGGGAAATAAATATGAGTGAACTTATACTACAGGCAAAGCACATTAATAAAAGCTTTCATGATCCGGTAACAGTAAAGGTTTTAACAGATATCAACTTTACTATCAATAAAGGAGAGTTTGTATCGGTAACGGGCAAATCCGGTTGTGGCAAATCCACATTGCTATACATACTTTCTACGATGGATACTGATTATGAAGGAGAACTATTGATTGACAACGAAATGATGACGGGTAAAAAAGAAGCAGGGCTGGCCTCAATACGTAATGAAAAGATCGGCTTTGTATTTCAATTTCATTACCTGCTCAATGAATTCAACGTATTAAAAAATGTAATGCTGCCGGGACTTAAATTAAATAAATTAACTGCAGCAGAGCTGGAACATAGAGCTATGGAAAAATTGAAAATGCTTGACATTGAAAAACTGGCATTAAAAAAAGCGAACCTGATATCCGGTGGAGAAAAGCAACGGGTAGCTATTGCCCGTGCCCTCATTAACGATCCACATATTATTATGGGAGATGAACCAACCGGCAACCTCGACAAAAAAAATAGTGACCTGGTGTTTGATATATTCAAACGGCTGGTAGAAGAATACAACCAGACCATGCTGATAGTAACACATGACCAGAGCTTTGCAGAAAGAACACAGCGAACTATCGAAATGGAAGATGGAAAAATCATCAGCAAATAATTTTTTGTGTTATCTGGGGTAGGTTAGTTGTACCAAACACCTGCTTAGGCTAAAAATTGTTTACTTTCAATTGCAATGATAAAGTGTACCCCTTTTTTGTTTATACTATTCATCAGCCTGGCATGTAATAACACAACTGGCAACAATACGGATGAGCCAACCACAGAATTAGTAAGGATAGATTCTATTCAGCCATCACCACCGGAAAACCCCCAACAAAAAAAATTAGAACATACATTACAAGATGAAATAAAGGGCCTCACCGGCTACGAGCTGGTAGAATATGCTCAAACCTTATTAGGCGTTCCCTACTTGTATGCATCAACCGATCCGTTGGCAGGCTTTGATTGCTCAGGTTTCATCACTTATGTTTTTAACCACTTCGGTATTGCGGTGCCAAGATCTTCTGTAGATTTTACAAATGTTGGCAAAGAGGTAAACCTGCAAACAGCCAAAGAAGGCGATCTTATTTTATTTACCGGAACGGTGGACACCATCCGCATTGTTGGGCATATGGGCATTTTAACCCAAAATACAGATACATTAAAGTTTATTCATTCTTCTTCCGGAAAAGCGAATGGGGTAACCATCAGTTCATTGAACGAACATTATAAGAAGCGATTGGTAAAAATAACCAGGGTGCTTGCTGAATAGACAGGTAACAGCGTTTTGAAAGTATACTTTCTTCGACGGATATAAAAAATCCAGGCAAAAAATACCCAACAAATGCGAGGCTTACTATTGAAAAAGAGATTTCTTAGTTACAAAGTATTTATAACAAAATATAAGTGATGTTGCCAATGCGTTGCCGGTAGCTACCGGATTTTAATCCAGACCTTCCAATATCCAGGGAAGTGTACCATTGAAAATTGGTAGAGCCGATAGATTTTAATCTGCCCCGTATCAATTTATCATCAAATGAAGAATGATAAGTGACAGCATTATTAGCCACGGATTTTAATTTGCCTTTGAACATTTCGTTTTCAAACGAAGAATAGTAATCGAAAGTGGTGGTGCCAACTGATTTCATTTTACCATCTTGTGCCGCATTATCAAAATTGGTAAAATAATCTACCGCCTGGTAGCCAATGGTTCTTATTTTCCCGGCCTTGCTGGCAATCTCCGAAGAACCGTAATAAGTAAAATTACAGGTGCCGATACTTTTTACTTTGCCTTTAATAGCAGGATCAATATCGTCTGTAAAATATTCTACCCGGCCCATATAGGGTTGTAATTGTGGCGCATAATATTCGGCACGGTCGGCTTTTACTTCGATCCCCCACTCCATTATTTTTCCTTCGGGGCTAATGCGGATCAGCACATTGCGGTCTGCAATAAAACCAAAAGATGTAAGGGTGGATGCATTTGCAAAACTTACTTGTTCCAACTGTTGTGCCGTAAGAACCGTTGCTACTAACAAAGCAAAAATACTGAGCGGAAGTTTTTTCATATTGACCCTAAAGTTATTGAAGTTTTTGATTTTTAAGAACCCGGCCTCTTTTTGATAACCGGCTGAGTTATTTTCCGATTGTTTAATGATTTGAACTGTGTCTCAAAATACAATAAACAAATAAAAATATTCTTCAACTTTTATACACATTATGAACCAACTTCCTGCAAAATGGTTATTCATGCATTCAAATAAAATACTCAACTAAAAAATTAAAAATTAATCAATGAAAAAATTATTGCAATCAGCCTTAGTAGCTGTAGTTGTTCTGTTATCAAATGTTGCTACTGCACAAGAGAAAGATGTAGTTGACATCGCAATTGGTTCTGAAGCACATTCAACACTGGTAGCCGCTGTAAAAGCAGCAGGTCTTGTTGAAACATTAAAAAGTGCAGGCCCCTTCACGGTATTTGCTCCCGTAAATGATGCCTTTGCAAAACTACCGGCAGGTACTGTTGATTTCTTACTGAAACCAGAAAACAAAGCTGCACTGGTAAAAGTTCTTACGTATCATGTAGTAGCTGGCAATTTGGATGCTAACGCAGTTATTGCAGCTATTAAATCCGGAAAAGGAAAGGCTGTTTTAACAACGGTTAGTGGTAATACACTTACTGCTACAATAGATAATGGCAAAGTGAAATTAACAGATGAAAAAGGCGGCGTGGCATTTGTTACTGCCACCGATCTAAAAGGCAGCAACGGCATCATACATGTTATTGATACAGTTGTTCTTCCAAAATAATAAATAACATATTTATAATAATAAAGGCTCCTGATGAAGGAGCCTTTATTACTATTTACTTAAATTCTTAAAATTTCAGCTACACCTTTTTTAATCCTTTTATTTTTACCGGCATCTTTACTGTTACAGCAGATCCTCTTGCAAGGAAAACTGAATGAGGCTGTTGGTTGGAAATAAAAGGCACAAACTCTTTCCCATACAATTGCTCAACATCACAATCAATGGTGAAACTGGTTACGGGATAAATTTGCCAACGTGGATGTTGCACCGCATATTCAATAGTGCTGGTGGAATTGTATTGATTGTATCCAAAATAATGTTCGAAGATAAATTCTGCTGCTGAACCATTTTTTATTTCCTGCAGTTCCGGTGTGGCATTAACACGGATCACATTGCGGTGCTGATTTCTTTTTTGCCAGCTATACTCTACCAACAAGTTACCCGGTTTCTCCACTACCCGGTGGTCCATTTTTGCCGTACTGTAATGTTCGTTATAGAACAAATTAGCCATGGTAGACACAAGGGGTTTGGGAACAATCTCCGAAACAAAGCCTACTCCCCTTTTCCATTCCCTGCCATCAAAACGTTTTATATAATAACGCAAATTCGCTTCTTCAAAATTTGCATGAAAAGGCCAACGGATACCTAACACCTTTGTATTATTAAACAGAAACCCAACAATACTTACCATTGCTTTACCATCAAAATAATCGATCGCTGTTCCCGGAGGTATATGCTCCTGTAAAATTTGTGGGTCTACCTCGTAGTTGAACATGGCCAGGTATTCCCAACGGGCCGATAAAAATATTTTATTACTCATCGTGAGATTTTAATACTGGTTTTTGTCCGGGCTTTGCATAATTCAACCGGCCTATCGGATGAGTGCTATAATAGCTATCGATTCCATTACTGCAAACAGTGCCGGCTTTATGCAATTCAATAAATCCATCCGGCTGCAACAGATCATTCTCCATTATTACACATTGAATTTTTCCAATCACTAAAAAGGTATTGTTGATCGTTAAGGGAATTATTTCCTGCAATGTTAAGCCATACTTCACAAGGCTCTCCTCTACAAATGGAGCAGGAAAATCGCCGATATATTGTGAGGTGAGTTGTACTTCTTCAAATTCTGAAATTCCATCAGGATATTTAGCACTGGCCTGGTGTGCTTTTTCTACAAAAGAAGGAAGAATATGGTTAATGGTATAAACTCCCGTTGACTCAATATTAGCCAACGTATGCGGAGCTGCCGCCCGGGGCCGGTTAATATATCCAACCAAAGCCGGATCAGAACCTATATGAACAATACTACTGAAAACTCCGAGGTTGGTTTGTTTATCCTCGTTAACAGTTCCAATAAGGCTAACAGATTTAAAGCCTGTAAGGCTATTAATAAAATTTGCCCGGTAAAATCGTTCCCAGGATTCAATTGCTGGCTGATTGTAAAATTGCATGAGAAGATATTATTATAAAAACTAAACAAAACCAATAAAGAAATGTTCTACTAACCTGAACAGTTTTATGTGAATGACCTTAAAGCCATTCCCTGAACTTTTTTGTGCTGCAATAAATTAATCGATAAATAAAAAATAAGCTATGCTCTCCAGATTTAAAGTGTCAGAGTTATTAATACTCGTACTGGTGATTGTATTAATATTTGTGTCCGAATATTACTATGTAATTCTTAAAGATCCAATGAGAGCAATATTTATTGGGTTATGGCCACCCACCATCCTGGGCTTACTCATCTTTTTCAACTTAAAAAGAAAATAAGCATTACCATGGAAAATTTAGATCTCATCATACTAACAACAATTGTTGTAATTCTATTCCTGGTCTTTATACTTGCTACTTTTAAAGAATTGCAGGAAGATGCCAAAAAGCCTTTTGAAGGAGGAAAAGAACGGGGTCCCCGTGCCGACATGATGGAGTTTATTGGCAGAATATTCTCTGAAAAAAATATTGAACCCGGCGAAAAGAAAGAGCTGCTCAATACCATTAAGAAAAAAATAGAAGCTATTGATGTTAGTGATAATAAAACCAATAGCTAATACCGGAGATTAAATAAAAAAAGTGCTTCCCCTGCTTGCTAAAGCTAACACGGGCAAGTCCTATCTTTGTCTTATAACGAAACATAAGACATGAATCTTGACTTCAACAAAAACGAAGACATTGCCAAACAAAGCCTCAGCGAAATGCGCCGCAGGCTGGATAAGATATATGAAGGCGGTGGAAGAAAAGCCAGCGAAAAACAAAAAGAAAAAAACAAACTCACTCCCCGTGAACGGATCGCCTATTTAACTGACAGTGATAAACCGTTTATAGAAATAGGTGCATTTGCCGGTTATGAAATGTATGCTGAGCAAGGTGGTTGCCCCGCAGGTGGTACCGTTGCCGGTGTTGGTTATGTTAGTGGCCGGCAATGTGTGATACTGGCCAACGATCAAACAGTAAAAGCTGGCGCCTGGTTTCCCATTACAGGAAAAAAGAATTTACGGTTGCAGGAGATAGCAATGGAAAATCATTTGCCGGTAATTTATTT
>LNFJ01000015.1 GCA_001464625.1 Bacteroidia bacterium Ga0077558 | reverse complement strand
AAGTTTGAATTCATTGAAGGCGATATAAGAAGCTATCAAACTTGTGTAACAGCCTGTGCAGGTATTGATCGTATTTCTCACCAGGCTGCATTAGGTTCCGTTCCCCGTTCTATTAACGATCCGCTTACTACCAACGAGGTGAATATTACTGGTACGCTTAATATTTTTACAGCGGCAAAGGAGCATAGTGTAAAAAGAATTGTTTACGCAGCCAGTTCCTCCACCTACGGAGATCATCCGGGTTTACCTAAACTAGAAGATGTAATTGGCAAACCACTATCGCCGTATGCCGTTACTAAATATGTAAATGAGTTGTATGCAGGTGTGTATGCCAATTTATACAATATCGAATTGATAGGTCTTCGTTATTTCAACATCTTTGGTCCAAGGCAAAACCCCAACGGGCCTTATGCTGCAGTGATACCACTTTTTGCAGAGGCATTGATCAAAAACAAACCGCCAACCATTAATGGTGATGGTAGTCACAGCCGGGATTTTACCTATGTTGCCAATGCGGTACAGGCTAATATTCTTTCCTTGTTCACCGATAATAAAGAAGCCGTTAACCAGGTGTACAATATTGCCTGTGGCGAACAAACATCTTTGCTTCAATTATTCAACGGGTTGAAAATGGAAGCTAATAGTAGTCTTGAACCGATACATGGCCCCGAAAGAAAAGGTGATGTAAAACACAGCCTGGCAAATATTGATAAGGCAACAAAATTATTGGGATACGATCCACTAATTACAGTAAAGGAAGGGTTGAAGAAAACATTTCAATGGTATAGCAAGCGGGAAGCACAGGCCGGAAGTTGATAAAGGAAAAGTGTCAATCTTGACTTTGTCACCCCGACGCAGGAGGGGTCTCCCATAATAATCGGTATTTTTCTATACTATCGGGCAATTAACAGCAGCTCATGTTTTTAAACAACAGAGAATATTACGTTTACATAATAACAAATCTCAATAAAAAAGTACTTTATACAGGAGTCACAAATAATCTCCCGCAGCGTTTGGTGGAGCATTATTTACAAAGTGGGAACCCTGTTTTTTTTGCAGGTAAATATCATGCTTATTACTTGCTTTATTATGAGGTTTCAGCCTATATCAACAATATGATTGAAAGAGAGAAGGAAATCAAAGGCTGGCGAATGAGTAAGAAAGAGGCGTTAATAAATGAATTTAATCCTGACTGGAAGTTTCTGAATGAGGAAGTTTGTGGAAAATGGCCACCGGATAATATGTTTCATAGAAAAGAGGGGTGACGGGAGTCTTGTAAGGCAGATGCCTCGTTCCTCGGCAAGACAAGATACGAGAGGCTTTCATTTTTCATCAGGCAGTTTTGACCATTGTTTATTAAATAATATCCATACATAAATGTCCAGAACAATCATCATCACCGGCGGTGCCGGATTTATCGGTTCACATGTAGTAAGGTTGTTTGTTACAAAATATCCCGAATACACAATCATCAATCTTGATGCATTAACCTATGCAGGTAATCTCGAAAATCTCCGTGATATTGAAAATGCACCCAACTATATTTTTGAAAAAGTAAATATTCTGGATACTGCTGAATTAGAAAGAGTATTCAAACAATATAATCCGGATGGGGTCATTCACCTGGCAGCAGAAAGTCATGTAGATCGTTCTATTCTCTCGCCGTTGGATTTCGTTTATACCAATGTAATAGGAACTGTGAACCTGTTGAATGCAGCCAAGCAACAATGGAGTACAACACTCAACCCCTCAACTCCAAACAACTCAACCCTCAACCGCTTCTACCATGTATCTACCGATGAAGTGTATGGCGCATTGGGTGAAACAGGCTTTTTTACCGAAGAAACAAAATACGATCCGCATTCACCTTATAGTGCATCCAAAGCCTCCAGCGATCATTTTGTACGAGCCTACCATGATACATTTGATTTGCCCGTTGTTATCACCAACTGTTCTAACAATTACGGGCCTTATCATTTTCCGGAAAAATTAATTCCGCTGTTCATTAATAATATTATTACTAAAAAGCCATTGCCGGTGTATGGTGACGGTCAATATACAAGGGACTGGTTATTTGTAAAAGACCATGCAGTAGCTATTGACTTGGTTTTTCATAAAGGAAAAAATGGTGACACCTATAATATCGGCGGCTTTAACGAATGGAAGAATATTGATCTCGTTAAACTGCTTTGCAAATTGATGGATGAAAAACTAGGAAATGCAGCGGGCACCAGTGAGGCGTTAATTACGTATGTAAAAGACAGACCGGGGCATGACAGGCGATATGCGATCGATGCATCAAAAATAAATAAAGAGTTGGGTTGGAAACCTTCGGTAACATTTGAAGAAGGATTGGCACAAACTATTGATTGGTATTTAGAAAATACTGAATGGTTAAAGCATGTAACGTCTGGTGAGTATCAGCAATATTATGGAGAACAATATGCCAATAGAGGTTAATTGATGAAGGGGATTTAAGAAATCCATTTTTTTTGAATAAACACTTTAATGATTAAAGAAAAACTTAAAAAGGCATACGCCATTATCCCTTTTAAAAAGCCAATTTTTAATCTGGTTAAAAAATTAGGTACACCGTCTCATGAAATATATAAGCATTTATATTTTAAAGGTAAGTTCCAGGTGCAGGTTGATAAAGGGAATTCTTTTCAAATAATGCATTATGGCTACGAAATTGAAAATGAACTTTTTTGGAAAGGGTTAAAGAATGGGTGGGAAAAGGTTTCTATAGGGTTATGGATACAACTTTGCAGGAATGCTAAAGTAATATTTGATGTTGGTGCTAATACCGGTGTTTATTCATTGGTAGCCAAAACAATTAGTCCTGCAGCTTCCGTATTTGCATTTGAACCGGTAGCAAGAGTTTTCGAAAAGCTCAGCAAGAACTGTAGCCTGAATCAGTACGATATTAAATGTTATCAAAAGGCGGTTTCCAATTACACTGGTGAAGCGGTAATTTATGATACTACAGACGATCATATTTTGTCTGTTACAGTCAATAAAAATTTGCAAGCACCTTCAAAAGAGGTAAGAGAATGTAAAATTGAAACCATAACGTTAAAACAGTTTGTTCAGGAGCAAGCCCTGGATAGAATTGATTTAATGAAGATTGACGTAGAAACACATGAACCCGAAGTGCTGGAAGGTTTTGGAGAGTATTTAAATAAATTTAAGCCCACCATGCTTATCGAAATCCTCAACGAAGAAATTGGTACAAAAGTAAATGCATTGGTTGAAGGGATGGATTACCTGTATTTTAACATTGATGAAAATAATGGTGTTAGACAGGTGGATAGAATTACGCATAGTGATTATTATAATTATCTTCTTTGCAGCAAAGAAGTTGCAAAAAAATTAAAACTACTTTGAAATGAAGGGAATTATTTTAGCAGGAGGTTCTGGCACAAGGCTATACCCAATAACCAAAGCCATTAGTAAACAGCTAATGCCTGTTTACGATAAGCCAATGATCTATTATCCGCTTTCTACCTTAATGATGGCGGGGATAAAGGAAATTCTGATCATCACTACTCCGGAAGACAATGCCTCTTTTGTTCGTTTACTGGGCGATGGCAGCCAGGTAGGTTGTCGTTTTGAATATGCAATACAGGAAGTGCCCAATGGGTTAGCCCAGGCATTTGTAATTGGCGAGTCTTTTATCGGGAATGATAAGGTAGCATTGATACTGGGTGATAATATTTTTTATGGCAGCCGGATGGGGAAGCAATTAAAAGAATTAGCCCATGTAGAAGGCGGATATGTTTTTGCTTATCCGGTAGCTGATCCGGAACGCTATGGGGTAGTTGAATTTGATGCACAATTTAATGCGTTAAGTATAGAAGAGAAACCAGCAAAACCCAAATCCAATTACGCCGTTCCGGGTTTATATTTTTATGATAATAGTGTAGTAAAGATCGCCAAAGAGTTAAAGCCTTCCGCAAGAGGCGAGTATGAGATCACTGATGTAAACAGAGTGTACCTGGAAAATGGCACATTAAAAGTGGCACTCTTGGACAGGGGAACAGCCTGGTTAGATACCGGCACCTTCGATTCGCTGAGTGATGCCAGTGAGTTTGTACGGGTTATTGAGAAAAGACAAGGCACTAAGATCGGTTGCATTGAAGAAGTGGCGTATTGGAATAAATTTATTACTAAAGAGCAGTTGTTACAAACAGCCAAAGCATTAGGCAAAAGCGGCTACGGTGTGTACCTGGAAAAATTAATCAGCTAATTTAATTATGAGTAATCGTGTAATTATAGAACCGGGCCGCACCGAAAAAAACTATTGGAAAGATCTGTGGAGGTACCGGGAGTTGTTTTATATTTTAAGCTGGAGAGATGTAAAAGTAAAATACAAACAAACCGTACTGGGAGTATTATGGGCCATCCTTCGGCCCTTGCTTACCATGATCGTTTTTACCTTTGTATTTGGAAAGGTTGCAAAAATGGATACCAATAGCAGCGTACCCTATGCAATAATTGTTTTTGCAGGGTTGTTGCCCTGGCAATTTTTCTCCAATGCACTTACGGAAAGCAGTAACAGCCTGATTGGTAATACCAATCTTATTACCAAAGTTTATTTTCCAAGGCTTATCATCCCGGCCAGTTCGGTAATTACCAGTTTTATTGACTTCTTTATTTCGTTTGCTATATTACTACTCTTGTTCCTGGTATATGGATACATGCCCCCGGCAGAAATTTTTATGATGCCCCTTTTCTGGATACTGGCTTTTTTTGCAACGTTTGGGCCGGGCTTATATTTAACGGCATTGAATGTAAAATATCGTGACTTCCGGTATATCATTCCTTTTATAGTTCAGTTTGGATTATTTATTTCCCCGGTAGGATATAGTAGTTCTCAAATACCGGAAAAATGGCAATGGGCATATTCTTTAAATCCGATGGTGGGAGTAATAGATGGATTTCGCTGGTGTATTGTAAAAGATGCCCCGAATCCTTTACTGCATTATCCTTTCTATATTTCATTAGCGGTAATTATAGTAATGGTATGGCTGGCTATTTACCAATTCAGAAAGATGGAAAAAAACTTCGCTGATCTTATTTGATCTGTAATCCGGGATAATTGCTTAACGAACTACATCAAAAGAAAATTATAAAATAACAATTCTTAGCTGATATGAGTGATGCGATAATAAAAGTAGAAGGGGTAGGGAAAAAATATATCATTTCCCATGAGCAGGCCGGGGGATATACTGCCTTACGGGATGTGATTAGCAGTAAGGCAAAGGGGATGATAAAGGCTAAAAAGAATAGCTTACCTGCCAAAGAAGAATTTTGGGCACTCAGGGATTTGAATTTTGAAATAAAACAAGGCGAAGCAGTAGGTATTATTGGAAGAAACGGCGCAGGCAAAAGCACATTATTGAAAATACTAAGCCGCATTACTGAGCCTACAACCGGACGTATAGAATTAAACGGAAGAGTAGCATCACTATTAGAAGTGGGAACCGGGTTTCACCCGGAACTGACAGGGAGGGAAAATATTTTTTTAAACGGGGCCATATTAGGTATGAGCCGTGCAGAAATCAAACGTAAGTTTGATGAGATAGTTGATTTTAGTGGCGTGGAAAAATTTTTGGATACTCCAGTTAAGCGGTACAGCAGTGGTATGTATGTACGGCTTGCGTTTGCAGTAGCTGCGCATCTTGAACCAGAGATTCTGGTTGTGGATGAAGTACTTGCTGTTGGAGATATGGATTTTCAGCGAAAGTGTTTGGGAAAGATGAAAGATGTAACTGGAAAAGAAGGAAGAACAGTTCTTTTTGTAAGCCATAATATGGCAGCCATAAAACAACTTTGCACAGTTGGAATTATGTTAAGAGAGGGGCAAACTACTTTTATAGGGTCAGCTTTAGAAGCAGTAAATTTTTATCAGAATGATGACAAGGCTAATTCTGGTATTGTACATAAAGGGGAACTTAATGATGCAATTGGCAACGAGCATATTCGGATCCTTAGATTTGATATTAGGCCGATTTCCGGGGAGTTACTTTCTATTTCTTCTGGAGTAGAGTTTAATTTAGAGTTTTATAATAATAACCCTGATAAGAATCTTGCAGTTACATTTGAGCTTAGAACAATGGATGAAACAGTCGTTTTTCATCATGGTCATTGGGTATGTGAAAATAATTCTTCTGCAAAGGGAGTTTATACTATTAAATCAACAATACCAGAACATTTACTAAATGCAGGGTCTTATAAATTTACTTTGATTTTTGCTCAAAACTTAAGCACTGTATTTCTCTTTATTCGTGATGTTATACAATTTGAAGTTATGAATGAAGTACTTGCAGGAAACAGCCTTCCTATGCCTGGAGTTATACGTCCCAGACTTTCTTATGATGTGTCCTATAAAGGTCCTTATAAATTAACTTAATAAGTCAAAATTTATAGGTATATGCTCAATTGGTTAAAAAAAATAAATAGGAAGTACAGTATATATTATTTAAGAAGAAAACCCCTGCTTTGGTTTTATTCTGCTTATATCACTATCCGTTATGTGGATGATTACAATGTTTTTCCAGCAATAACATTTATTAGATATCAAAAGGTCCTGATCACAAAAGGTAAAGGAGCAAAATTTACTATTAAAAAATCTTTAATTTTTGATCCTTGGTTAAAGGGAAGTGGTGTTATCTCAATAATATTAGCCAATAAGGCTACTCTTTCTGTCGAAAGAGATTTTATCTTGGGCAATAATATAAAAATATCTGTTTCTGAAAACGGACGTTTGACATTACAAGGTAAAGAAAATGAATCGGGTTCAGGCATTACTGCAAATTCAGTAATTCTGGTAAATAAGAATCTGGAGATTGGTAAAGATTGCATTATAGCATGGGATACTTTTTTGACGGATTGCGACTGGCATAAAATTGATGGGAAAAGTTCGGTAATGGATACAATCATTGGTAACCATGTGTGGATTGGTGTGGGAGCAAAGATTTTAAAAGGGGTACACATCGGAGACAATTCTATAGTGACTTCTAATTCTGTTGTATTAAAAGGGACGTATGAGGAAAGATCTTTGATTTCCGGAAATCCGGCAACAGTAATAAGATCAAATATTTCAGATTGGCACAGAGATTTAACATAAATGAATCTTCCTTATAAAAAAGAATTAATGCAATGTCAGGAATCAGGATCATAGAGTTTCCAACAATAGGATCTTCTTCTTTAGGATTTATTTCAGTTGCTGAATATGATAAAAATGTTCCTTTCCCCATTAAAAGAGCATATTGGACATATTTCACACCAAATGAAGTTCAGAGAGGCGGACATGCTCACAAAAAATTAGAACAGTTGATTTTTGCTGTGGCAGGAGTTATTGAGTTCAATATAGAAGATACTACCTCAAATAAGCAAAAAATAGTTTTAGACAAGCCAAACATGGGCTTGTATATTCCAAAACTAATTTGGAGGGAAATAAAATTTTCTCATTCAGCAGTTTTGCTATGTCTTGCTTCAGATATATTTAAGGAGGATGACTATATAAGAGATTACGACGCATTTAAAAAGTTTAAAGACATTGAAAATACATCCAACAGCTGATGTGCAGTCTGCAAGTATAGGTGAAGGCACATTGGTTTGGCAATTCGCAATCATACTTCCCGGTGCTGTTATTGGCAGCAATTGTAATATTAATTGCCACACTTTTATTGAAAACGATGTGGTGATTGGGAATAATGTTACCATAAAAGCCGGTGTTTTTTTGTGGGATGGTTTAAGGGTTGAAGACAATGTATTCATTGGACCCAATGCCACCTTTGTCAATGATATTTATCCCCGGTCAAAATCGTATCCCGAAGCATTTAAACAAACAGTTATAAAAAAAGGAGCATCAATTGGCGCTAATGCAACTATTATGGGAGGCATCACAATTGGCGAAAATGCGATGATTGGTGCCGGAGCTGTAGTATTACATAATATTCCTGATGGCACCACATGGGTAGGGAACCCAGCCCGCCAGGTCTCAAAAAAATAAAATGAAGATTCCTTTTCTTTCTTTCAACGAAACTAATAAGGCTGTTAAGCAGGAAATACTGGAAGCATTTGAAAGCTTTTTTGATAAAGCCTGGTATATCCTTGGCGACAGTGTAAAGCAATTTGAAAAGGAATATGCCGACTATAATAATGTATCAAACTGTATTGGAGTAAGTAATGGCCTTGATGCCCTGCATCTTTCATTAAAGGCATTGAATATAGGAGCTGGAGATGAAGTAATAGTTCCTTCCAATACTTATATCGCTACCTTATTAGCTGTATCCTATGTTGGTGCAAACCCAGTATTGGTTGAACCGGATATATCTACTTATAATATTGATCCTGCCAACATCCAAAAAGCAATTACAGGAAGAACAAAAGCAATTATGCCTGTTCATTTATATGGTCAGTGCTGCGAAATGAAGGAGATTATGGCTCTTGCTGAAAAAAATAATCTATTTGTGATTGAAGACAATGCACAATCACAAGGGTCAGCTTATGGCGGAAAATTGACAGGCACTTGGGGGCATATTAATGGTACGAGTTTTTATCCTGGAAAGAATCTGGGTGCTCTGGGAGATGCAGGTGCAATCACCACTAATGACAAAAATCTTGCTCACAAAATTGCAGTATTGCGGAACTATGGTTCTGAAAAGAAATACTATAATGAAGTAGTGGGTTTCAATATGCGTTTAGATGAAATACAGGCGGCATTTCTAAGTGTAAAATTGAAATACCTCCCGGAATGGACCAAGCAACGGCAACAAATTGCAACATGGTATAACGAAGCTTTAAAGAATATTTTTCAAATTGTTTTGCCAAGTATAGCTAAAGAAGCTACTCATGTCTATCATTTATATGTAATAAGATCAGAAAGAAGAGATGAGTTACAAAAATATTTACAAGAGCATGGTATTGGAACTTTAATTCACTATCCAGTACCTCCTCATCTACAAAAGGCATACAATCATCTCGGATTTAAGAGCGGCGATTTTCCGATAGCTGAAAAAATTGCAGATACTTGCCTTAGTTTACCAATCTGGCCTGGGATGCAAAATGAGGACGTTAATTATGTTGCAGAAAAAATTCGGAAGTTTTATGATAGATAATGAACCTCTTGTATCAATTGCTGTGATGTCGTATAACAACGGTAAGTTTATAAGAGATACATTAAATAGTATTAATTCACAGAGCTATAAATCAATAGAACTTGTAATTGTAGATGATTGTTCCACAGACAATAGTTCGAGTTTGATTTTAGAATGGATAAAAGTTGCTAAATATCCAGTCAAAGTAATTCAGAATTCCGAAAATTTAGGAATAGTCAAGGGGTGTAATTTATTTTTAAAATCTATAAGTACTACGAGCAAATATTTATGTATTATCGCCTCGGATGACATGTTTAGTTCTGATCGTATTTCCAAACAAGTTGCAACACTTGAAAATTCTACCGATAAAGTAGCAGCAACTTTTAGCGATGCGGGAATAATAAATGAAAGTGGTGCAAAGCTTTTAAACTCCTATTATAAAATGATGGGAGTCGAATTTGAATATTATGACAATCTTTTTTATAAAAAAGATCATATCCAGATATTAGGCGAACTTATCTCACATAATAGAATCCCTGCTGTTACACTGATGTATAAAACTAAAGTGATTAAAGCAATGGGAGGATGGGATGAGAATTTAGTGATTGAGGATTTAGATATGAACTTAAAACTTATTAAAAACCAATTAAATTTTATACCCACCGCCAATATATTGGGTGTACATAGAAAGCATACAAATTCAGTTACTACTGTTAAGAGAGTAGAATATTTAAATTCTATTCTAGAAATTGTTTCCAAGTACAAAGGAATCAATAGCGAAATTGATCAAAGCATTGCAAAGAATTTCAATGAATATGCTTTAGCTGTTTACCAAAGAAAAGGTGATAAGGCAGCAGCTTTTCTAAAAGAAAAATATGAGTATAATAAAGGATTTAAAAACCTGGTTTTATATAAGATCGCTTCGTTGGGAGTGCCGTTTACATGGATAAAACCTTTTTATAAACTCTTATCAGGAAACAAGTAATAATTTTTAGATTGCAGATGAACATAACTTCTGGTAAGCGAACAAAAAAAGTCCTTCTTTTCAGTACCCTTAACCCTTATCCCTTCTGGGCAGGCTCTGAAAATTTTTGGTACGACTTCGTTAAAGACAGCAGGGTAAAAGAAGCATTTAGTTTTCATATTTGCCTTGCTGATAGTCCTGTAACAAGAAAGAAAGCAGCAGCTATAGCAGATAATTTAGTGAAGTTTGAATTTTATAAACATTTCAATGTAAGTTTTACCCGGCGTAATTTGTATCGCATCGGAGATAAAGTAAGTGGCCGAAATAGTCGGACACTGCCCTGGTACGATAAAATAAAAAATGATAAGTATGACCTGGTATGGTTTAGCGTAGCTGCACTGGCCGATCTGGAAGATCTTGCTTATCCTATTCAGCTTTGTAAAAAACAGGGCATACCCTATTCTCTTATTTTGCAGCATGGCGATGAGGATTTTTTTCTTTCGTCTGCACAACAAATCGATATTGTTACAGAAGTTGCAACGTCGGCCAAACGATTCATCTTTATTGCCGAACGTAATCGACGGTCATTAGAAAGAGGAATCAGTAAAATACTTTCAAATGCAGTGCATTTAGTAAATGCGTTGCCGGCCTCTACCATTGCAACAGTAAAAACTACCGGACTTAATAAAACTACTGCTGTCAATGGCATGGCAAAGTTTTTTAATCTGGGACGCTTTTCACCAAAAGACAAAGCCCAGCATTTATTACTGGAATTGTTTGCAGATCAGAAGTGGAATGACCGGGATTGGCAATTAAGCTTTATCGGCGTTTCTGAGTTTGGAGAATTTTACCTGCAAAAACTAGTTGCTTATTACGGATTAAACAGCGACCGCATAATAACTAAGAGGCATACAGAGAATGTGTTTGAAGAAATTGCAGATAATGATGTGTTGCTGATGCCTTCTTTGGCAGAAGGAACTCCCTTTGCCATGATCGAATCGATGGCTTGCGGCCGCCCGGCTTTGGGTACGCCTATCGGTGGTATACCCGAATTAATAATTGAAAATAAAACCGGCTGGTTGAGTCGTACTGTGCAGGTACAGGATATTGCTGAAAAAATGGAACAGGTATGGCAAGATCGGAGCCGCTGGCATGTAATGGGCC
>LNFJ01000014.1 GCA_001464625.1 Bacteroidia bacterium Ga0077558 | reverse complement strand
CATGCTCTCTCAAAAAGAAAAAGAAATCAGTAACACCCGCCAGAAAGAGCACCTGACCAGTGAAATGACATCTATGCTGGATAGTGCTTATAATGAATTCAATGCGCTACAGGATAAAATTCATAAGCTGGAGGGGCAGGTAAATAATTCTAAGTTGGTTAGCTTAGACTACGAAGATCTTAAGGAAGCACATCAGAAAGTGGTTAGAGATTTTGACGCACAAAAAGTAAAATACAATGCTGCAATTACAGAAAACCAGCAATTACAAGCAGCTTTTGATGAAACACAGGATAAATTAAAAGAAGCAAACTTCCAACGTCAGCAATTACAAAAAAGGGTTGTTTACCTGGAAGAATTGAATAATGATATGCAAGCTGTATCAGAAGCGAATAAAAAATTAGAAAGCCAGCTTAAACGGGTAGGCGAATTGGAAAGTATGCTGAATGTAATAGCAGAAGAAAGAGATGAGCTGGCCAGGAAGCAAACCAGAACATCGTAACTAAATTGTAGTGAGCCCCGAAAGGGCTTTTTTTATTGCTTAGATTTTGAGCCATTACCTTTGTAATTAAATTTTTAAATATGTCGGCCAATATCGCAGCTATCAGAAAAAATTATTCGCAAAAAAAATTAACCGAAAAAAAAGCCGATGCAAATCCATTGCAGCAATTTGCTAAATGGTGGCAACAAGCTATAGAAGCTAAAATAGATGAAGTAAATGCAATGACGCTGGCAACCGCATCCTCCGATGGGATACCTTCTGCAAGAATTGTTTTATTAAAAGGTGTGTCAGAAGAAGGCTTTGTATTTTTTACCAATTATAAAAGTTTTAAAGGCCAGCAATTGGCTGAAAATCCCAAAGCCTGTTTGGTGTTTTTCTGGAAAGAATTAGAGCGGCAGGTACGCATTACTGGATTAGTAGAAAAAATTAGTGCTACAGAAAGCGATGATTATTTCTATTCAAGACCCGTTGGAAGTCAAGTTGGCGCAGCTGCATCGCCACAAAGCCAGGTGGTTGAAAGCAGGGAATGGTTAGACGAGCATTTTAAAGCCCTAAAAAAAACAACAAAGAATAGCAAGGTAGAAAGACCGGAACATTGGGGTGGTTACCGGGTAAAGCCAGTAATAATAGAATTTTGGCAGGGGCGTCCCAGTCGCTTACACGATCGCTTACAGTATACAATTGATGAAAGTGGAAGCTGGAAGATTGAGCGGTTAGCTCCATAATAGTATCAAGTAAATAAGGTACAAAGAACTATTGCACTCTACACCCTATTTACTTTCTATACCTTTTCTAATTAAGCCTTTTTAGCAGGGGCCGCTTTTTTAGCAGCCGCTTTCTTTGCAGTACTAGGTGTTACTGGTCTGCTTTTGCCAAAAGAACCTTTAAAACGTTTTCCTTTAGCTGTCTTTTTATCTCCTCTTCCCATAAAAAATAATTTATTAATGATTTAGTGCAAAAATACGGGGTGAAAACTGAAAAAGCTCCGGTACTAAAAATAAGCACAGGAGCTTTTTAATGCAGTTAGTATTGGTGTAGTTGGTAATTATGCTATTATAGTTTGCCAGCCAGTTCTTTACCTGCTTTAAATTTGGCCACTTTTCTTGCTTTAATTTTAATTACTTCGCCAGTTTGTGGGTTACGACCGTTACGGGCAGCTCTTTTTGATACAGAGAATGTACCGAAACCTACCAGGGTAACTTTGCCACCACCTTTCAGTGTTTTTGTTACAGCTTCAACGAAAGAATCCAATGCAGCATTTGCTTGTGTTTTTGTTACACCTGCATCATCAGCCAGTTTTGCAATTAGTTCAGCTTTGTTCATGTGTTATTATTTTTTTTATTTTTTTGTAGCGCACAAATTTAGAAGCTTTTTAGTTTCGGCAAAATATTTTTATTCGTCCGATGCATTTCGCATTATTCAGTCGAAACCGCACGGGATAAGCATTGTAGCGAAAAACAGAAGCAGGTAAATGTAGGTATTAAAAACTACAATCAGATAAAACCCTTGCCAGTAAAGGGTTTTGAAAGAATGCTTCGAAAAGGCTTGCCAGTAAAGGGTTTGCGGGCAATATACAATTGTTTTGAATTCGTTGAGATTAAATTAATTCTTTTGCACACTCAATGCACAACTTCCATTACAGAACGAAAGGCTATCACTTTTTGTCCCCATTTATCAGCACTTTTCTTTCTCATATCATCAGAAAAATGTTGAATATACCTGTTATACAAAGCTTTACTTTCTGCATGGTATTGCACGGCAAAAGTGGGCCCGTCAGTTTCATCAACTTCCAATAAGCGGAGAATTTTAGCTGTTGTAAAACATCCTGTTTTTATGATGTCCGGAATATGTTCTTCTTTCAACCATTTAATATAATCAGAGGCGATTACAGTTTCGATTTTTACAGTCACATTATAAATGATCATAGCTGTTTAAATTTTAATGTCAAGGTAAATCGGGCAATGATCGCTATGTTTTATGTCCGGAAAAATCTCTGCATCCTTTAAATTCTTTTTCAACGGAGCAGTTACTGTAATATAATCAATCCGCCATCCTTTGTTTTGTGCTCTAACCGTAGGGAAACGCTGGCTCCACCAGCTATAACGATGCGGCTCTTTATGAAACTCACGGAAAGTATCTATCCAGTCATTTTCTAAAAACTTAGTCATCCATTCTCTTTCTTCGGGCAAAAAGCCGGATGATTTTTTATTTCCCTTCGGATCATGAATATCAATCTCTGTATGGGCAATATTGTAATCGCCGCATAAAATCAGTTTCGGAATTTTCTTTCTTAGCTTATTCAGATAAATATGAAACTCATCTAACCAGGCGTATTTAAATGTTTGTCGCAAATCGCCGCTGGTGCCACTCGGAAAATAAGCATTGATCAACCGCACATCTCCAAAGTCAAGCTGAATAATTCTCCCTTCATCATCACTCAATTTATTGCCCGTGCCATATTCAACTTTATCGGGTTTTATTTTAGTAAACACTGCTACGCCACTGTAGCCTTTCTTCTGTGCACTGTACCAGTAGTGGTGGAAGCCTAACTCTTCCAAAGCCTTTACATCTACATCACCTTGTGTAGCTTTTGTTTCCTGCAGGCAAATAACATCGGCAGGCTTTGTTTTCAGCCAACCTATAAAATCCTTTTTAATGGCGGCTCTTATCCCATTTACGTTGTATGAAATTATTCTCATATTAATGCTATATTAAAATTTGCAGCGAACTATAAATTTATTTGAACTCCTTTAAAGGATGGGGGTTATTATTGTTTAATTTGGAAGGCAATTTACAACTATGGAGGCATCAGCAAAATCAAAAGATAAAAGTTTAATTCCTGCTAAGGAACATGTTTACCTGGACGGACCCAAAAGCCGTGGGTATGAACTAAGCTTTGCATGGCGGGTATTCTGGCAATTCATTAAAGGGTTTCGTCAGCTCCACTTTATTGGCCCTTGTATTACGGTATTTGGTTCAGCAAGGTTTAAAGACGATCATCCATACTATATAAAGGCAAGGGAGTTTGGCAGGCGCATTGCAGAACTTGGACTTACTACGATGACGGGTGGCGGCCCCGGTATAATGGAAGCGGCCAACCGGGGTGCCTTTGAGAATAATGGCAAGTCTGTTGGTTGCAACATACAGTTACCGTTTGAACAACATGAAAATCCATATGTACAAAAATCAGTCACTTTCGAGCATTTTTTTGTTCGCAAAGTATTGCTGGTAAAATACTCTTATGCGTTCATCATCATGCCCGGGGGCTTTGGCACCATGGACGAATTGTTTGAAACATTGACATTGGTTCAAACAAAAAGCATTAGTCAATTCCCGGTTGTACTTTTTGGAAAAGAATATTATGCACCATTACTGGCTACCATTGCCGATATGGAAAAGCAAGGAACCATATCGCCGGGAGACATGAATCTGGTATTGGTAACAGACAGTGTAGATGAGGCGATGGAACATATCAGAAACTACATCAGCACTAATTATAAAGTAAGGCCCCGCAAACGTTATTGGTGGTTGTTTGAAAAGAGGTGATATTAGTGTAAAAATTTAGCTAAATGGATGGAATTACAGTTCTTGGGTATGCAGCTTGTGCGGTTACTGCACTTACTTTTTTACCACAGGTAGTAAAAACATGGAAAGAGAAATCAGCAAAAAATGTTTCTCTTATGATGTTTTTAATTGCATTTGTTAATGAGGTAATGTGGATAGCTTATGGGGTGCTTAGAAACGACATGGTTATTATTGTAACAAATGTTATCATGATAATTATGTGCTCTGTTATGATTTCATTAAAATTGAAGTATAAAGATGAATAAGATAACAACAATTATCTTCGATTTAGGCGGAGTGCTAATTGACTGGAATCCGAAATATGTGTTTACCGATACCTATTTTAAATCCGAAGAGAAGCGAGAATATTTCTTTAATCATATCTGCACCAGCGATTGGAACGAAGAGCAAGATGCAGGACGTTCAATTGTAGAAGCTACCGAAGAATTAATACAGCATTTTCCTGATTGGGAAAAAGCCATCCGAGATTTTTATGGCCGCTGGACGGATATGCTCGGCGGACCTATTAATGGAACGGTAGAACTTTTCAGGCAACTAAAAGAATCGGGTAAGTATAAAATTTATGCATTGACCAACTGGCAGGTTGGTCTTTTTGATATTGCACTTGTTCGCTATAATTTTTTACATTGGTTTGATGGCCGTGTAGTAAGCGGCGAAGAAAAAACAAGAAAACCCTTTTTTGAATTTTACAACATTCTGCTTAACCGTTATAATGTAAAAGCGGAAGAAGCTTTGTTTATTGATGATAATTTAAGGAATGTTAAAGCGGCGGAGGAGTTAGGAATTAAATCAATTCATTTTCAATTGCCAGAACAGTTATTGGAAAATTTTAGAAGAGATAAATTGCTTTAACGAAAAGAGGTTATTTCTTTCTTAAAATCTGTTTTTCTTTCACCTTATAAATGAAAGCTCCTATAATTAAAATAATGGAGTATGTCAAAGGCCAAACCATGTTGTTCCAAGATAGTTCGTCGAAGATTTCCCTGTTCATTACGTAAAAAGTAATCCAAAGCAATAGAATGCCGATGATGGCATGTATCAATTTCTTTAAAAAAACTGGAATATCATGTTTTGCTAAGTCCTTATTTAATAAACGAAAAAGAAATAATGCAGGTAAGGAGAATGCGGAACTAAATAATACGGCAAAGAGCCCAATGGGTAATCCTTTGAAAAAATCAGAGAAGTTTCCAGACGTCTGATATACAAGCCCAGCAACCACAAAAAAGGGAGAAATTAAAATGGTAAATAACCAAACTTTAAAATAATACTTCATAAGGAAACTATCCTTTGGTTGCTTACAACAATATAATTTACTCCAACACCGGTCTCAACCATTTCTCTGCTTCTTCCAAACTCATTCCTTTTCGCTTAGCATAATCTTCCAACTGGTCCTTGCCAATTTTACCCAATCCAAAATAATGGCTTTGCGGATGTGCTATATACCAACCGCAAACAGATGCTGGTGGATTCATTGCTAAACTTTCTGTCAACTCAATGCCGATGTTTTCCGTAACATTCATTAAGTCGAACAGCTTGATCTTTTCTGTATGATCCGGGCAAGCAGGATAGCCCGGTGCAGGGCGAACACCTTTATATTCTTCTCTTATTAATGCTTCATTGCTCAGCGTTTCATTTTTTTCGTAGCCCCAATATTCTTTTCTTGTTTTTTGGTGCAAACATTCTGCAAAGGCTTCTACAAAACGGTCGGCTAATATTTGTACTAAAATTTTATTGTAATCATCATGATCATTATTGAATCCGTCAATATGTTTTTTGGCACCATGAATTGTAACAGCGAATGAACCCATGTAATCAGTACCTAATTCTTTCGGGCAAATAAAATCAGCTAATGAATAACTTGGTTGTCCCACTGCTTTTTTCAATTGCTGGCGAAGTGATTCTAATTTTATTTCGCCATTTTCTGTTTGCAGAGTTACTGTATCAGCATTGTTGCTGGTAGCGGGCCAAAAACCAATAACACCTTCTGCCCGGAACCAATTCTCTTTTATGATCTGCTCCACCATTTTTTGTGCATCATTGTAAAGACGGGTAGCTTCTTCGCCAAAAATTTTATCGGATAATACTTGCGGAAAATGACCCGGCATTTCCCAGGCAATGAAGAAAGGTCCCCAGTCAATAAATTTTGCAATAGTGGCGAGTTCAAAATCTTTGATCACTTTTGTTCCTTCTATAGCTGGTTTGGTTGGGCTATAATTTTTCCAGTCGAAATATTCTTTGGTAATTACGGCTTCTTCATACGAGATCATTGATTTCTTACCCTTATTCAGGAACTGGGTTCTCAAGGCTTCGTATTCATCTTGTGTTTTTTTGATCAGCGGCTCTTTTTCTTTGCTGAGCAAAGTACTCACTGCTGTTACACTTCTGGATGCATCCATGATATGCAACACACCATTATCATATTGCGGGGCAATTTTTACTGCGGTGTGCATTCTCGAGGTTGTAGCTCCGCCAATCAATAATGGTTGCTTCATGCCACGGCGTTTCATTTCATGCGCCACATGTACCATTTCATCTAACGATGGAGTGATCAACCCGCTTAAACCGATAATATCCACTTTTTCTTTTTCAGCTGTATCTAATATTTTATCGGCAGGCACCATCACCCCGAGGTCAATAATATCATAACCATTGCAGCCTAATACAACGCCAACAATGTTTTTGCCAATATCATGCACATCGCCTTTTACAGTGGCCAATAGAACTTTTGGTGCACCAGCGGCTTCTTCATTGATCGTTCCAGCCGCTAAATGTGCTTGTTTTCGATCTTCTTTTTCCTGTTCGATAAAAGGAGTAAGAACGGCAACACTTTTCTTCATTACTCTTGCACTCTTTACTACCTGAGGTAAAAACATTTTACCGGCTCCAAATAAGTCACCTACCACATTCATGCCATCCATCAACGGGCCTTCAATTACATCAAGTGGTTTCGGATATTTTTGTCTTGCTTCTTCTGTATCTGCATCAATATAATCAGTAATACCATTCACTAAGGAATGTTTCAATCTTTCTTCAACCGAAGTTTCTCTCCAGCTTTCATCTTTAATATTCTCTTTGCCTTTTGCTTTTACAGTTTCTGCAAAGGAAATAAGGCTTTCTGTGGCTTCGTTGTTGTCGTTATTGCGATTAAGGATTACGTCTTCGCATAATTGTTTCAGTTTCGGTTCTATTTCATCATACACTACCAACTGACCGGCATTTACAATGCCCATGTCCATTCCTGCTTTGATAGCATAATATAGAAACACACTATTCATGGCTTCCCGCACATGGTCGTTGCCACGAAATGCAAAAGAAAGATTGCTCACACCACCACTTACTTTTGTCAATGGCATCAATTGCTTTATTTCTTTGGTAGCTTCTATAAAATCAACACCGTAGTTATTATGTTCTTCCATGCCGGTAGCAATGGCGAAAATATTGGGGTCGAAAATGATGTCCTGTGGATCATAACCAACTTGTTCAGTTAATATTTTATAAGCCCGGTGACAGATTTCTACTTTTCTTTCTTTTGTATCGGCCTGTCCTTTTTCATCAAAGGCCATTACAATTACCGATGCACCATAGCTCTGGCAAATGATTGCCTGCTCAATGAATTTTGCTTCTCCTTCCTTCATGGAGATGGAGTTCACAATACATTTTCCCTGTACACATTTTAATCCGGCTTCAATGATCTCGAACTTGGAACTATCGATCATGATGGGGATCTTGGCGATATCCGGTTCACTTTGTACCAGATTCAGGAAGGTTGTCATGGCGAGTACACCATCCAGTAGTGCATCATCCATATTTACGTCCAGCACCTGTGCACCGTTTTCCACCTGCTGGCGGGCAACACTTAAAGCTTCTTCGTACTTGTTTTCTTTGATAAGCCGGGCAAACATTTTAGAGCCGGTAACATTGGTACGTTCTCCAACGTTCACAAAATTTGTTTCCGGGCGAATAACGAGGGGCTCTAATCCTGATAACCGTAAGAACGGTTTTATTACAACACTGTCCTGCATTTATGAAGTCTTTTTAACGAACAACTTTTTGATCATTGAAAAGTTGTTTACAATGAGAATGAGTAAGGCGATAACGATAAGTAGGTTTGCTGTTGTCATACTAACTCTTTTTGAACAACGGGTAGTTGTCTTGGTGCAATATTTTTTACTTCGTCAGCAATATGCTTTATATGATCGGGGGTAGTGCCACAGCAGCCCCCCACAATATTAACCCAACCTTCTTTAGCCCAATCTTCTAAGTAATGAGCTGTATCAGTGGGATGCTCATCATATTCTCCCATAGCATTAGGTAAGCCGGCGTTAGGATAAGCCGACACATAGCAACTGGCTATTTGCGAAAGCTCTTCTATATGCGGACGCATTTCTTTTGCACCTAATGCACAATTTAAACCGATGCTTAATGGTTTGGCATGCATCACAGATGTATAGAAAGCTTCTAATGTTTGTCCGCTTAAGGTTCTGCCGGATGCATCGGTGATTGTTCCGCTGATCATTATTGGCAAAACCTCCCTGCCCTCCAAAGGAGGGTTTTCTCTAAAATATTTCTTGATGGCGAAGATGGCCGCTTTGGCATTTAATGTATCGAAGATGGTTTCAATTAATAACAGATCAACACCGCCATCTGCCAATCCTTTTACCTGTTCGTAATAGGCTTCTACTACTGCATCAAAAGTAACTGCACGGAAACCGGGATTATTTACATCTGGTGAAAGCGATAATGTTTTATTTAACGGGCCAATTGCTCCTGCTACCCAGGCTTGTTTACCCGATTGTTCAATTGCTTCCTTTGCACATTTTGCAGCTGCTACGTTTAGTTCATAAGCCAGTGATTGCATTTCATAATCAGCCATGGCAATGGTGGTGCTGCTGAAAGTATTGGTCTCGATAATATCTGCACCTGCATCTAAATATTCTTTGTGGATAGCAGTGATGATCTGCGGCTGTGTTATATTCAACAGATCATTGTTGCCTTTTACATCGCTATGCCAATCTTTGAAACGTTCGCCCCGATAATCTGCTTCCGATAATTTATAGCGTTGTATCATAGTGCCCATAGCACCATCGATGATGAGGATTCTTTTTTCCAACTCTTTTCTTATGTCACTCATGCTTGTAATTCTTTTTTCTCGCAAAGACGCAAAGGCGCAAAGCAAGAGGGTTCTTTGAAAATGTTCAGTAGCGAACCGAACGATGAAGAGTGCGACGCAACTGGGTTGATAGTAGCATTGTCGCTGACTTCATTATTTTCTATCAAACTATAAACGTTGGGAAACCGTATGCGGTATTCTTAGACGTTTATTAGTTCTTTTTTTAGCAGGCCGAACAATAAACAAATCCGCCTGTGAATGTGGGGCAAAGCTACATTATATAGGTTGAATAAGCAAGCATTGGCCTATCAGCGATGTGATACATAACTCTCTACTGGTAAACGGTTTTGGAGGCTGCGGGCAAGGGTCATTTCATCGGCATATTCCAGCTCTCCGCCAAAAGCAATGCCACGGGCAATAGTGGTGATGCGGATACCGGTTGGTTGCAGCTTCTTTTGTATGTAATAAATGGTGGTATCTCCTTGTATATTAGGGTTCAATGCAAAGATGAGCTCTTCGGTTTTTTCCTTTTCGATGCGATGAACAAGGGAGTCAATATTGAGTTGATCGGGGCCAATGCCATCTAAGGGTGAGATGACGCCGTTCAATACATGGTAAGTGCCATTGAATTGTTGGGTGCTTTCGATAGCGATAACATCACGGATGCTTTCTACTACACAAATAACTTCCTGCTTGCGGCTGGAGTTGGAGCAGATGGAACAAATATCTCCATCGGCTACATTATAGCAACGCTGGCAAAATTTTATTTCGCTGCGCATCCGGGCAATGATCTCACTGAACTGGCCTACTTCTTTACTGTCTTGTTTTAATAAATGCAATACCAAACGTAACGCTGTTTTTTTACCAATACCGGGAAGTTTGGCAAATTCGTTGACGGCGTTTTCGAGCAAGGAGGAGGAGAATTGCATGGGGGCAAAGATAGTCAATGGTGAATAGTGAATGGTCAATAGGATGTCTGAAAGAACGGGTTTTATTCACCATTCACAATTGACTATTCACTAAAGGGCTATTTCAAACTCATTCACCCAATTGAGTTTAATGATTATTTTTCGTTCCACCGGTTTTACGAGTTCGGGCTGTTTGCGTTTGCCGAAGAATTGGCCGGGATCCCAGATGCCATTCTTATTTTCATCATACAGGAACCGGAGTTCATATTCACCGGGTATGAATAAGGTTTGTGAAAATTCCGGACTGGTCATTGGTACAGATTTGATAATTTGACCAGCACTTACAAAAAGCAAAACGGGATTTTTAGAGATATCAAGATTGCGGAATCTAAGTTTTAGCCCTCCGTAGTCGCCTGTTTTTTTACTAATAAAACTCAGCGTATCGGTCTTTAATAATTTTTGCCCGGTAGTATCTTCTGCAAAATCTTTATCAATAATAATGTGATACTGTGTAGCAGGTTTCCATATGTTAGTGAGAAGTAGTTTTTTTCCGGTACTGTCTTGTGCAAACTTTGCAGATGTATCAGGAATAAAAGTAGAGTCGGTGTATAATCTGATTTTTGATGAATCAAATTTTCGAAGTGGTAAGCTGAATGATAATTGAAGCGGGGTTAATAGATCATGTTGGCCGTTTACCACAGTTGATTGCGGACGTAATCTCCTTTCTATAGCAATGCCACCGGGCCCTGTACGTCTGCCCCCGCCATCTGTAGTGGTTGGAGTTGCGGCAACTGGTTTTGCTGTTGCATAAGCATATAAAACAATTGAATCTCTGTTGCCGGAAAGTACAATAGGTTTATCTGCAAAGGCGAACAGATCTTCATCTTTTGAATACCGGAGTAAACCACTTTCATCTTTTAATGCATAGAGATAAAATGTTTTGGGCGGAAGATTCTTAAAATGGAAGTTTCCCTTGTTGTCAAGCTTAGCAACATACCGTGGCCTGTATTTCATTACAGCAGAGTCATTGGGATTGGTATGCAGCATTACAATCAATGTAGTATCAATTTTACCTGTTTCGGCAAGTATAACGGAGCCTTTCAATTCCAGGGAATCAAAATAGTTACCAGTAGTAAAAGTGTAGGTAAAATTTTTCAGCACATTGCCTTCATTGTAATCTTTTATAGCATTGCCAAAGTTTATGGTGTAAGTAGTGTTGGCTTCAAGACTATCTTTCAAACGAACGGTGATCTGATTTAATCTTACATAAGGTTCGGGGGTATTAACCGGTAGGGGAGATATCAACAAATTTTCCCGTGCATTTTGAATGTCAACAAACTCGTTAAAGGTTAATACAAATCTTTTTTCTTTAAAACCTCTTGTTGAATCAAGCGGGGTAGCTTTTATTAATATGGGTGGCAACGAATCTCTTGGTCCTCCTTGTGGTGGAATGATATTGGCGCAGCCGGGGCCACTGAATATGCTGATAGCAATTAGTAAAACAAAGGCAGCTGCTGATATTAAACTCTTGGGGTTCATTAGGAGTGCAAACTTAACGGGTTTGCGGGGAATGGGTTGTTTTTAAAATCATAAATCCTCTGAAATAGAACAGTTCGCTTCACGGCTAGTCTTCTGTAGGTTCTTCCTCCAACGAATGCAAGGCAATGGCCAGGTTATTGGTTTTTACAAAATCGCACCAATGGCAATCTTCTTTGCCACAGCCGGTATAAAAGTCCCTGTTTTGTATTTTTTCCCAGGTGGTGGTTATTTGTTGAGTAACGGTGGTAATATCTGCAGGAGAAATAACTACTTTTTCTTTTCGATAGTTTTTCTTTTTGTCAGGTTCTATAAAATCAAATTCGGTGCTTACTACTTTCCAATCTTTCTGCTCGTAATTATCTACGAGTATTTTATAGAAAACAGCTTGCCGCCAGTAATCGCCGCCATTCGGTTCTTTGTCTGATGGCCCTTTAGTTTTCGGAATGCCTTTGTCGGGGTCGCCGGATTTATAATCAACAACATTTACTGACTTTCCATCAAATTCTAATTTATCTAAGGCACCTTTTAACGGCACATCTTTATAAACTGTTTTAATTCGACGTTCGATGGCTACAATTTTATTAAAGTTATTAATGTATTTATCATAGTAATTGCTCAATACTTCCTGTCCGTATTCGAGGCGACGGGAAAATTGTTCTTTAGTAAAACTTTCTCTATGTCGTTCTATATACCACACAAAATCGCTAATAAATTCTTTTTTTGATTCAAACGTATTTGTTTTGCCATCCTGCATTTTGCGGAATAATTTCTCCAATGCATGGTGAACAGCTGAACCAAATTCGGTAGCCTCATTTTTTGGCGAAGGTATACGAACTAAATTTTTAAAATAAAACTCTAATGGGCATTTTAGGTAATTGTTCAACGCTGTTACGTTCATTACAAACTTATCCAAGAGGTGACCGATAAACTCTTCTTCAATTTTTTCTATTTCTGGTGCTTCTGATTCGGCAAAATGTAAGGCTGCAAATTGAGATAATACTTCGGTATCGATAATTATTTTTTCTATTGGAAGTTGATGTTCGTCCTGTATTTCTGCAATAAACATGGATGGCTCTAGTTCTTTGCCATCATTTTTGAATTTGCTGTAAGAAATATAAAGATGTTGTTCTGCTCTTGTTAAGGCTACATAAAATAATCTGCGTAGCTCTTCTTCGTCATTCGAGGCTGGTTGTGATGTAAACATGGTGTCCGGTAATTTATAACCACCACCGGGTTTTCTTTTCTTTTCCCAGAAAGAAGAATTACAGCCAACGAGCAATACATATTCAAATTCCAATCCTTTGGAGCCGTGAGCTGTCATCAGGTTTACACCTTTATCACTGCCGCTTACCTGCACCAATGGTAATTTGATGTCTTCTTTTTCCATCATCTCGATCAGGTTCACAAATCCCTGGAGATTTAATGTTGGGTTTCGATGTGTTTCATCTTTTACAAAATCAAACAGGCCCGTAAGTATTTGTAATTGCCAATGTTTGTCGGGGCTTTGCATAATATGACTAAGTACACCAGCTTCCCTGATTATACTTTCAAATAAATGCTGAAGCGTTACATTAGAAACATCCGAAACTAATTGCCCAATTATGGCGGATGTTTTTTTCAAACCTTCATGAAGGTTGCTGCTAAAAAGATCTTTGGCAGGAGCCAATGATTTTTCAACCAATAATTGGCGAATGGAAGTCTTATCATCTTTATATCTTTTCTCAGCTACTTCCATGCTGATCTTTGCTATTTCAATAGATGGAATACCAAACCAATCGAAGTGTAAAATTTCAAATAGCATTTCATCGCCGCTATATGAAATATCATGCTCTGATGCGAGGTACTTTAATACCAGCATTATTTTTTGTCCCAGTGGCAATTCCAGAATATTCAAATGTCGTTTGCTGTATACTGGAATATTCAGCAGCTTGAAATATTGCGCCAGTTCTTCGCCGTATTTATTTTCTTTATAAATAATGCCGATTCTTCCCGGAGCAACTTGTTGTGCTACTAAATCCTGAACCTGTTTGGCAATACCGATCATTTCTTGTCGCTGGGTGTCGTATTCCCGGATGTGTGGAGGATTTTTGAGAGAGACCAATTCTTTTCTGCTTGAAAGCAGCTCTTTACTCAGACCGTCAATTTTATTAACCAGTCTTTCATCGTTCCGGTTGATCAGCGTTTTTGAAACATCTAGTATTGGTTGTGTAGATCGATAATTATTGGTTAATACAACGGTGAGCAGATCTTTTTGATAGTTGCTGGCAAAGTCCAGCATATTTTCAACATTGGCACCTTGAAAACGATAGATACTCTGGTCATCATCACCCACTACAAATACATTGGGTTTTTCCCAATAGCTGATCAATAATTCTACCAGCCTGTTTTGTGTACCGCTGGTATCCTGGTATTCATCTACCAATATGTATTGATATTTTTCCTGGTAGTTGGCGAGCAGGTTCTTATTTTCTTCAAATGCTTTGATGACCCAGTTTATCATGTCATCAAAATCATAGCGGTTCTTTTTTCGCATTAATTGTTGAAAGCGATCAAATTCTCCTACGGCAGCCCGGAGTTTATCCATCCGTTCCTGTTCTTCCTGTATTTTATCCCGCTTCAGATCACCGGCATTAAACTCTTTGTATTTTCTTTTATAAATAAATTCATCTCTTGTTGGCAGGTCGGCGAGGTATTCATCTATTTTTTGGTTGATGAATGCAGGAGTCCAGCCTTCTTTTTTCATGTTGCTGAACAATGATTGCAGGTTGTTGATCTCAAAATATACATCACCTCTGTATCTTTTTAAGGAATGATTTTTAGGAAATGAATCAATCAGTTCTTTAAAGAACTGAATTTTTTCCAGATCAGAAACGGGGTCAAGAGCTGTTTTTTCAAACAGCGATAAATTTTCCTGAATTACATCATTGCAAAATGCATGGAAAGTGTAGATGTTTACTTTATAGGCATCGGGACCGATAAAGTTTAATAATCGTTTGCGCATGGCCACTACCCCGGCATCGGTATAAGTAAGACAAAGAATATTTTCGGGTTGCGCATCCGTATCTAATAATATTTTTCCTATGCGACTGGCCAGTATCTGTGTTTTGCCAGTGCCAGGTCCGGCTATTACCATCACCGGCCCTTCGATAGTATCAACGGCAATGCGCTGCTTTTCATTTAGCCTTTCGTATTCCTCTTTAAATTTACTTTCTAATCTTTCTTTATTAAATGACATTGCAAGTGAACTTTTCTTATTGTGAATCGTTGTTCAAACGAATTTAAACCAATAATCTCCATGGCAACACATTCCATTAAAACTGTACAAAAAATTCCCATTTCATTGGAAAGAGCCTGGGATTTTTTCTCTAATCCGGCGAATCTGCAAGCTATTACACCGGATAACATGGGCTTTAAAGTTATTTCCAAACACCATGGCGATATCATGTATGCCGGGCAGATTATTGAATACACCGTAAAACCGGTGCTTGGAATTCCACTATACTGGATGACAGAAATAACCCAGGTAAAAGACAAGGAATATTTTATTGACGAACAACGTTTCGGTCCTTATGCATTGTGGCATCATCAACATCATTTCAAAGCAATACCGGGTGGCGTTGAAATGACAGATATTGTGCATTATAAAAATCCGCTGGGTTTTTTAGGAAATATTGCTAATGGAATATTTGTAAGAAACAAGCTCAAACAAATTTTTACCTATCGTTTTCAAAAGGTAGAAGAGATGTTTGGTCAATGGCCAGGTGGACAAGAAACACTTACTAAAATTCATTAGCTCTTCAGAGTCAAAAGCTGTTTCTGTATGACATTATGTTGATGTTTCCGGACTCCTAACTCAAGACTTCGGACTCACTTTATCCCTGCTCTCTTTTTCAACTCTGCTAATGTAAGCACCATCATTCTTCCAATTGGTTTATTATTCCGGTAGGTGATTAACTTCATGGTTGTAGCATCTCTTGGTACGGTAAGCTGTTCTTTATATGCCGGATAAAAATTATCTGGAAAAGAGTTATCGAAACTGTAATGAATGGACAAGCCTTCAATTTCTGTATCTAATTTTACCAGTATTGTGGCGGTGTCTTTTTTACTAACAGAAACGATAGGGTCGTATATCGCCGGTGAATATTTTACGTTTGCTGTTTCTAATCTTCCAAAATGATGCTCCACTCTTTTAGCAAAATCACTCCAGTTTCTTTTTTCTTTTGGCGACCAAAGTGCTTCTGCAATGGCAAAAGCTCTGGGCCATGTCATATATTGCATGTGCCGGGTATTGTACACCTGTTCTGTCCACAAATTAGCCTGTCCGCCTTTAATTAACTTGGCATCAACTCCTTCTGGCAGCGGTTCAAACTGGTAAGTTTTTTTTAACCGCAGTGATGCATACACAGGAGGTTCAATGGAAGCATCGCCCTGCATATAATCTATATACGCAAAATCGGTTGGACTCATTACTACTTCATGTCCCAGTTTAGCTGCTTCAATGCCGCCTTTCATTCCCCGCCAGCTCATTACTGCTGCATTAGGTGCTAATCCGCCATCCAAAATTTCATCCCAGCCGATCATTTTTTTGCCCTTGCTGTTGATGATCTTCTCCACCCGTTTTACAAAATAGCTTTGTACTTCATCCAGGTCTTTTAAGTTTTCTTTTTTCATTAATGCTTTTATTGGCTCACTCTTTTCCCAAAAATTTCTTGCCGTTTCATCGCCGCCCATATGTATGTATCCAAAAGGAAAGAGTTGTGCTACTTCTGTAAACACTTTATCCAAAAACTCATAGTTCTTTTCAATAGCAGGGCAAATAGTGTTGTCCAATGTGCCGTAAAAATGTTGGCCACCGCCGGGCCATATCATAAACTGGTCGCCGGGACTTACATAATATTCGCCGGGTGTACATGACAACTCAGGGTATGAAGCAAGGGCTGCAAGGCTGTGACCGGGTACGTCAACTTCCGGAAGGATATTGACAAAACGATCTGCTGCATACTTCACTAATTCTTTAATGTCTTCATGTGTATAGAAACCACCATAGGTGGCTTTTTCACCGGGCTCTGGTTTGGATAGTCTGCCGAATGTGCCTGTTCGTTCTACTCGCCATGCACCTACTTCGGTAAGTTTGGGTAAGCTTTTTATTTCAAGGCGCCAGCCCTGGTCGTCAGTAAGATGTAAATGCAACAGGTTGAATTTGTATTTCGCCATCTGGTCGATATACTCTTTTACTTCGGCTACAGTAAAAAAGTGACGGGATACATCCAGCATTAAACCTCTCCAACCAAATCGGGGATAGTCTTCAATGGTGACAGCAGGTATATTCCACTCTTTATGGTCAGCAGGAAATTTACGTTGTATATCGGGAGGCAATAGCTGTAACAATGTTTGTACGCCATAAAAAATACCAGCAGGATTTTTTGCCGTAAGTGTAACCCCTGTACTGTTCACTTTTAACCGGTAGCCTTCATCAGGTATATTATTATCTGTTGATAGTAAAAATGAAATGGAATTGGCTACTGTACCAGTACCTTCCTTCATTGTTATTTTGTAGCCGGTAGCTGCTATTACCTGTTTTATAAATTGGTCAGCAATTTTTTTTATTTCATCTTTTTTAGGTACAATAACAGTCAATGCAGGAGATAATTTAAATGAACCGTTATTAACAATTAATGAGGTTGGCAGAGGGATTATAGATGTTTCTATTTTGCCCTTCGCCTGTTGACAATAGGAATGGAATACAAAAGCAACGAGCAGAAATACGAGAACAAATTTTTTCATATAGCCAATTTAGAGTTACAAGATAATTATTTGAAATAAAAAAGGCTGACAATAAACTTTGCCAGCCTTTATTTTTTTTTTATTTTAAAATAGGATTATCTTTTTATTCGAATTAACTCTATATAACCAGTTTGATTTTTCCCACTTATATCCTCTGTTTTTAATATCCCTATTTCCGGAGAATAATATACAGTAGTAGCAGTTTCACCTTTCATTAAAGAAGCAATCAAACCGGCACCTTTGACTTTTATTTTAGAACTTACAGTAAGTTTATGACATTTAAAGGAGCCGGCCCGAACCTTGAATGTTGTATTACCTTCAGATTTTACTTCAATTGAAGAAATTTGTAAAGTGTAATCATTAGTTCTTAAAATTCCACCGTAATAAATTTCATCTCCAGCTTGACGCCGGTATTGCGGCCCTTCAACAATAAATTCTCTAGATTTTACTAGTATTTCATCTGAGCCGGACGAATAGTTAAATATCCCTTTTTCCTGAGCATTAAGATCGGAGACAATATAACTCTGATCCTTCATTTGCATAACTGCATGGAAGCCTTTACCTTTCTTGAGCTCAGGGTATCTATCTGAGAGATAAACAGTATCTATAGAGAAAAGATCTTTGGGTATCCTTAGCTTATTATTTTCCTGAACGACTATATATTTTTTCTCATACCGGTTTTGTTCAGACCTTTCTATTGCTTTACCTGTTTTGTTTATATAGGCATATTTTATACCGTTACTGTCTTTTACATCTGTAACAGTTAATGTGATACGGGTTACTTCATAAAGTTCCAGCTTCCCAAAACCTTTAGGTCTTGAACTAAAGGTCTGATATTCAAGTTCAGCACCCTTTGTAAGTAATAAAGGAGTTGTGTTTTGTGTTTTTACAGGAGAATAGTAAAAAAGAATAGACAGCAAAAATAAAAACTTGCTCATGGCAGTGAATTTTATAATTGTAATATAAAAAAATCACTTGTTTTTATCAATTAAAAATACAGAAAAGTTAAAGAAAGCAGATTGTTAATACTTGTTTTCCTGAAAGCACTTAAAAGATTATTATCCCGGCATTCTCGAAATATATTTTTCAATTTGCTTTATCTGATCAACGATCTGAGGTGTAGTTGGTTTTAATGCCTTACATTTTCTAAAAAAATCTTTAGCGGCACGGAATTCTCTTTTGTTCATCATAATACTGCACATCTGTAAATAAGCAGCTGCTTCATTTTCTTTATCTGGCAATCCTTTACGAATAGCACCACGGATATAACTTTCAGCCTGCTTCAGATCATTTTTTTGCATCATCAGCATTCCCATCTGCAACATGCTGGCTCCTTCTGCTTCTTTCATTGGCATACCTAAGTCAAGCCCCTTCTTCATACTTTTTTCTGCTCTCACAAAGTCTTGCTTCATCATAGCAATATTTCCCTGAAGAGTATAATAAACAGAACGGATAGGTTTGTACAACAGGTTAGGGTATTTTACCGAATTCAACACTTTTTCTGCACCATCCATATCGCCTTCTTCCATATAGGTTTGGATCAACCGTAGGGGCCCAAAGAAAAAATGACCCAATATTAGTATTACACCAACAAGATATAAAGGGAGAGCAGGCCAGAACTCGGCAGCGTAGTTTACATAAATACCGGTAGCAATCAACACAAGGCCAACCCAGAGACGGTATTTAATCAATAAGTTATAAAACTTCATTTCATTTAATTAAGGGGGGCAAAGATAAGGTCTTACAAGAAATATGCTTTTTTACTCTTTGGCGTCATTAATCTCCACCCAGTAACCATCGGGATCTTTAAAATAGAGTTGTTTTACCCCATCCACACGGGTAGTAACAGCATTCTTTTCGCCTACCCAGTTCTCATACTCAATATTATTTTTTTTGAGGGTTGCAATGAAAAGGTCTACGGAACCGACACTAAAACATAAATGGCTGTTCTTTGGATGTTCAGTAAAAGCAGCGGCACCCTGTATCAGGTGCAGGTGACTTTTAATTCCAATACTGAACCAAGTATGTTTACCATCATGAAAAGGCTCGGGAATTGTATCCAGGCCAATTACTTGCTGGTAGAAGAAAGTACTTTTTTTCAGATCAACCACATAAATAGCAATATGGTTAAGTACTGGTTTATTGGCTGCGGATTGTGCCCGCAAATGTTGTTGCGACAAAATGCTAACGAAAAAGCCAAAGAGTAATATTTTTTTCATAGTAAAATATTATACGGAAAGATAAAATTTTACAGGGACTATCTATAAAGAACCCGATAGTTTATTGCAAAACTGTTATTTTTGCCCTCCTGTTTTATACCGGTCCCGTAGTTCAATGGATAGAATAGAAGTTTCCTAAACTTTTGATACAGGTTCGATTCCTGTCGGGACTACCCAGAGGGACTTCAGCGGTTTTTCCGCTTGAAGTCCCTTTTCATTTTCCCCTGAAACCTGCTTCAGGCGGGCAATCTGGAGGAAGACTGAATTTACTTTTGTGGTTCGACTTTCGTCTTTTTTCTTGTTATAGTAGATTCCTTCCGGAAAGATGAGATTTTGCAGCTTTTGTTTATTGCTGTAATCGCTGGAAGCCCACAGGGACGGGAGTTCTGTCGAAATTTCCACTGAACGATTGATAAAGTAATCAAGGTTCGACCCGCTTACCGGACAACCTTTCATATTTTCCTCAATAGCCTGCTTTTCCTGCCTGAATTTTTTGGCAAATTTCTCGTACAAATCGGGCTTGATTTCCTCGTTAATGAAGCGTTCTTCCAGGCGTTCCAGCTTTGTTTCTACCTCATTTATTTGCTGCTGAAACTCCGCATTTGCTTTGTCTTTATTTGCGTTCAGTTCTGTATAAATAAGCCTCAATTGATCTTTAAAAACGTCTACATACTTTTCCTCCAGGGTGAGTTCTTCCAGAATACCCTGGAACTGATTATGCAGGTCTTTAGCACTCTTATTACAGCCACATTTTTTATCGCTGTTACACTTGTAGTAATATAGTCCCTTCTTTTTTACGATATAGCCCCGCATGAGTTCGCCGCAGGTTTCGCATTTCAGCAGCCCTTTCAAAGGGGTGTTTGTATACTTCTCATTTTTCAGCTTTCCGTAGTTACGTGGTTTGATGTCGTTTACCTTCAGAAAGATTTCCTGAGATACCAGCGGCTCATGTTTGCCCTTAACCAGTTCACCACCCAACGCACTATGTGATAACATCCCGCAATAGAAAGGATTGGTAAAAACAGCATGTAAGGTTTTGATAGTAATTTTCAATCCCGATGCTGCTAAACGTTTTACAATTTCCGAGTGGGTAAGTTGTTCCTGCGCCTTCCAAAGAAAAGCTTTTCGCAGCAGTTTACCTGTATCATTGATTTCAATAAATCGCTCCCCGTTTCTTTTAACCGTATCGTAGCCTCTTGGTGGTCGGGTACACCAGATACCATTAATCAGTTTTTCCTTGGTGCCATCCATTGACTTCTGTTTACGCAGGTCGTTGTCATACTGGCTGAACAGAAACAAGATATTTTGTTGTAACACCCCCGAAGGATTGGAGGTATCAATTGGCTGTGAAACAGAAATAATGGAAATACCTAATCCCCGAAGCTGGCGAGAGAGCCAGATGGCATTATCGCCAGTGCGGCTGAAACGTTCCAGACTGTACACAACAATGTAAGACACTTTGGTTTTCTGCTTTTTACAGAACTCGATCATTCTTTTAAACTCCTTCCTTTCATCCGTTTGGGCGCTCTCGTAGGTGCCACCGAAGTAGGCCAGTACATTGTACCCATATTTCAGTACATAGGCTTCACAACCCTTTTTCTGGGTTTCCAGACTCATATTGGTATCTGCCTGTTCTTTTGTAGAAACCCTTGTGTAGATCACACAGTTATTGGTACTTTTTGCTTTGGCGATTTCGACCCCTTTGGCAAAGCGTTTGATTTCCATTTGTTTAACCATAAAATTTCCTTTTTGTGGTAGAATTACAACACAATTATATTGATAATCAACGTTTTATGCAAATTTTTCTAAGCAGCCTGGTCAATACCGGCTTGTTGGTTCAGCTCGGCTGATACCAGGTCGTAAGCAATAAGAGCGAGTTGGTGAAGGCTGTTAATGATATTGATGATTTCTTCCTCAGGTGCATCCCTGAATTGGGGATAAGCTCTTACCTGTTTTTCGGTGAGGAATAGTGCCTTTTCGGGATTGAGTATCTCCGGATATTCCGGCAGTGGAGGTAGCCCTTTTAAAATAGCTGACATAGGATAATTTTAGAAGACAAACATAGTATCTCCCAAAATCTAACTTTCCAGTTTGGGCAAGTAGTTGTAAGTTTTTATGAGTTTTTGTTCCTTATGTCTTGTGGTTGATATTTTCTTTATTATCATATCTTGATAAGTAAGTCCTCATCAATTGTCCTGCTGGTAATATGTGTGTGCATTCGGGGGTAGTTTATGATGTAACCATCATATCCAACCATTTTAAACAACAGAATATAAATCAATTTATGAATAGTCAATGAAATGTGATATAATTCCCTGAATGCTTCATCCTCATTTCTTTCATTGATAGGTAAACTACCATGCAAAAATTGATTTCTATTATCTACACATTTAAATTCGTCTTTATTTAATTCATACCCATATTTCCGAAATGGGGCAACCAAAGAATCCGCATTTGTTGGCTGGTTCCAGTTATTCAACTTTCGTGAAAGAATGTCCTTCTGTTTTGCATCAATTTTTGAATCTTTTTCCAACTGATCTAATAAAGAAAGAAATTGAGGTTTTACATCGGTATTGAAAACAGCAGTATCAATTACAGTTGGACTATCTATACCGAAATGCTTTTTGATAGTGTGGCAAACGGCTTCAAAAGCAACACAGTAGGATGCAGCTTTTAATTCCAATGGCTGTGTATTAGCTTCAAGAATGATTAATGCTGCTCTGGTTAAAGAATCAAACTCGTAAAATGTATCAGCTATTTTTGAAAATACATTTTCGTCAAACTGATTTAGCTTTTTATACCAATCATCTATAAATGCTTTATCTAATGGCTTGCCTTGTCCTTTAAAAAATGGAACGAATATAGAATAAGGATTTCGAGTAATCATTCCATATCCTGTAAGCAATGAATCTCTTATGGAAGAAAAGAACATTTCGAGATTTGAATTAAAATCAGGGCTGTCGGAAGCAAAGTAATATGCTTCATTCAAATGTAAATCACCCTTTATAAAACCATAAGCATTAAAGATTGAAAAGGCCATTTCTTGAAACTTTCTAAATTCCAAAACCTGCAAGGAATCAATGGCCCAATAAATTTTATCATCTATTTTAAAAGTAAAAAGATGAAAATTCATTTCTTTTATAGCAACTTTTATAAGCTGCTTATTCTTTGAATTTGTATCTGCATTGAAAGTGAAATGTTGAAAATCGAAAAATGAAAAGTGCTTATCAGGAACCGGAATAAATACTCTGTGATATTTGGTATCGAAATCTTTAATTGGCTTTGTAGATATTTGTGTCACTGTACCAGATACTTCAAAATCCGGCTCATCATTAATATCTCGAACACTGGTGAGTAATGTCGATTTCAATGGAAGAATAAAATCCCGGCCTGAATCAGTAGTTATTGTATATTCTTCAATTGGTGTATCTAATACATCATTAACAAACTTTCTTTCATCAAAAACAAGATTGAAAGATATGCGGAACTGTTTATCTGCCTTAGCAAGAGAAATATTTCTTTCATTTAGAAAAACAGCCCCACCTTTTGCAGTAAATGAGGAGGAAAAGAGTAAATCACCAATAAGGGTGAATGATGGTTCAAAATGTTTTGTAATCATACCAGTATCTTTAAATTTCGATTTGCATAATTATTCTTTAATCAAAGCTGCGGTTCAATTCCTTCTCAACCTTCGTTAATGGAACTTCGTCAGCACCTTGCAAATCTTCGTTGTTAATGCCACCAGCCTGTTTTGCCCTGCTTTTAGCCCATTTGCGAAGAAACTCAATCTGATCTTTCATTGTCTTTGAAAGCGGAACGGTGTCTTTGATAGCATTAAGCAGGTGGATTATTTGCAATCGTGGTTCATTACGATTTTCGGTATAGGCTGTAAATTTTGCTTCTTTAACACACTCTTCGATTTCTGCACCATTAAAGCCCTTTGATTCCTTTGCCAATTTGTCGAGGCCGAAGTCTTCAGATTTCTGACTGGTATCTTTTAAAGCATTTGCCAGGTGAATGGAGAAGATACTTTTTCTATCCGCTTCTGAAGGTAGGTCAACAAAGAAGATTTCATCAAACCTACCTTTACGGAGAAGTTCAGGGGGGAGCATTGAAATGTCATTTGCAGTGGCAACTACAAACACCGGCTGAACTTTTTCCTGCATCCAGGTAAGTATTGTAGAAAATATTCTTGATGTAGTGCCGCCATCTGTTGAACCACTGCTTTGAACTCCTGAAAGCCCTTTCTCAATTTCATCAATCCAAAGTACACAAGGTGCTACTGCCTCTGCTGTTGCTATAGCTCTTCGTATGTTGCTTTCACTACTGCCGACTGTGCCCTCAAAAACTTTTCCGATGTCCAGCCTAAGCAATGGCATGTTCCATAGTGAGGCAATACATTTTGCTGTCAAACTTTTACCGCAACCCGGAACTCCTAAAAGCAACAAACCTTTTGGCTCAGCCAAACCCCAAGTTTGTGCTTTAAAGTCAAATGCTTGTTTACGTTTTTCCAACCAATCTTTTAAGATTTCCATTCCACCTACATTCTTCAAACTTTCATTTACCTGAAAGTAATCAAGCAAACCACTCTTTTTAATGATTTGTTCTTTTTCAAATGCTACTGTCCTTGGAGAATTTATTCCCATTTTATCTTTCACGGCTGCAAGGCAATACGCTAAATCTGCTTCCATAACTGTCATACCTAAAGCAGAATCAATCAACTTCTTTTTAAGGTCATTATCAACTTCGGTATTAGCATTTTTCACAACCCTATTCAAAACACTTTCCAAATCAACTCTGCCCGGCAAAGGCAATTCAAGAACTGTGATATACTTCTCCAATTCGATGGGTAAACTAAGCACTGATGAAACGATGATGATATGCTTACGGTAAAACCGTAATTTCTCCGCTAACTGTCTTAGTTGTATTTTAATATTTCTTTCTGAAATAAAGTCGTGAAAATCTTCCAGCACATATATTTCGGAATCATCCTTTTCTGTCTGGGAAGCGATATGTTTTAAAAGCTGTTCAGGTTCTTCAATATTCTCAAGGAATGTGATGCTACCATCATTCAAATCTCTTTGACCTAAGCCATCAACACAATTCCATTCATAGAACTGGAAGTTCTTATTCAGATTTTTGGCAATACCTATCAGCTTTTGCTTTGTACGGTCGTATTCAAAAGTTGTCAAGTATAAAACAGGGTAATATGCTTTAAGCATGTCCTGTATTTGACCGTAATGGTCAGCATTGCTTTTGGTTATTTGTGCCATTTATTTCTTGTTTAATGATATTGTTTTTTTGTTCTCACAAAATGTTTTGTGTTTGTATTTTAAAGGGATTTCCTTGCCGATTATCTCTCTCTTTGAACCTATGATGCTCTCCAATTCCAGCATAGCTTTATCTGCTAATTCATGAATATCTCTCGGAATATAATCACTGTCTGTTTTAACCGATCCGTCCTTTAGAATTGTGAATTTGATTTGAGCAATCTTTTCCGATTCCTCCTGTAATTTGCTTCTGCCCACCATATAGAAACTAACCTTCTCTTCAACATTTGCTTTGAACTTGTCGTTACTCTTAAAGGACCAGCCTTGTTTCTTGAACTCCCTGATAATAGATTCCTCAGCATACTTTACATTCAATTCATAGAAAACCGACTGCAACTCATTTACCTTGCTCCTTGCATTCTTTAAGTAATACGTGTTGTAAGTGACTTTATTGCCGACAATCTTCATTGCATATTCACCACGCAAATTCTCATTTTCATTTAACTGAAATATGGTAAGTTCATTGGCAGTCTTTGCAAATTTCCAACCCAGCTTAGTACAAGCCTGAACAAGAACTTCCTGATTCATTACATCAGGATTTTTAGCAAAAGTGGATGTTTCAAAACATGACATAGCTATCGTCTTTTTGGATTATTTCTTTGTTGTGCTGAAAAATTAAACGTTCTAAGGCTTGCAAGCATTTCAGCCACTTCCTTTGCACTGGACATTTGTAATTCAAGGAAATCCATGAACTCATCCCTTAACTTCTCAAATTCGTTTTCTAAACTTTTCTTCCTATCCGGTGAAATGGATTGCTTTGAAAGTTCTTCCGCCTGTTTTCTATAATCAGCAATTTTACCCTCAAAGTATTTTTTTCGGTAATAATTCAGATTTTCCAACTTGTTTTCTTCGAGTCCATCGTAAGCTGTATCAAACTGTTCTATGCCCTGATTAATGAAAGGTTTCAGCTTGCTGTAATCAACTGTCTTCAGCTTTTGCAGATATGACCTATCAATTTTTGCAGGTGGATTTTGGCAGAGTGCATTGAAATCCTCAATAGCTTTATTGGCATACTTTAAGCCGAACTGCCTTATTACATCAGCAAATTCCTCCTGAACTTCTTCATTCCAATCCATACGTGTCATTTTCTCCTGCCTAACCTTTTGCAAGCCCTGACTAACAAAGAATGATAGAATATTGTAACTGCCGGTATAGTACAAATTACTTCCATCTTCCTTTCGCAGCCATACATTTTTGTAATGGAAAGCCGGTAATTGATGCAGGTAAAAATTCTGATACCTCTTTTCTAAATCCAAGAGCTTGTTTAGTGGTTCATCATAAGCCATTACCTGTCCAGGTTCTTCGGGTTCTGAATAGGCAATAAATATTCTGCCTCCTTTTTTCAGGTATTTTTCAAAGAAAGGAATACGTTTAAAAGTTGCATTCTTAATCCAAGGACTAATTATCCAAAGGTCATTTGCAGTATTATCAAACAACCGTTTCAGTTCCACTTCAAATTCAAGTGAATTGAAATGCCGCTTTATGGCTTCAACCTCTTTCTGAATTTCTTTGATCTTCCCTACATCCTGCGTCTCGATTGCTTCATCTATCTCAATCTGCTTTTGAATCAATTCAGATTCAATTTGAATCTGGTCGGTTTGTTTTTCTTCTTCAGTAAATTCAATAGCATCATCAACCTTCACCAATTTTTCAAGCAATTCAGTTTTTATGTGCTCTTGCTTATCTAATGCTTCTGACAATGAATCAATTACAATGTTTTGCTTTTCGTCATAAACTAATGCCCTTAATGTATTCTCTCTAAAGTTTTCCAATAGGATAACCCAAACTTTAGCTTTGAAACTATCAGCAGAAATAAACTCTGCGGATTGCAACAGATAATTCTTTTCGGGGTAGTGTATTTCCTGTGCCTGGTGCTCAGCCAACCGTCTAATTTCCTGCAAACTGTCTGGGAGATTTGAAACCTGTGATTGTGTCTTTTCGCTTTTCAGCTTGCTAAAAACACTTTTCACATTTGCTGCTGTGCTACCAACTAAATCAAAATACAATTCAAAGTTTCTAGTAAATGTTGAGAACTTAACGCCATTTTTAGCGTAATCTATTCCGGTATCAGAAAGCCACATAATGCTTTCATCTCCTTCAAGCATTTTATCATCCTTTAAATCCTGTATTGCTTTTAGTAGAATCTCTTTCTCGGCTGGGTCTTTTTGAATATCCAGACCGAGCACATCACCTATTTTACTTGCAGACATTTGCTCTGTCAACAATAAGTCGCAGAGCACTTCATCAAATAGATTGAAATCAACAGGTTGGGAACATTCCCCTCTATATTTCGCAACAGTGAAATTCCAATCAAACTCTGTAAAACCAATAATTCTTTCAATCAGCTTTTTCTCCTTGCTACCAGCTTCAATGATTCGTAATTCTAACGGGACCTGATCTGATATAGGTACTTCTTCTTTCTTTGCTTTATTCGATTTTGGAGATTGTTTTTGATACTCTTTTCTTTTTTCTGCAATAAATGCCGGAAAATTATTTTCAATTACCTCCACAATCTCATCCGAGAATGATTCATTAGGATCTTCGTCACAATCGAAACCGTTTGTACGGATAAACTCCGCTACATCCGATATGTTGGCGTTTAAATCACGGGCTATTTTAGATAATCGTTTTTTCACGGTGTAATTAAATTTTGAATTTGCATTAAATCAACCCGGTGCATTTTCTGTATTGCCGCAGCGTACTCTGGTTTATGGGAGAAATGCTTTTCATTCCCTACTACAATTAATAATCTTTTTGCTCTTGAAAAGCCCACATTAATACGTTGTAATTCTCTGGCAAAACCTAAAGCAAATGGGTATTTATTATTGTCAACCGGGATACGTCTTCCTTTCTCTTCTTTGAACTGTTTGTTACTCCGTACAGTAGAAATAATAATGATGTTCCTCTCCATACCCTGAAAACGGTCAACGGTATTTATTCTAAATGGGAGTTGAAACTCATTTTCAAATTTGTTCTGCTCGAAGTTTTTCCATTCGTTTTTAGAAAAGCCGGGGTACATGGCTTTTCTTATCCTCTGCATCTGGGGCATATAGTATGTTATAATGCCTATCTCTTTGTCCTCGTCCTTATGAAAATGCCCTAAATACTCCTTGAAACCCTCTGCATGTGTCAATGCCCTTAATACAGTTTGAATAGCATTTATTTCACCTTCGTTTTCGTAGGATGTACCCACCTTACCCTCTGGTGTTTCTACATTCACCCAAATAGCATGATTCTTTGTATCAATAAAAGGAACGGATGTTAAACCATGCCAACGGCTGGCCTTCACATTAAAGTCCGGTTCATTCATTTCATTTTTGATACCGCAAATCAGACCATTTTCTAATTCTTCCTGGTCAGTATAGAATTGAGAAATGCAGTTCATAATTTGCTCATGCATCCTGAACTGAGTATCCAAACTCGCCACGAAATTTTTAGGGGCATTCTTAAATAGTTTCTCAAACTGGGAAACTTTATAATCTTCCTTCGTCCATTGCTCAATTAAATTCTTTGCACCCACAGCTTCTAATGCTTCTCCAAATTCCTGTTCATCAATCATTGGAGGCAACTGCTTATGGTCACCTATTATAACAACCTTTTTGCCTAAAGTAAGTGGTAAGACCAATTCAGGTGGAGTTGCTTTACTGGCTTCATCCATTATCACTAAATCAAATTCAGGCTCTCCCTGGCTTTCGGAGTTTTTCTGAAAAGTAGATTGATATGTATCTCCAAAATTCCTGCTACCGCACTCGCTACAAGTAGCAGCAAATACATTTACATATTTGTAATAAGCATTGGCGAACGTTGTTTTAATCAGAAGGTCTTTCTCGTGTAAACCGGCTTTCCACTTTTCAACCGCTTTGCTATATTTTACTTCGGCACTACATTTCCCTTGTACATTCTCTATCCATTGGCAAACCGCATTCTCTGCATACAGCTCTTCTTCATCGGAATTTGTTTTTGCTTGAAGCCATTTCTTTATCCTGTCATTTGAATAAACCTTTCCTTCGTCTTCAAACTTATCAATGTTGCCTATGCGTATTGGGCGAACTAATTTTTTCCCTTTAATTCGTTCCAGTGCATTATCAACAGCAAGGTTGGTTTGAGAAGTAATCAGCAATTTAGCCTGTGGGTCACGGAGCAGTGTTTGCCAAATGATCTCAGCAATTACAGTTGTCTTACCAGTGCCAGGAGGACCTTGAATTAATGCTAGGTCTTTTGCTATTAGCGTTTTTGCCACAGCTTCAAGCTGCTTTTGTTGTTCCTTTAATAATGGCTCATTCAAATCAGCAATTACTTTTAATTTTTCTTCCTCGATGTCAGTTGCTGATTGCCTTGCCTCATTCGGATCAAACAAGAAGTTGGAAAGATTTCTGTTAACAGGATAACCTACCCGGCCACCTGGTTCGGTCACTTTTTTCATTGCCTTTATCATCCGGCCAATGTTCGTTAATTCACCCGGAAATATTGGTTTGATATATCCCTGCCGGATTTCGTTAAGGTCAATCCTGTCTTCCTCCCTTGCATTAATTCTTTCATCAAATTCATCAGTGATTCGGAATTTTAAGCGATCTTTTTCTTTTTTTATTAGCTTTCCTATTTGAATACCCTCTCTAAAAATTGCCTCATCACCAAAAAGCTCAATCGCTTTGGTTAACTGGCCTCTTTGCTCCGGTGTCAGGTAAATAAAGGTTGCTTGCCTAACATTTCCGGCAACTTCTTTTTCTTTTTCAATTTCAAGTGTTTCATTTTTACGCAGTTCATAAATGGTTCTGCCCAGTTCATTTTCGAATGAAAAAGAAACTATATCCTGATTAGGAGTACATGCTTCGGAAACAGCCTGTTTTAATTTATCTCTTTCTTCATCAGAAGTAAAACGATAAGAGAACAAAACCCTTGTGTGATTTTTGATAACATCAAATTCAACCTTTCCAGTTACTGCATTTCTGATTTCGTTTTGAACCTTATTGATGAAGCTCTGTCTTTTTGATTCAACATCAGTTCTAAATTGTATTTGGTAAGTGGGCTTAAAGGGTTTGGTTTGCAAAGTTGCCTCAGGAAATGCCTCCATTATCCTTCTTACTTGTTTGTTGTAATCATCCGCATTTTCAGCTACTACATTTAATATTGAATTGGCAAAAAAAAATTCGGATTTGCCTTGCAAATCAGTTGCGGTTTTGAAATTACGGAGGACTTCCGGGTTTACCCTGCTGCCAAGTTTGAAAAAGTACAATGTAGGTTTACGGAAAAACTGAACACCGGGGAAATTCTGTTGCAGGGTAGCAAGAGAATTGTCAATGTCTTCTTTACTGGCATTTGCCATTTGGTAAAAATTGCCAGCTATTTCTAAGCCTTCTATTGGCTTTATCCTGATTTGCCTGTTGGCTGAGAATCGAGATACTGATTCAATAAATTCTAAATTTTCTGTGCTGAATTTACGAGGATGAATATATGCACCAACTTCAATGACTATGTTTTTGCCATCCTGTGAAATAGAAACTATACTTCTTGTTAATCCTTCCGCATCAAGAATACCTTTGATTTTATCTTTCAGCAGTACTAAATCTCTACCGGAATTAAACTCAACTTTTAGCTGAACAAGATTGTCCTTGTGCAAGGATATTAAGTTGTGGTAGTTATCTGCAAGTATTTTTTGCAAATGCGGTATATCATTATCATTAAGATCAATGTAACCGTCCTTGTTGATTTCTGTCTCTAATTGATAGTCAGAACCCAGCTTTGTTTTTATTGCTGTATATATTTCATCTTTTGAAGCTGTATCGGTGTATTTGAATTGAACCTCGCCCGAAATATAGTGAATGGGGGATGAGGCAGATAGTTCATAAAACAATTCCTCACCTAATTCTTTCAGTTGATTTAATTCCTCCTGACTTAACTCCCGATAATTTTTAAACTCAATAAACGCCTTTTCATCGCTTACTCCATAATCTTCCAATTCATAGGGATTGAAAAGACCTTCTATGTCTTCTATTAGCTGGTCAATCAGTTCTTTTTCATTTATGTAAATATCAATATAGTTGGCTCTTTCGGTATCTTCATCCCTTTTTTCAGAATAGGGTTGGCTAATTTTTTGAATTTTCCAAACCTGTTCCTTTTGCTTCACTAATTTTTTCATAGCCACAACGTAGTTGTGCCATATTTGTTTGTCCTTGTCTTTGTTAATATCAACTACAGGAATTTCACATGATTCGACTGCTTTAAAAAGCTCTTTAAAGTTTTCGGCATTTGTACCTGCCTTACGATCAAGTTCCACAAATTGAAACTTGCAATTTCTCTTGATTGTATGCTTGGTAGGTTCGTTGAAAAAGGAGATTTCCTTGAATTTACCTACCCGGTAGGAATAAAGTTCGGTGAATGTATCTACCTTATCAATCCACAAGCCAACTAATGCTTCAATGGCTCTCTCATTGCCTAAAGGAATAATAATCTTGTGACGTGCTTTATTATTTTGGTCATCAGCTTTTTGCTTTTGAAAAAAACACACCCTGCTATCTGATGATAGTAATTGAACTACTTGTGCTGCCCTTAATTTGTTTTCAGGGTTTCTATTGAAACGATTTTCAAAGTCATCTACAATTCTTAACGTCACTTCTACGGCTTCGTCTAAAGTGCCTTCAAAGATGTTTCCGTTCTCTGGTTTCCTTGTAAATTCCGCCATGTTTTGTCAGTTTTTGCAGTTTGTTTTGAATTTATTGTCAAGTAGCCAAGAATTTGTATTAATTACATATAAAAGCTATATTTTAACTGCATCTGATCTTTTTCATCGAGATATTTTAGAATCTCGCCTACATTTCTTGCGCATTCTATTGTAATCGGATACTTTCTATCAAACTGTGTATTGTTCCAGTTCATTTTTGTTAAAGCAATAATCTCATCGCAAATTAGATTTGGAGATTCATCATAATAAGCAAGTTTAACTTCAATCGGGCTTGGAATGTACTTACCTGGATATGTTTCGTAATACGGGACAGACCCTCTTGTATATAAAACATTATGTTGTTCTGTTAATGAGAAATGTGTGCCTCTCATTGGAGGATAGTTCCCTTCTCGATATAAACGTATGTCTGATCGTTGAATAGAGACCAAATCAATTTGATTAATATGAAGTTGTTTAGCAGCCTGTGTGAATCCATATATCTCATCCTCACTAAAATTCGATGTTTTGTGCAACACTAGACGCTTGGGAAATATCTTTACCGCATCATAATATTCTTTAAGAGATAGAGTTAGTAAATTAAATGCCTGTTCTTCTGCTAGATGTGGTGTTCTATCATTTTTTTTCAGTGTGATTTCTTCTCCTCTTAAAATAACTCCTTTACCTAATTCATTAAATATCTGCGCTATACTTGTTTGCGTGGTTGATTTATCCCTGCTTTTAAAAAAACTAATTCCTGCATAGCAAGTGGTTTCTGCGGAATCTTTACGGATTAATGCCCACGGAGTACCAGATGCCTTGTAATATAGTGCAGTGAAAAAGTTCCATGCTATAGTAGCCTCATCTTGCATTTCAGCAGTTGGCTTTGCAATTCTATCTCTTACAATCTGTATCGGGATATTATACTGCATTGCTTTTGCTTTTAAGTATCTTCTGAAATTTTGCTCTTTGGCAGATATTTCCTCGGCATCTATTTCAGATTCACCTGAATCGCTCTCTTTTTCGGATTCATCATCTTCTTCAGGTTCAACTTCTTTTTCCTGTATGTAGGTAATGAAATTTTCACTTAAAGCGCACAGAATAACATCGGGCTTTTTATTTTTAGACAGAAATTTAATTTCCGACAAATACAAATCAGCAATATCGTTGATTCTTTCTTCCAGATTTTCTTTCTTTTTAATTATTGCATCAAATTCAGAATTATTGATTTTTCTTAAATAAGTATCATCATAAACAATTTCACTTTGAAAACCAATTTCCTTATTGAAACCACAAAAATTTAAAAATAAATTCGGATGGGGATTTTTACTTTGTTTTCCATCAATATGTTTTTTACAGGATTCAATCCACGCTAAAACCTTATCCACGCTTTCTCCTTTACCTATAATTCCGATTGTTATTCTCTCCGGTCTAACTTGATTAATATCAAAAGGGCTATGGTTATAAATGCCATATTTCGGACAGATATGTTGATTGCTGCCAAATTGCAATGACGGTTCCTCTATGTATCTAACTTTCATAAACTAAAACAGTGTATTATCGGTCAATTCGTTATCTGCATTAATTTCAATATCAATGTCCGCAGATTTTCTTTCAATAATCTTTGCAGGCTTCCATGCTTTTTCTTCCAATTTAGGGCTAATAGTTAGTTTCTCATTTTTCTGAATTTCTAAATATGGATAAGGCTTAGTAAATAAATCTTTATGTGAGAAATAGTAACTAAAAAATCTAAAATAATTATAAATAGAACCATTAGATTCTAATCTCTTTATTCCAGACATATAAGCTGATTCAAATCTACTTGCCCGGTAGCCATAAGGATTCGTAAAACTCCAGGTCGGATTTAATATCAAGTACCAAGTGTCTTCTATGTTAAAAAATGAACTTTTAAATGCAAGGCTCCTGAAACATACAATATGACCTTCTTTTTTATTGTGCATTTCAAATATCACGGTTTTGGTAGCCTCATTTTTCCCCTTCCACTTTACCTTTTTTTGATTTGGTGCGTCCTGATTATTTGCAAATCTGAAAATTTCTTGCTGCCCATACCACTCTATCTCTTTTAATTTACATAATTCAATCAATGTATTACGAAGCAAATGCTTAAATACTCTTAATGTATTTTCATTGCTTCCATAAAACTCGTTGCACTCAATACGGGTAATAGTTCCTATGTCTACAATCTTACGGAACGGTTCAGATGTATTATTCAGGTCAATAAATGTGTAAATATAATTTTCATAAAGAACCCACTCTCCGGATCGTATATCATGCGTCCTCAAAGCTTTTTTTACCAGATTCCCCGGTTTAAGTTTTTTTATTGGCCTTTTGTTCTTAGAAGCTAAATACGTATTGAGATCATTGAGAATTTTATCCTCATCAATGTTTAATTCTGCCTGATATATATATTTAGGAAAAGAAATTTTTAAAAGATTGGGACATATTGCTTCATTTTCAGTATTCAAACACCCATTTACATAAGCCTTCTCTCGCATTTGAATTTGAAAATCAGAAAACTCATGTTCATATAATTTAGAGATTGCTTCAATTTTTGGCGTGGAGCTAAGGGCTGTTATCTTTTGCAAAAGATTATCCTTATCTATTACATTTTCAGAAGTAGTGAAACTAAAATCTTGTGGAATCACGGATTTTAATTTCTCGTCGTTATACTTTTCCTTTTTATGCGTAATGATGTATATGTAAAGAACATCAAAGGCTTCATTTAGTTTATACTCTTTAAAAGTTTCTAATGTCGTTTTTATTTTATCAAAATCACTTGTTGCTGTTATTTGAAATGCCACTTTGTTTTTAAAATCTGCCAAATCAATTGCAGGAAAATTTTTCTTTTGAGTATTATTTAGGTTCTCCAGACGAAGACCAAACACCTCATTTAATACAGGAATAAGAAACCCTTCCGCATGGATATTTATATCATAAAGGTTTGAAGCATTAAAGCCCTCTACCTCTAATACAAACCTTGCAGCATAGGTATTTATTTTGTTTATGAGTGCAATTCTATTCATCAATTAAAATATATCTTCATTTTACCTTCAATAATCTTATCCTTTGTTATTAATTAAGAACTCAATTCCAATTATCTCAATTTCCTGACCCGAAATGACATTAGTCACTATGATTGGTTCTTTTATTTTATTGTATGGCTGTAAATGAATTTCCTTTTCATTAAATAAACTGGCTTTAGATTTCTTTTCAACTATCTGAACCGTCCGTATTGTGCAACCGGCATCGTATTCATCTTCTATCTCAGGATTGTACACTAGGGATAGCTTATTTACTGCTTCAGAGATATTCTGTGTGTTGAAAAAATAAACCCAGTCATTATGTTTGTAGTTGGGATTTAACGCATCCCCTTTTGCTTGTGTGGCAAAAACCAACTCTGGATAACCACGGGGATTTTCGGGTACTTCAAGCCAGCCGTCAGGCTTTGGTGTTTTCTGTTGCTTAATAAACTTTTTGTAAGCTTTTATCGGTGAATAAACAGGGAGGTACTTAACAAACCTTTCTGTAAGTGGAGGATCTTGTACAAGTTCTGCCTTTGATTGGTGCCTTCTTAGTATTTCTTCTGATTCGTTCACAAATTCATCAAAGCCTACCAGGTTATCGCCCATTTCTTCTAACTGTGCAGAAAATATAAGTAACCCTTTAAATCCTTTGATTACCCCATCACCAGGTACTTCGTCCAATTTTTTGAGTAGTGTATTTTTCTTTGTGTCTGAGAATATCTCACCTTTCGTCTCTATTACATAAATGAAATCGTCTTTAAACAAAATAAAATCAGGGTAATACTTTTTGGAGCCATAAGTAAAATAGATATTTCTCTGATTCCTGATCCAAAAATTTATACCTTTTTTCTCATATTGCGCTTCTGGTTCGGCTGCAACTGTTAATAGTTCATCATCGGGAGCCTCAAGCGCTACAATTTTCCCACCCTTTTCTTTTTTCAAAATTGCATTAGCATATTCAGCTAATTGCATTTCGGGGAAAGAATCGAATTTTTCGTAATCATAAACAGACTTTTCATAACCAAAAAAATGGTAGTTGGAATCTATTAATTCAATAAGTTTCGATTTATCTCTTATCTGTAAACGCTTATTATTGCCAATTTGATCGTCTGGAATACGGATTTCATAATCCTCAAATCTCTTCATTAGGTTCCAGCTATCCCCTTCGTTGATCTGCCTAAAATCTAAACGGAAATAATTTTTTTCAATATGATTACGATAAAAGAAGCTGAATGAGTTTACAAACAGATTTAAGGCAAGTTTATCATCAGCATCATCTAAACGGTAATACTTTAGTTCCTTCTCATTAAACTTGTCTATATAAGCCTTAAATGCTTTCTTCACTGTATCAGAATCCGGCAGACAATGAAGGTTCTTTTGCACATGGCCGTAAATAGCCTTCATTTCTTTATCTGTAATTGATAGTGTTGTTTCTACTCCACCGCTTTGCTGTAACTGTTTGTGGTACTCCTTTTTGTCTGCAAAAATATCTACCTCTAAAAAGAATGAATCCGGTCTGTATTTAATGAACCTCTTTTCTTCATCCTCTGCACCTGCAAAGCAGTTATCATCTGTATATTTTGCCACAACGGTGTCATAGTCATTTATCAGGTTAATAAGGCTTACACCTTCCTGTGCTTTGAAATCAGCTTTAATATGTGGTACATACTTTCCTTTGAGTAGGTCAGACTTTGCTTTGTTAATAATTGGCCGCTTGGGTTTATCAAAACTTAGGTACTTATTATTTAGACCAAACTCCTGTTGAATTGCAGTGATTACTTCTTCAAAGTTTTTACCCTGGTCGCAAACGATGTGTAGCTTTTCAGCTTGCTGAATAAGCGGATTGGGTTCTGCATCAAATTCTCTCACATCTTTATTCAACCTTACTCCTCTGCCAATAATTTGCTTTACAGATGTTTTAAAGTTTGTTTCCGTGTCGTTAATGACTGCCATAGTATAAATATTAGGCAGGTCAATTCCTTCATCGAGTCGTTGCATATAAACAACTACCTCAACTTCATTCTTACGGATGTTATGAAACTTCTTTTCTGTTTCCTTATCGGAATTGCCATAGTAGAAAATTGTATTGGAGGCAGCTTTCTGAATATCGGAACGAAGTAGTTCTATATTGCCTTCGTATGTATTATTGAATAAGGCAGTGAGTAATGTTGTTATTTCTAAATCCTGACTTTTTACCTTGTCCAGAATGATATTGATATTGTCCAGGTCATTAGCTAATTCATTGCGAACATAATCGAATACCTTTTGTGTGTAGTGGGTATCTTCTTTTACTTTTACAAATGCCAGAGGTTTTAACTCTTTGCATTTGGGGTCTAACAGTACGGCTTTCTTTTTAAGTAAGTGAATGAAGAAAAGCGTAACAAGTTTTAGCTTTTCTGATTGAAGTATTACATCCTTAGTTTTCTTTACTTCATTGGCTAATGCAACTGCTCTTACTAATTTACCATGCCCATCTTCCAAAAACCTTCGTATGTCGTATTTGTAAACAATCTGCTGGTTCTTCTTTTCCTGACCTTTTTCTGCCTCTACTGCTGTTGCAGTAAATTCTAATACCGCGGTGGGATGAAAATTATTTATTATTTTCTTAGCAGCCGGTGTTTGATGATGGTGGGCTTCGTCAGTAATTATCACCAATTTTTCGCCTTTTAGAAATTCCTTAATGCTAATGTTGTTGCCGTCTTTATCCTGCCATACTGCACTTTCCCAAGTCTTATCTGTATTGGTAGCATTAGAGCCAAACTTGCTTATGTTGAAGATGAAAATATTTGCATCCTTTGAATCATCGAAAAACAAGTTCTGTGTGTAATTGTCGCCAGTAATAACATTAAAAGTAAATGGTGTATCATCAGCCCAAACAGAATCATAGCCGCCAACTGTAAAGTTGCGGATTGTCTTTTGGTAAATATCAGTGGATGCAGGGGTTATTATCAGAAAGTTTTTGATATTGAATTTCTGATTTAAAAAATAGGTGCTTGCACCCATCAACATAGTTTTGCCGGAACCTGTTGCCATTTCGTAACTGAGAAATGGTGCTTTCGCTTTTGTGTCCTTATCTATTTCTTCTAATAGGTGTTTCTTCTCCGGTTTACCATCATTGCAACGCAACAAATAATCTAAAATGTATAATGCCTCCATCTGGTATTTACGCAATGGATGCTTGGTAATGCCTGTTTCAATATTATTGAAAATGGCATAGTCATTTGTTGCAAATAAATTAATAGTTGCACTGTTTGCCCGGTAGTCGTCAATTACTCTTTGAAGCAGTTTACTATGCTCCTGAAAGTAAGAGGTGGGTTGTTTTGCTTTTGCCATATCTTACTTTTCTAATTCTGCAAAAATTGCATGAGGTACTTTTATTACTTCTAAATCATCTGGCTTGGAATCGTAGGCCATTTCCACACCCCTGTTTGTAAAGATGTTAATGTACTCAGGTGCAAATTTTGATTTTATGGTTTTATAAATAGTTTGTATTTCTTCGTAAGGCATTATGCCTAATTTTCCCTTCGGCTCGTTTAGTGATATTATTGCAACTCTTGTTTTAGTTCCTATTTTTTGAACACCAATCGTAGGCTGACTTTCTTTAGATTGAAACAATAGGTCAGCCTGAAAATTAATTGTTGTATCGAGCAAGTAGTCATAAGAAAGCAGCAGTGATTCTTCGATAAACTTTTTACCCAATGACCAATTGAAGTCACCAACACCCTCGGTGCTTTGATTTATAATTGATGGCCCTAAGTGATAATATTTAAATGAACCCCCACCTTGCCATTTCTGTGATTTTGTAATACCTGATTTATCTTCTCCACTAATAACACTTTTTAAGCGTGGAAGAATATGAGTATCTGCATGTTTCCCAATCTCAACACCAACCCAATTTCTTCTCATTTTATGAGCAACAGCAAGAGAAGTCCCTGAACCGCTAAATATGTCTAAAATATAGTCCCCTTCATTAGTAGCAAAATCAAATATTCTTTTCATTAATTGCTCTGGCTTCTTACTTCTTTTTAACTCAACACCACCTTCATTTGCTAAATCGGCTTTTGGTATTTCCGAATGTAGCCAAATGGTATTCATCTTATTTGATTTTACTATCTCTTTGTTTTCTATAAATGCAGAATCTTTTAGCCATGCAAATATCTCATTGTTATTATAGTAAATTGTTGTCAATTGGTCTTTGTATTTCCCACGACTTGGTGTGTATTCAACAGAATAAAGGCCACCAGACATTTTAGAGATTAAATCATTTTGAAATTCATTTTCTGCTTGTGGATTAGTTGTTCTAAATATTTTATTAAACTTTAGAACAAATTCGCCATAAATCTCAGACTTCCTATTTTCAAAATCCCTTAATGAAATGCTTGATATTTCGTAGTCCTTATGTTTATAAATTTTTATAGGCAGATTGTTTGACTTAGAATTAAATTCTTCAACCAACTCTCTGTCTCCTTCTTTCTGCAATACTTTATTATATCGCTTCATTGTTTCATATTCTAGTGCCTCATACTTTTTAAGTTCATTGTAATCAAACGACTCATGGTTTTTTGAGTAGATTAGAATATACTCAGCTGTATTTACGAAAACACCGCTTTGGCCTATACCTGCGGAACCAGACCGTTCATAGCATATCTGATTAACGAAATTGTTTCTTCCAAATATTTCATCAAGCATTACCTTGAGGTAATGATGTTCTATGTCGTCAACTTGAACAATCAAACAACCATCTTCTCTTATTAAATCATAAATATTTATAATTCTATCACGCATTAATGTTAACCACTCAGAATGCTCTAAGCTATCATCATAATGCTTGAATGCTTGACCGGTATTATATGGAACATCAAAATATGCACATCTAAACTTTGGGAAGTTTGGATTATTTAATAACATCTTCTTTAATGAATTAATTGCAAGAAGGTTATCACCTCTGACAAAAAATGAAGTTAGTTCTGTATCATCTTCAGATGATTCTATCAATTCAAATATTTCATCTGTCCCCGGCAAAGTGCCTGGCTTATCTTTTGACATAGCTTTATAATTGCCCTGTAATACAAGTGGCCTTGCCTCTTTTATGCGAAAGTCACTTCTATCAACCCAAAATGGTTCCAATCCTCTACCTTCTGAATCAACGATTTCATAGAATAGAGCATCCTCTTTATTAACCCAATTTATCTTAGGTGCTGGAATATCTTTATCAGAAGTCGAACCTATTGAATTGTTCAGCATGATTGACTTTTGCTTATTGTACCACTCAAGTGATAATGAGCCTTTGTATGTTTTTGCCATATCTTAAATTTTATATTGCTGCACCGGAGCAAACTTTTACAAGCCTGCACTCATTGCAATTTTTTGATTGTTTGGTTTTAGGTAAATCGTTTTGTCGTATTGCATCTGCTGCTGAAACTATTTTGAGTTTCATTGCATCTAAATCTGTGATTTGAATTTCTTTAGTATCAGGATAGTTCTTATCCATATTGTAAACCTGTAAGAAATCTGCCTTTTCACCTGATAACTCCTGATAACCGATTGCATACAATGAAAGCTGCTCCATAGAAACATCATATTTCTGTGCATCCTCCGCACTCTTAAAATCTATGATGGTTGTTTTGGTGTCACCGTTAATGTCCTTCTTTTTAATAAGGTCAACTCTCCCGTTAATGAGTATGCCTTCGCCTAAATCTATTTGAATGTCTTTTTCTGCAAACTCAATGTTTTCAAAATCATCTTTGTTTAGCCGCAAATACTCTTTGATAACATCTGCTGCTTTGTCCTTTATATCCTGCTTTACATCATCATAAGCGTAGGGGATATGCACATGTGTATTTAGAAGCTCCGGTAGGTGTGCTATGTTGGTTTCTATGCCATCTAATGCGTTCTTGTGTATTTCCATCAATACATTGTGAACGGATTTACCGAAGCCCATGCGGATATTGATAAAACTGGCAAAGCCATACATGGAAATCAGTTTGAACCTGTATGGACAGTCGAAATAGTTTTTGAGAACTGAGAAATTAAGAAGTATAGACGCAGATTCTAACTTCGGTTGAGGTGTAGTAAATCTGCGGTCTGAATAATCTCTGTCCTTATTTGAAAAGATAAAAGGTGAACGGCTAAATTCTGCCACAAAACTTGATTCTTTACCCTGCATTTTTCCATCTGGAGCACGGGAAATAAAGAGGAACTTTTGTGAACGGGTAATTGCCACATATAGCAAACGCCTTTCATCTTCTATTCCACCTTCGTAACGCTGCTGGTCTTGAATGAGTGATTTCGGTAAGTGATGCCAAACTGATTTACCGCCTTTTTTTTGTGTTGGCAAATAGTTTCTGTTCATGCCAGGTATAAACACAACAGGAAATTCCAATCCTTTGGATTGGTAAACTGTCATTATCTGAACTGCATTAGGTGTTTTGAAATTGTTATTAAGCCAACCCTCTGCATAAACTTCGGCTGCTGAAAAGCGAATGAAGTTTAGGAAGTTCCTCAGCTTATTCGCAGGGTTGCTCATGAAGTGGATGGTTTCAAAGTCATTTATGACTTGTGAAAACATGCCTAAGTTGTAGAAGATTACTTCTTCATTTTTATTGCCTACTCTTGTGCCTGTTCCATCATCAACAAATTTTTCTTCTGTGATTTCGGACTTTTCAAGGAAGGTTTGAAATATCTCTTGCAAAACAAAGTCACCGTAGTAACTCACCCTGTGAGGCTTCATCTTATCAAGGTATGTAATACCCTGTTCTACTTTATCTGCTGTGATTTTATCGGATAGGGAACACCACGAATCAAGAATTACGGACTTGTCGGTTGTTTCATTGATGTAATTGAAAAGCTGTATTGATGCTCTAACTTCCGGCCTTGCAAACAATTCATTTACTCCACCAACGATGAAAGGAATGTCGTTTGCTTCCAAAGTACGGATAATGTTTTCTGCCTTTTTCCATTTGCGAAGCAAAATGCAAAAGTCTGAGTAGTCAAGCCCTCTTGTTTTGCTTTTTTCGGTGAACTCTACACCTCTTAATTTCTTTATCTGGTCAGCAATGAATTGGTTTTCATCATCAACATTATCATAGGCATTGTAAAGAACATCACCCTGCTCATATACCTGGGCTGCCTTTGCTTCCATTTGTTTAGGCAACCTGTAAGTATTGTTATTGATTACCCTTGTTGCTATTTCAACTATGGCAGGGGAACTACGGAAATTGTCAACCAATCGAATTGGCTTTACATTCTTGTATCTCTTTTGAAATTCAATAATGTACTTAATGTCACCACCCCTCCACTGATAAATTGTTTGGTCATCATCACCAACCACACAAATATTTGCGCCCACTTGCACCAATGAATTTATTATGTACTCCTGCACAGGGTTTACATCTTGGTATTCATCAACAATCAAATATTTTAATGCACTGCCAATTTTATTCCTGAAAGCTGCATCATCCTTTAAATGATGAAAGGCTCTAGTCATAATCATTGTAAAGTCAAAGTAGGCAGCATCCATCAAGGTTTGCTCATAGCTTGCAAGTGCCTTTGTAATTTCTTCGGGAATTTCTTCTGTTGGTGCTGTAAGTTCTGATTCTCTTACAATGCTCATTAACTGTGAAAAATGGCCTGTGTCTTTGTACACTTCCATATTCAGGTCTTTCATTCCAATCTTATTGAAATTCCTGTCAATGAAAAGTTTTAGCTTAATATCATCAAGGACTGAATACTTCTGATATTCATAAACATGCTCCTGCAAAACTTTTAGACACCAACTATGAATAGTTCCGATGTACATGTCAACTAACCCCTTCATTCCAGGTAGCTGCTCTTTGCATAGCTTCAGAACACGGGTTTTTAATTCGGCTGCTGCTTTTTCTGTGTAGGTAAATGCGACAATATTTCGGGGTTGAATTCCGGTTTCAGCTTTAAGGATGTTTACAATGCGTTGAGAAATAACCTGAGTTTTACCTGAACCGGCACAGGCGATAATTTGCAGGTTATCGTCAATCGTGTTTATGGCCTCGAGCTGTTCTGGTGTATAATTCAACATAATTCTAAATACTAATTCTTTTTCTTCTTTTTGTTAAACTGAATTTGTTTTTCCGCTAAATGCAATGCTTCACTTGCTAATATTTCATCCTGCACTTCACTTACAATCTTATCACTAAGAAAAAGAACTAAAAGTTCCTTTTCATCTGCTTTGAAAAAATGAGCAAGATTTATTATTTGTTCTTTGGTAGCTTTTCTGACCCCTGTTTCGATTTTACTCAAAAGAGTAGGATCAATTTGAATAGCTGCGGCTACCTGACGAAGTAATAAGCCCTTGCTTTCCCGTAACTCACGGAGAGTTTCACCTATTGTTTTCAAGATGCAATATTTTGACCTGACAAATAATGGCAAATATAGTTTAATTAAATGCCTCGTAACTACTCCGCTTTAGTTGTAATATCTCCATAATCAATCCTTAATTGCTCCTTAAATATTTCTTACTGATTAGCTAATAAAATTAGTATTATTTATCCACAATTTGATACATTTTTTAGGAATTTACAAAATCCCTTTTTATGTTTGTTCCCCAAATAAATGAAAGGCAATATGACACAAACGACGATTAATCCCCAAATGATCCTGCTGGCAAGAGAAGCCAGGGGAATGTCACAAAGCGACCTGGCAGAGCGATTAAACAGCTATAAAGCCAGTGTTTCAAGGCTGGAGCATGGCGATGGTCCGGTAGATGAAAATACCCTGATAGCCCTTGCCGAAGCCACCCATTACCCACCACATTTTTTCATGCAGAAGGGCGAGATATTACCGGTAAACCTGAGTTATCGTAAAAGAAAACAAGTTCCGGCCAAATTGCTGACCCCCATAGAGGCACAAATGAATATTATCAGGAACCAAGTGCAATTGATAATCAACGGATTAGGAAAAGCAGAAATTGAATTACCCTTTTTTGAGGTTACTGAAAAGCGTACTCCGGAACAGATTGCCAACCTGCTACGCAAATCCTGGAAAGTTCCTACAGGCCCCATTGAAAACCTGAGCTGGTTACTGGAAGATAAAGGCATCCTGATTAGCAGCTTTGACTTTGGAACTGACCGGGTAGATAGTCGCTCTATGCTTACAGATGACAACCAACCCATCATTTTCCTGAATCGTAATTTATTGGGTGACCGGCAACGTTTTTCGCTGGCTTTTGAACTAGGGCATTTGATCATGCACACTTTCTGTACCGTTGCCCACGACAGGGATATTAACCACGAAGCCAATCTTTTTGCTGCTGAATTTTTAATGCCATCAAAAGATATTATGCCGGATTATAAAGATGGAATAACGCTGTCGCTGTTAGGCGAGTTGAAGCGGAAATGGAAGGTAAGTATGATCTCCCTTTTATATAGGGCTGATGACCTTGGCTTGCTTACTCCAAACCAGAAACGTTATCTGGTGCAGCAATTCAACGATCAGAAAATCCGCAGGCGAGAACCGCCACAGCTCGATGTGCCAAAGGAAAACCCTCAACGCATCCGACAGTTAATCACCGAACTGATGCAAAATGCCAGGTTGAATGTTTTTCAATTGTGTACGTTGCTTGCCATTGAACACGATGATTATATAGCCTATTATGGATAGAAAGGATTAATACTACTGACCCGGATTTACTTAACAGCTTAAACGAAATTGAAATGAGTATCACAGACAACACAATTGAAATTAAACCCTACAGCTTGACGGAGCTTTCCCGTATTTATGGTGTAACCAACCGTACCATGAAAAACTGGATAGTAAAGCACAACGAAGCTGTAGGTGAAAAAGTAGGCAGGCTATATACCGCCTTGCAGGTAAAGATTATCTTTGAGAAGCTCGGGTTACCTGGAAGAGCAGAGGAGTGAGAGTTTAAATCAATAACACCATACCTTGCATATAAAAAAGAAAAGCTATGGCAACTTGGAAATCATTTAGAGTATCAGATATCATTTCCGAAATTGAAAGTGAGAAATTCGTATTGCCTGTAATTCAAAGAAGGCTCGTATGGGATGAAGATAAAATGGAAACACTCTTTGATACTTTATTGAAAGGTGATTCTTTTGGAGGTGTTATGGTAATAGAAGAAGATAAGGACAGTAAACCTCTTTTTAATTTCAGACCGTTTACAAGAGATGGCTCTGTTATACAATCAAGACAAGTTGAAAAACTCTCCCAGCTACAAAATTTTGTAATAGATGGGCAGCAGAGGCTTCAATCATTTTACATTGGTCTGAAAGGCAGTATTAACGGAAAGGTTCTATTTTTTGATTTATACAGTGATTATAATTCTGAATTTGAGTTTAAGTTTGAAAACAACACCTCAAAGTTACCAAAGCAATCTAAAGACAATACTGACCGGGCTATTCCAGATCATAATTGGTATTTAGTGAGTGGTTTACTTCAAAGGCTAAAAGACACTAATGATGAAGACCAGGTTTCAGATGAGATCATCAAAGTCCAAAATATTGCTGAACCCAAACTGAAAACGCACATTCAAAAAAATGTAAAAGCATTTTATAAAAACGTCATGAATGCTGAAGCAATTGGAATTTCAAAAGTTGTAGTCAACAAATCTTTTGACGAAGTAGCCAACAGGCAGAGAATTGTTGAGCTTTTCAGACGGCTTAATGATGGGGGAACAAAACTATCGCCCTTTGATTTGGTTGCATCAATTTTGAAAGGATTTGCATGGGAAATGGAGGGTTTTTTGGAAGAAACCCTAAAAAGTTATGAGGAGATTGGCTTAACACAAGACAATCTGATTAAACTCATTTTCTTGTTGCAGGACAATCACAAAAAGGAAATGGCTTCTATTGAAGGAGCAGATGCCAGTTTTGCAATTGATAATAGGGATAGAATAAAATCTACATTACAAGGGTTAAAAGCATTTTTAATTGAATCCGGACTTTACAATTACTATAAAGATGGCAATCGTTCTTTCATACCACTTTTCTTCATTGCATACCACCTTTTCAATAAACCCATTTCAAATGATGAGGTTGCGAAATTCTTTAAAGACTTTGACGCAGGTAATGCTGAATTTCCAAGAATGAAAAGATGGATTTTTCACTCATTGCTTAATGGTGTATTTAGAAGTAGAGGAGCAGGCTGGATACCTTACAATACTGGAATACGAAAGCTACTTGAAGAAATTCAAAAGCACAAAAAAGTGGATTTCCCTACTGATCAATTATTTCAAGTTTATATAAATCACCCGATTAAGTTTACAACTACGTACACAAGCTCGAACTTGGATGAACTTGACTATTCCTTTTTATTTTATCTTATTTATGAGTGTAACCAAACAATCAGGATTCAGGATATAGACCATATTCTCCCTAAATCTATTTTAGAAACGCTAAGTATCGAGAGTGAGAAAATTAATAGCATCAAAAATTACCAATTACTTGACTACGGAACAAACAGGGGTGCTAAAAATGCGAAACCTTTCAAACAATGGATTAATAATGATGTAAGTGATAAAGCGGCCTTTGTAAAACGTCATTTAATTCCAGCCGATGAAACCATTTGGACTGAAGATAAGTTTGAAGACTTTACTACAGCAAGAGCATCTCTAATTCTAAATAAGATTGCTTCATTCACAACATAGATATTGAGTATTTATTCGAAAACATAATTTTAAAGCCGCTTTAATAAGCGGCTTTTTTTGTTCCACGAAAAACTTTCATAGGACAATACGAGCCTGAACTTACAACTTCTCACAACTTCTTTCAATAACTGTTACAAACTTGCTCAAAGTGGAAAGTGACCCCTTTGCCCCATAGTATGTTTGTGTTGTCAATCGCAATTAACGAACTAAAAAATAAAAAAGATGAGACAACAGGCATTACGAAAAGAAAGAACAAACAGACCCGTTATGAGGGTTGTAAAAGGGCTAAAAGAAACACAAGCTGAACTGGCTCCCTTGATAAATACCGCATGGAATTTTGCTTACAGCAGCCTCTGGAATCATGTACAGTTTTCCGGTAAAGAAATCGAAGTGGCCAAAGAAAAGATCACGGAATACTTCCGGCTGGCCAAACACCCTGAATTGGCGTTCTCGATCTTCTGCCAGCGGGTACTGCTTGCCCGTTACTATGTGAGCAAAGCACCTGGCCGATATATTCCGCTGCCTTCTGTATGGCTTGATCGAACCAACGCTACAGGTTTTGCTGGTACAAAAGCCTGGTATGCAGAAATCAAAACCATCCGTGAATCGCTTCCCAATTACAAAAAGGAACTGAAAGCAATGGCAGAAGCAGTACTGGAATTCAGCCAGGAACCCACCATTCAGAACTACCAGTACTGGAGAAAGTATTTCATTGAAAAAGAAACGCCCGGCCTGTTGACCCTGTTCCAGGTTGTGGCTATTCAACAACTGTGCAACGAGTAAAGTCATGCAGAAAACAACAAAGCAAGTATTTGACGAACAGGGCAACCTGATAATCCGGCCCTACAGGCTGATGGATCTGGCAACGATCTACGATGTAAGCCCCCGAACTATACGCCGGTGGATTGATGCCAAAGCTCCCGAACACGGGAAGAAAAAGAAAAAATATTTCACAGTGGATCAGGTGCAGGGTATTGTTACAGCCCTGGGCATACCTCAAAAAATAGCCGTAGTAATACCCATGCGCCAGCCACTAAAACAAGCTGTTTAAAAATCCAACTATGGAAACTAAAACATCAACCGAAAACACATCAAGCAGTATCCTGCTCACTGGAGTGGTTTTCCTGGCCAACCTGGATTTTGTAGGGCTGCTGGATTATGCACTGAAAGCCGGTATCGGTGGTGCGATCTGGCTCGGCTTCAAACTGACTGCTGATTACATTGACCGAAAAAGGAAAAGCAAGTAATGAGTGCTGCCTCAAAAATATTAACTGGTACGCTGCTGGGTGCAGGTGTGATAGCGGTGGTAGGCTATGTACGTGGCCTGAAGAAAACACAGGCTGAACTGGAAATCATTCCTACCGCCAATCTCTATGAAATTACCTGGAACGCCATTGTAGTGAGAGTTGATGTCCTGTTGAAAAACCCAACAAAGGGGACTTTCTCGATAAAGTTCCCCTTTGTTAAAATCATCTCCGGCGGCACCACACTGGGCAGCAGCCAGGCAGTGAACAAAGACATTAAAATTCCACCCTATGGTGAAGTGGTGATCAGTAAAATGCTGGTTACAATACCAGTGAGTAGTTTCTTTTCAGTAGCCAGTGATGTGTTGAAAAACCTTCAAAACAAAAAGCCGGTTAAACTCACCATCAAGGTAATGACAACCGTAAACCTGGGATGGACGCAGCTTCCCTATGAAAGCAATGACGAGATCACTTTGAAAAAATAACAAACAGTGGAAGCCGGCAAAAAAAGAAATATCAAAAGCGGCAGGCAATACGATCACCTGTTCCCTGTGGCCGATGGCAATAATGCTACTATCCGCAGCAATGCGAATGTGTATCATACGGTGGACTTTATTCCCAATGTGGTGAATGAAACACTCTACCAGACAAAAGAATTAGCGAACCTGCTTAAAGCTAACAACACCTATGAAACCTGTAAAAATATCTGGCATTTTGTCTATGAACATATCAACTACAAAAAAGATGCAGAGGGCTATGAACAAATAAGAAGCCCGGCAAGAGCCTGGCACGACCGATTCTCCGGGGTAGATTGTGACTGTTATTCCGTTTTTATATCCAGTATCCTGTCCAATCTCGGCATACCGCACACGCTACGCATCACCAAATACCAGCGTGATTACTTTCAGCACATCTACCCCATCGTGCCTTTTCAAAATGGTTATATCACCGTTGATTGCGTGACTGACCGCTTTAATTATGAAGTACCCTTTAGTGAAAAAAAAGATTATCCTATGGATTTACAATATCTCAGCGGCTTTGATGATGGCCTGGAAATAAATGGTCCCGGTGACGGCATGGAAGAACTGGGCCGCATCATTCAAAAGCGAATGGGTGCCGGAGGAAAGAAACCCCTTCCAATGAAAAGCCCCAAAATGCTTTCGCCGAAAAAATCTATGCCTGGACTTTTAAAAAAGAAAAAACAGGCTGCCCCATCTAATCCTATTGAAAACCAAATTCCGATCCCCGATGGAAACCCCAAGCCCAAGAAGAAAAAATTCCTGGGTAAGATGCTCAATGTGGTGAATAAGGCTAACCCGGCCACGGTACTGCTGCGCAATGGCATCCTTGCCAGTATGAAACTCAATATCCGTAATGCGGCAGGCCGTCTTCGCTGGAGTTACCTTACACCACAGCAGGCATCGGCCAAGAGTATTGATCCGGTGAAGTTTCAAAAGCTGATAGCTGCAAGGCAGAAACTGGAAAAAATATTCTATGGTGCAGGTGGCAATCCCAAGAATCTTAAGAAAGCTATCCTCGGTGGTAAGGGAAATAAGGACAAAGCAGTGAATGGTTTTGATGGCTTTGGGATGATTGACCTGGAAGGGGTGGAATACATGACTGCCTATACTCCCATGACCGAGCTATTGGGTACTGACATCTACTACGATGAAAACGTAAACGGCATGGAAGGCTTGGGGCAACTCGGTGAACCGATTACCCTGTCAAGTATTGCAGCCGCAGCAGGTGTGATAGCCGGTATTGTTGCGATGCTCAAAGATGTGGGCAATATTTTCCAGAAGAAAACAAAAGAAGCAGAGGATTTTGATGAAAAGAAAAATGAAGAAGCGGATAAAGAAAATCCTGTTCCTGTGCCGCCGCCAACTGCCACACCTGGTATTGTGCCTACGGTAATTACCAAACCCGCTGCTGAAAACACAGATAACCCGGATAAGTCCTTGCCTGTACCGACTGAAGAACCCGCAAACAATGTGATTGTAAAAACCAGCAGTGAACCGGTGGTGACAATAAAAAATGATGCAGTCAATCCGGATGCGCCTGTAACCAATATAAATGCAAAAGAAAATCCTGCGGATAACAGTGATAATCCGGGCTTTTGGGAAAAGAATAAAAAATGGCTGAAGCCGGTAGCCATCGGTGTGGGAGGACTAACCATCATTGGCATCGGCTACTCCCTGATGAAAGGTGGCAAGACGCAAAACAAATCTTCACCTCCACCCAATAATTTGTCCGGCGCTCCCAACTACAAAAAAAGAAAGAAACATCAGCGGGGCAAAGGCAAGCATCAAAAGAAAAAAGCAGTAGCCCTGCTCTAACATATTCCGTACGCTAAAAAACTAAAAATGGCAAAACAAAACAACCAATACAAGCAAAATGCCCGCAAGAAAAATTTCCTGAAGGGCATGAATGAAGAACTTCCCACCAAGGGCAATGTAAAAAACACAGTACTGGAAACCGGTAAAGATCTGCTGGTAGCAGTACTGGGTGGCGGGCTGATCGGTTCAGCCATCGGACGGCCATCGCTTGCCGTGGGTATCATTACAACTGGTACTGGGCATTACACCCAAAACCGCTTGCTCACACTTCTTGGCATCGGTATGATGGCCGCCAATGGCTTTCAGAAAAGCAAAGCCGTAAATGGCCTGGAGGGGTTGGATGGAGTAAAAGAAAGGCTAATGGCTTACAAAGAGAATTTCTCTGAAAAGCTCTACCTGGACAAGATCATCAAACAAAAATCGGCTGCTGCCGCTGCCACCAACGGCTTTGGAGAGCTGCAATACTTCAACTACAACAATGATCTCAACGGCGGTCTGAATGCCCTGAACGCCATCGAAGATCAGTTGATTGAAAGTGGTATGCAGTTTCAGCAAATGAGCGGAGCTGCACTTCCTGAAATGGAAGATGGTGACGAATGGGAAGAAAGGCTTTACTAATCCCTCAACATTTTCAAAACAAATTTTAAACGAATAAATCCAATTATCATGTTAGGACTTTTAGAAGGAATTGAAGAATACAATAACCAGGGTGCCTTACTCGGCCTTGAAGGCGTAGAGGACGGCGAACTGCTCGGTGCTTTACGCAAAATGAATCCCATTCAGCGTTTGCGGATGGTGTCCAAACTTTCCAATACCGGCTCACCGAGCAAAGGCTCCAGGGCCGAAATGGAAAAGTTCTTTGGCGAACTGCCGGTGAACATCAAAGAAGCATTGGTAAAAGGGGAGCTGCGCTTGGCGGACAGTATTATCTACTCCATCAAACCGGTAACCTCCAAAACCATCAAGCTGTTTGAAACGCAGGATGACAAAGAGATCGGTCTTCGCAATATCAGCAACTCCAAGCTGCCCAAAAACCAGGCTTTCCTGGTAAGTGGTATCATCCTGCTGGCGGGTACTTCTGCCGATGCAAGCAAGGATAAAATCATTGCCACCAATTATAAGGGGCTGGAAGATTTTCCTGCTATTGCCAACGGTGAGTTTAACCTGAAAAGCAATAAAAAGCAGATTGTGCCGGAAACCAGCAATGCAGTCTTTAAATCAGGCAACAACCGCAATGTGCCGCTGGGTTATTACAAACTGGCTAACCCCAGGCTGATCCATGATGATGTGCTGATTGAAATGACTGTGGAGCTGGGAACAATGGAAGGTATTCCGCAGAACACCTACATCTATGCGGCCATGCACGGCACTATCACAACACCGTAATATAAACTTAGTTGCTATAGAATCGGGGGTGCAAGCTCCCGATGAAAACGGCGGGGAGGGATGGGTAATAACTCCCTGCCGGTAGTAACTGCTTTTGATAACTGAATCCGAACAATCCGTACCCTATGCAAACAGTAAAGAAGCGATTTGATATTCCTGTAACCGAGCCTAATAAGGTTTTCAGTAAATCATTTGAACTGGATAAAAACATTGTTTCCGTGAAGGGAATCCTGTTTACCTCTGATAAAGATGATTTGTTGTATTACCGGGGTTCGCAAAAAGTGGAGATCAACAAAGAGGAAATCTTTCCGGAAAATTATGAGAGTAAACTGCTTTTATCAGGCATCAACGTTTCTCCCAATAACCGCTACTATGACATGGGTAATCAGCCCGCAGGTAATGGAACGATCAAAGTGGACTATAAAGACACCGATGATACCCGTGCTGTATTTGTACCCTACCGAGTTTCACTGTATGTAGAATGTGTGTTGCAATAATGAAAGAGCAGGTTCTTATACAAGCCATTGGTATCTACAGAAGAAGTCAGCAAAACTTCTTTCAGGTAAAACTGCCAAGAGACACCCATAAAATCATTGGTGTTGAAACTGGTTTACTTGTTCTGGATTCGCCGCCTTATGCTTTCTCACCATTGCAGGCTGGTTCAGATTTAATTGAGAGAAATAACCTGATGGGTGTATTACAACTCAAAGCCAATGGAAGGCCGGATATATTTTACGCTAAGGAGATTTTTGAGAGAGACCTGAACATTGGTGCAGGTGAATTAAAAGTCTATCCCTATGACCCGCCAAACGAAAGAAGGCTGGGATTGCGAAGAATATTCGTACCGCCAGATGGTAACAGTTTTGATTTTTCCCCTTCCTGTACACATGGAACGAAAAGAGAGGAAGACCCTTTGAATATCTGCGGATGTACTGTCATCAATGGATATTTCAAAGACAGCATCGGTGAGGTATTTGGATATGATGTGAGTTACAAAGTGATGCTTTATATCTGGATTGAACGACAAATGATAAGCAATGACAACAAACCTGGCACTTGATTATATAGCAAGACGAATGAGTGAGCTGGGACATGGTGATAATTACAGTACACAGTTCAGGCATTTTGTGCTGAAATCCAAAGGGAAGATTAAAGTGTACGGCCAAAATCAATTATTCATTTTGGTTGAACCGTCAGAGTGTATTGCTGTAAAAAGTGATACCGGGATTTTCGATGTGAGCACAGACAACGTAAATGAATTGCAGTATGAACACCAGGGAGAAATAAGAATACGGAACTACTCCATCATTACCCAACATGCAAGATTTATTCAGGTAATACCAAACAATACAGAGCAATGCCCATAACACACGACAATTACGACCAATTGAAAATTGACAAGCTGCGGCATTACCTGGAGGATATGACAGCAAAAGGTCATGCCAAGCCCTATGAAATATTTGTGGACAGCCTGAAGGTTGTTCCAAAGACCGAAGACCCGAAAGATTTTGACAATTATGAATACTACATGAATGAGGATACTGAAAAAGTCCGCATCGTTATTTATAACTCAAATCTCTCTCCCCGCAATGATCAGTATTGCTTTTATGTAAAACAACTGAAACAGGAAAAGGGATTGAACGGCCTCGGTGATATTGAAAATATCATCCAGGAAAAACTTTCAGCCAGAGACAGGGAACATGAAGTAAAACGGATGCAGGAGGAACTGGAAGAAACCAAAAAGAAACTGGATGATGCCGAAGACTATATCGAAGAACTGGAAGAAAAACTGGAGCACGCAGGTAACGATAAACACAAGCTTAAAAATATTGACCTGGTGGAACTGGGTTCTGCGGTACTTGGCAGACTTGCTGAAAAGAATGCTGATGTGCTGAGTGGACTGGGGCTGGGTGGTGTAGGTAATAAAGAAACCAAACAACTGGAACCACCGCAACCACAAGGCGAAGCAAGTTTTCAGAAAAAGACCCCAGATGGAAATACAGTTAGTGAAGAAGAACAACAATACCTGGCCACATTAAGGCAACTACAAAGCCGCTTTGATGAGCCGCAGTTGATTGCTGTTATCGGCATCCTGAATGAACTGATGGCTGATCCTTCGCAGGTAACACCGGTCGCAGAATTATTGAACATTAAAAATCCGTAACCATGAGTAAATATCAGTATGAAATAACCATTGAAGCAAAAACAGAAACCGAGGCTGATGCAAAGATGACTGCCTTAACCACGCTGGCTTCCAAACTCAGCCAAAAGGAACTGACCAAACTGGCTCACACGATTGTGAACGATCCGGTGAAAACGGCACTGGCTAAAAAGTATCTCGGAGTTTAATTGTTTTCATGATTTGTTTTTAGAAATCCGTATCCTATGAACTCAGAAACTACTACCCATAACCATGAGGGGTTTACTCCAAAGGAAATAATCACATACAGCTTGCTGGGTGTGGTTGTTTTGGGTGGTAGTTTCTTTATTGGCCGCCGCCTGGTGCGCAAAGTCCGTTCAGACAGTGAGGAAAAGAAAACCTATGAAGAAGGCAATGAAGCCACAATGGCCAAGCAACTGAAAATGGCTTTTGACAATGATATGTGGTTTGGCTGGGGAACAGATGAGGAAGCAATTCGTAAAACATTACAGGCCGTACCAAGTAAGGAAGTATTCCGTAAAGTCATCAATTCCTATCAAAAATTATACGCAAGGAGTTTGATGAAAGACATGCAGGATGAGTTGACCTCAACAGAGTATAATGAGATGCTGGCAATCATCGCTGCAAAACCAGACAGAGGTAACAAAGTTCTTGCACCGGCACTATCTGCCAACCAGTATTTATCCTGGGCAAAACGGTTGAGAGCTGCTTTCAATATCACTTATGGCCCCTTTCCTGGAACAGACGAAGATGCCATTAAAGCCGTATTCATGGAGATCCCTACGCAGGCGGCTTTTGGACAAGTGGCACTTGCTTACAAGAAAGAGTACAATGATGATTTGATGAAAGACTTGCAAAGCGAACTGGAGTTTTATGAAATCGTCCCGATGATGAACATTATCGCCAAGAAACCCAAAGTATAATCCAACTATGAAATCAAAATCCACCAATAAGAAAAGCCAGAAGAAAAAAATTGTGATTACCACCCTGGCGGTCGGCGCAGCGGGAATACTGGGGTATTTTGGCTGGCAGTATTACAAAAAGAAAAAAGCCGCTAACAAAGACAGCGATGCAGATATCATCTTCAAGCGCAAAACTGTAGCTGATCCCATTCCGGTTATTACAGACACACCTGTTTACCAGCCGATCATTAAGCCAAAGTCAAAACCGAAGCCTAAGCCCGTTTATGAAAACCCATATGTGGATGTTACCCCCGTAAGTAAGGATGGTTTTCCTCTGAAGCGGGGAAGCAAAGGCGATAAGGTAAGGGCTATGCAGGAAATGCTGATAGCGAAGTTTGGTAAGCAGATATTACCACGTTACGGCGCAGACGGTGACTTTGGCCCTGAAATGTCTGCCGCACTGAAGAAGCTCAAAATGCCACCGAGTATTGACGAGAGTACTTACAATGTGCTGATGCAGGGGCGTAAAGTTGCCAGTACGTCCCTGGCGCAGCAAATATTTGTTGCTGCATCCAAAGGAGATTTTACAGGCACCATCAATCTACTCAAACAACTTAAAAACAAGGACGACTACCGTACAACCAGTGATGAATTTAAAAACTACCGCCTTGGTGGCGGGGTGAGGCAAACTCTGGTAAACGGACTACTGAACACATTTACTAAAGAAGATCAGAAACAGGCCATTCGCTTTGAGTTCCTGCGGATGGGGCTGCAGTTTGACGGTAACAAGTGGTCATTGAGCGGATTTGACGGGGTGAGTATTGTAACGATTGAACCGGCAACCGTTTGGGTCAACTCATCTGAAACCATTCAGGTTCCTGCTAAAATGGTACTCGGCAATGAAGTCAGCAAACGGCTTGACTACACGCTTTTTGAAAACAATGGTAAACACTTTTTAGTACATACAAAATCTATTCAATCTCTTTAAAATAATCCAATGAAAAGACATATCCGGTACATCGTAGTACACAGCACCGCCACATTTGACCCGAAGGTTTCACAGTTCTATGGAAACTATCACTATGTGGTGGAGCGCACAGGTGAGATAAAAAGAGTTCATCCCGATTCCACCATTATCAAAAACGTGGAGAAGGTGGATAACGAAGCCATCCACATTGCCTACGCCGGTGGCAGGAATAAATCCGGCACCCTAGGTGATACCAAAACACCGAACCAGGAAGAAGCCTTGTTCAATAAAATCGTGGCACTGTCTATCAAATACCCAAGTGCCGCTATTGTGGGCCATGATGAACTGGAGCCAGGCTCTATCTCACCGGGCTTTAACGTGAAGGACTGGATAAAAAATTATGAGCCTGACCTGAACCTGTCCAAAGCCGGATAACCGATTACCACAAAACAAAAATTAAAAATCCAAACCTATGTTACTTGCAATTCAGAATACTATGCTTGCAAAAGCATACAAGATTTACTCCCGCCCCTTTGAACTTAATATTGTGGGCGTTCGTGCCAACAGCACAGAACCTAACCGCTTTGATGATACCATCAATGTTTTTTACAAAAGCAATGCAGGCGACTGGCAATACCACCAGTTTCCGGCTACCACTGATCCCGGTACTTTCTGGCTGCGCAACCTAATGAATCCACAAGGCACAGCCATCGTAAAACACGGTCAGTATATCGGTTCCCACGGCATTGGGATGCACCGGGGCAAATATCTGGCTCTAACTCAGAAGCGGCCTATCACAGTGATCCGTGACTATAACCGGGATGCAGTGCTGGACTTCAATAACGGCAAGGAGCAAACGGGCATATTCGGAGTTAATATCCATCATGCCTCTGTAAACGGAACTACTAAGTATGTAGAGAAATACTCCGCAGGCTGCCAAGTGTTTGCCAATATTGCCGACTTTAATCTTTTCATGCAACTCGCCCAGAGGCACAAAACCATGTACGGTAATGATTTTACCTACACATTGATTGATGAGAGGGCTTTAGTCCGTGAAGCAAAAAAAAATTAGTGTTTGACCTGGTAGGCTTAAGTATTGCCGCAGCCTTTGGTTTAATCACTTATCAAATCGTAAAAGAAACCTGATGAAAACATTTCTCACACAACTATTCAAGGATAAGAATGGCTGCTATTCACTTCGTGAAGTGGCCATCGCCTTACTCATACTGGCGCTTTTGATAAGCTGGATTGCCCAGCAATTCTTCAGCAAAATGATGCCTGAATTTATGTTCTACGCATTTGCCAGTTTAATTGGTGCCGGATGTTTCGGCTATTCCCTTGAAAAGAAAACAACCATTGACAATAATCAAAACCAATAAGATGAAAAACTTCAAAACAATTATCACGCTCCTGATCGGCATTACTATTGGCTTTTCCTTTTGCCAGCTTTTTCACCGAAATGCTGACGACAGCGATATACCGGGTGCGACAGTGCAGGCCAGTGCTGAAACAATTAAAGAGCAGGTGGCCCAGGTGGAAAAGCAATACCGTGAAAAGGAAGATTCGCTGAATGAACATTATGACAGCCTGGGTAGCCGCCTGAAACAAACTGAAACGGCATTGACCAAAGCTAAACGCAAGAACGGCGAACTGCAACAACAGGTGTACACCTTGATTGACCGGCAAAGTATTTTCAAACAGGAAAATGATACGGCCAGATATTTCAGCAACTGCGATTCACTTGCCCGGCTCACCAACCAGTTGATTATATATTCAGCCGAAAAAGATAGTCTGAGCCAGATCAGTATAGAAACGCTGGGATCGCAGGTACAAAACCGGGATTCTGCTATCGTGCTAAAGCTCTCGCAATATCAGCAAATCAAAACAACGCTATCGCAGACACTCTCTAATCAGCAAGCACTTGAAAAGGAAGTGAAACAGTTGCGAAAGAAATTTAAGCGGCAAAGATTCTGGGGCAAGCTAAAGAATGCAGGGATGCTGATTTTGTCGGGCCTTGCCGCCAAACAATTACTACACTAACCAAACTAATAAACAGGCATGAAAGAAAAAAGCATTGTGGCCTCTGCCACACTGATTACCTCCCTTCTCTCTTATGCCTATGCAAAGGAAGCCGGAAAAGATGCGGTTCCCTTTGTGATGGTGGGAGGTTTTATCGGGTCACTCATTGGAGAAGGGATCTCTGAAATAATCAAAAATAATAACCAAAATAACAATCAAAAAAACAATGGCAACACAAATAATCGATGACGGCGCATCAATTCGGATTATAAACGCCGCCAGCGTACTACTGATCAATAAATCGCATATCAAAACCATTGACACGGTTAAGGATAATACTATACGACTGGATATCGGATCGGGTGCGCTTAAAAACGTTTTTATCAAATTCACGGAAGTGACTATCCCGGCAGCATTACCGGACGTTTACGCATTGCGGGATGCAATCAATGCTATGCTGAAAAATAATGGTGGCGGGCTGGCAACGGAACAGAAACAGGATATTCAGATTGAATTACTGAGCGGCATCCTGTCCGCACTGACCGAGATAAAAATAGCTATCAGCAATTTAAAATGTTGCTGTAATGGTCAGATCATGCGGATTGATGAATCAAACCCTTTAGTCACCTATGTTGGATATGCCAATATGGGATCACTTCCCAATCAGGCTGTCTGGTCAATCCAAAAAACAACAAGGTTCGCCACAAATGATATTGTGATTGTGGAATGGGCTGATGGAAATGAATTGTTTGACAATATCTGGGATCAACGCCTTGAGCTTAATTACCTGGCATTGGTCGGACCGGCAAGATAAATAGCTAATACAGAAATGAACTATTCTACCGTACCTGAAATAGTGCTTGGCGAAACTCCGGAAATTTATGTTCCGGAGTTAGCCGTTTCTTATACCCGCAGTGGCAAGCGACAGTTTGGAAAAATTACCAGTTCCAAAGATGCTGCTGATTTTATCCGTAACACTTTTGGAGAAGGACAGATGGAATTACAGGAGCAATTCATTGTGCTTTATCTGAACCAGGCAAATGAGATTATCGGTTATTACAAGCACTCTAAGGGAGCCATCAATGCAACGGTTGCTGATATACGGATTGTGCTGGCCACAGCTTTAAAGGCGCTCGCTGTTTCAATGGTGATAGCACACAATCATCCATCTGGTAATCTTAAACCCTCAAGGGCAGATGAGCAATTGACGGACAAGATCAAGCAAGGATCTTCGCTGATGGATGTAAAACTGCTCGATCATATCATCGTTACCAAAGAAGGCTATTACTCCTTTGCGGACGAAGGACTGCTGGGTCTTGATGGGCTGAACAACAAGGAACAGTTTTTTGTATCAGCCGTAGAAAGAGATTTAGCTACAAAGAAGGAGCATAATAAAATCTCTCTTGAAAAACTTGCCACATCCTTTGGCATTACCGATAAAAACGAAGTGAAAGAGCTGACTGAACTCGCCATTGTAAACAGGGCAAGAGTGCTGGCACATAGCGAAGGAACAGTGAAAGAACGATACCAACGAATAGTGGAACTGTACCATAGCCAGGTGAACTTATCTCACCGAACCTCTCAAAGCATCTTGCTGCAACAGTATTCCACACCTGCACCCATTGGTTATCTGGCGGGTGTTTTCTGTGAGATAGATAAACTGCAATTTAATGGCGGATTTGCTATAGAGCCTTCAGCCGGAAATGGACTATTAACTATTGCTGCCAAACCGGAAAGAGTATATGTAAACGAACTAGACAGCTTCAGAAACCACAACCTGAAAACGCAAGGATTTGCTAACGTATGGAACCGGGATGCGACCAAGACTTTCTTTGATGTACAACGGAATTTCAAAGCCGTAATGACCAATCCTCCTTTTGGCAAAATGGAGACCGAAGTAATGTTCGATACTTTTCCCATAAAGCCACTAGAGCATGTGATGGCTTTACGGGCTTTGGATTGTATGGCGGATGACGGCAGAGCCGCTATCATTATCGGCGGTCATACTACCTGGGATGCCAAGGGCAGAATCACTTCGGGCAAGAACCGGATTTTTTTTAACTACCTCTACAGCCGCTATCATGTGGCGGATGTTATCAATATTGACGGTCACAAACTCTATTCCCGCCAGGGAACTTCTTTTGATGTCCGGCTGATCCTGATAAATGGCAGAAAGCCCGAAGCATCGGGCGCAGCTCCCGTCTTTAACCCGGACAAAGATGTTGTGGTAAAAACCTTCGAGGATTTATTTGACCGGGTGATGGATGCAATGGAAACAAACCAAAATCCAGCTATGAAAATTGTTACGATAAAACAACATTTAGAAAAAGAAGCGGCAGCACTGATGAAACTATTTCAAGATGAAACGCTGGCCGCTCCCTATGAACCTGCATCGGAAAGTTGTGTGGTACTGAATACCCAAGTACCCGATAGCATGGCTTTTGAGACTAGGCAGGCTATTCTGAATATCAAAGCAGAAGTAGGTGGTGATATTGACAATTTTGTCCGTCACCGGTTGAAGTACCCCAACAAAGCTGCACTATGCAAAGTATTATCGGCAGAACAAATTGATGCAGTAGCGATGGCCATTTACAATATTGAAGCCAGGGGCCAGGGAATGATTATTGGCGACCAGACAGGTATTGGTAAAGGACGTGTTGCAGCAGCTATGATTCGATATGCAGTCAACCAAGGAGTAAAGCCGGTATTTCTTACAGAAAAAGCAAACCTGTTTTCGGATATATACCGGGATTTATCGGCCATTGGTTCAGGACATTTGCGGCCACTCATAGTAAACAGTAAGGAGTCAAAAACAGATATAAAAGATGAGGATGGAGAGATCATGTACCATGCACCTTCTGCACCTCATCAGCAAAGCATTATCGAATCCAGGGCAATACCGGCAGAATATGATTTTGTACTGGCCACCTATTCTCAATTCAACTCGCCGGAGAAGAAACCCGAAAAGCCAAATTTTCTCCGAGCCATTGCAGAAGAAAATATTTTCATCATGGATGAGGCGCATAATTCCAGCGGTTCATCTAATACCGGTGAATTTTTACAGGGTGTTGTTGCTAAAACAAAAGGCGTTGTTTTTCTCTCGGCAACATTTGCCAAACGACCAGACAATATGCCCATCTACGCCATGAAAACTTCCATTGCCGATTGCAATATGAGTAAGGATGATCTGGTGGAAGCAATAACAAGAGGTGGCGTGGCATTGCAGGAAGTGTTGTCCTCACAATTGGTTGCAGAGGGGCAAATGGTAAGACGTGAAAGAAGTTTTGAAGGTGTGGAAGTAAATTATCTATCGCTGGATAATAAGTCGGAAGAACACCGGGCCATTGCCGATAATATCACCGATATACTCCGGGATATTATTGCTTTCCAAACCAATTTTGTGGATGCGCAAATTGAAGAACTGGATAAGATTGCTGTAGCCGAAGGAAAAGAAGTGGAGCTAAGAGAAGGGACTTCCCAGGCGGGCGTAGATAACCAACCCTATTTCTCAAAAGTATTCCAGGTAATTAACCAGATGCTTTTTTCGCTTAAGGCAGAAGCGGTTGCAGACCAAGCTATAAAAAGATTAAAGGAGGGTAAAAAGCCCGTAATTGCTTTTGCCTCTACAATGGGCAGTTTTATTGAATCAATGGAGAATGAACATGGTATTCCTGTTGGTGATGGAGACACTATCAATGCTGATTTTAGTGAGGTATTAAAAAGAGGGCTGGATGGCATTTTACGATATTCTGAAAAAGATGTGGATGGCAACCCCATTCATAAAAAATTTGAGTTGAGTGATCTGCCACCCGAAGCACAAACAGAATATCACAGGATACTCGAAAAGATCAATACTGTTTCTACCGGCATTACCATTTCTCCCATTGATATTATTATAAAGAAATTAAAGGATGCCGATTTTACGGTGGCTGAAGTTACTGGCCGCAAGTATGAAATGCAAATGAACTGGAATGGCAGCAAAGCATTGATACTGGGAAGAAAGAGAATCAATACCAATGATGCGTTCCGGCAGTTTAATAATAATGAAGTGGATGTGTTGATGATTAACCAATCCGGAAGCACCGGTGCATCTGCCCATGCCATACCCACAGCCAAAGTTTCTAAAGAGCAGGTGAAACAAAGAGTGATGATTGTTTTGCAGGCCGAACTGGATATTAATACCGAGGTACAGAAACGAGGACGTATCAACCGCACCGGGCAAATCCTCAAACCCATTTACGATTATGTGACATCCGCCATCCCTGCTGAAAAGCGGTTGATGATGATGCTTCAAAAGAAGTTGAAATCACTCGATGCAAACACTACTTCCAATCAGAAACAATCCACCAAAATTTTAGATGTGCCGGACTTTCTGAATAAATACGGTGATAAAATTGTAAAAGATTATCTGCTGGAAAATAAAGAAGTGAATGATCTGCTTGATGATCCTTTACACTTAAAAAATTCAAAAGCGGATAGTGGCAGTAATGAATCGCAAACGCTGGAAGATGCAGCACATAAGGTGTCTGGCCGGGTGGCAGTGCTTTCCACTAAAATGCAACAGGATTTTTACAATGAAATTGCAGAACGCTATAATGATTATGTAGAGTACCTGAAACAGATTGGAGATTACGACCTTGAAGTGGAAGCCATGAACCTGGAAGCCGAAACCGTTTCAGCCAAAGTGATAAAAATGGGTAAAGGGAGTGACAGTGCTTTTGGGGAAGACAGTACGCTGGAAACCGTCAGGGCAAATGTGCTGAAAAAGCCCTTCACGAAAACCGAACTGGAGAACCTGATTAACGAATCACTGAAAGCTAAAGACCCGCATAAATTACAAGATGAGCTAATGGAGGAATATGAGGCATCCGTAGCGGATCGCCTGAAATTGGAGGAAACAGAAACAAATACCAAATATGAGGAACTGATCCGGAATATTCCCAATGAAAAGAAAATACAAAAGATACTCACCAAACAGGGCGAAGGAGCCTGGAGGCAGGCGATCACAGAAAGAGAAAAAGAACTCATAGGAGCGAGGGATTTGCAGCTACAAAACCTGCACAAGACTTTTGATAACCGCAAGCAGTACCTGGAGAAGGCTTTTCGCTTTTTTTATATCAGCCGCAATATCCGCTACCCCATTGAAACCTATAATGGCGGTAACGAGTTGGTGCCTGCTGTGTTCCTGGGCTTTGTGGTAGATAAGAAAAAAAAGAATCCTTACGCACCTTCAGCCATTAAGTTGCGGATAGCTATTGCAAACAGTTCAAAATACCTGGCTATCCCAGCTTCCTATTCAGAAGACATTATGACTATTATTGGAGCAAGTGCTGATGTATCGCAACCCAGTATGAATGTACTGCTGCATGAGTGGGAGAAGTACACCAAGGAAAACAATACCGATCGGCGCATCCGGCATATCATTACCGGAAACCTGCTGCAAGCATTTTCGGACTTCAAAGGCAAACTGGTGAGCTATACTACCACGAATGGTGAAACAAAAAAAGGCATCCTGATGCCTGAGAATTGGAATCCTGGAGAGCAGGTACAGGATAAGGTTGTTGTGCCGATATTAAAAGCTGCACCCATTATAAAGTCCATAACACAGAACAGTCATATCGTTACCAATAACGGCTTATCTTTTTTCAGAACGGGGAATTACTTTAAACTGATTATTTCTGCATCCCGTTCACGGGGCGGTGATATATACCTGGACAAAGAAATCCTGGAACTGGTAGAGAAAAACAATTTTGAGAAAGTGTCTGATAAAATGGTAGCTATACTGCCGGATAAAAACATGGACAAACTGCTGGAGATACTGCAATCCCGGCATGGTTGTTCTGTTACCCTACAATCCTACCAGTTGAAAGACCTGAAAGATGATGCAATCACCTACTCCAACAGAAAGCGAATTGAACTGCCCCCGGATGATGATGAGCCACAAAACGAGGTGGCCATGCTGGAACTGGAAGCCGAAGCACTCGCCCTTGAACTTGAATTATTAGCCGCATAAAAATCCACCCTATGATTACAATAGATAATTATTTCAATAAAGCAAATACACTTGATTTTTCTTCATTTCCTGATGCGCTCAAAAAGGGCCATGAGTTTGTAACCAAAGCAACAGCAAATGGTTCAAGCTGGGTATCTTATCATTCCAGTGAGGCGATTAAAAAGACAGTTGACATATACCTTTCCAAACTGAATGAGTTTGTGAGCAGTAACTCAAAGGCTGAAAAAAAACAAACGAAAAAAGAAAAGCAACGTCAGGAGCATGATGAAATTATCCAGGAAACCATGCGCAGGCAAGGTATAAAACCCAAGGAAAAAAATGCTCCAAAAGCAAAAGATAAACAGCCGATTCCACAGCCTCAAATGGTGGAACGCATTCCCGAAGAGCTGCGCTTTATCCGCCGTTTTGTGCATCTCGATGGCAAGACTAAAACGAAAGAAGATATACTGCGGTTTATTAATTCATTGCAAAAAGCCATCGTAGAAAAACGCATCCGTAAAACTTCCACCTATGCCGAGCAGATACGCTATATCCAGGGAAAGCTTATAGAAGTGTATAACAGCATGAAGGGTAAAATTCATTTGGAATTAAAGCCTGATACTTTAGAAAAGATGAAGGCTTTGGTAAAAGAAGAAAAAGTGATGTCTTCTGTAAATTTTATCAAAGCATATATTAACATGAATGGCAAACCGGGCATGAAGAAAAAGGCTGATGGTTTATTGAAACGTATTACCCGGATGGTAGATAAGAAATTAATACCGGCAAATGACCCGTACATGAATGAGCTGATTGGCATTACTAAAAACCTGGAGAGCTTTCTGGATGATCCAACTCAAAAAACACTTTCTATTGAAAGGAACGAACTGAATGGACTTGAAGGAATTTTAGACTGTGCTTGCAATCAACTGAACGGCTTTCAAGAAAAGCCGGCCATCATGAACAGCATGGACTTTGCCAACCTGCAGTTTGAGACCATTGGCCTGAAAGGTAAATGGCTGGATTTGATCGGAGATCCTTCGTCCAACTTCACAGCAATGGTATTCGGCAAGCCCAAAATGGGTAAGTCTTATCTGTGCATTGATTTTGCCGGTTACCTGGCCAGAAACCACGGGAAGGTACTTTATGTGGCCAAGGAGGAAGGACTGGATATGACACTCCAAAAGAAGCTCAACGATAAGGATGTTGCCCATCCATCTTTATACGTATCCTCCGTTCTGCCGGAGAACCTTGCACCCTATAATTTTATCTTCCTGGACAGCGTAAATAAATTGGGGCTAACCCCGGAAGATTTAAGCAGACTGAAAGCCTTTAACCCATCTAAGTCATTCATTTTCATTTTCCAGACCACCAAAATGGGGGCTTTCCGTGGAGCCAATACCTTTCAGCATGATGTGGATGTGGTGATTGAGGTTCCTGAGCCAGGAAAGGCAGTGCAGATGGGAAGGTTTAATCAGGGAGGAAACTTACAGATCTTTCCATGATGGTTATATTTCCGGAGTAAGTAAATACATGCTCTTATTAAAGACCCAATCGTCATTCCCTCTACATAATCTGATATAATAGTTGAACTTTGCTTTTTTAGTTACAATCAGAAATCATGAAAATAAACGTACAGCGAGTAGTTGGTTACCGTGATATTTATGGCAAACCTAGAATGTTTTACAAGTCGATATTGGGACGTCGAATTGGGAGAAGGCGAATTCTTCAGTTGTCTGCATTAATGTTGACATATTGTCGAAAAGGCGTTGAACCTGGGTTTCGAGAGCTGATAGAAATGTTTTTCATTTACAACGGTAATTTTGATCAAAACGGATATGATGAAGTTGCAAAGAGCTTTCAAACTTTGGCTTCAAAAGCAGGAGGTGCAGACTTTGCTATCTTGTCTGAAGAAGCACTTTTAAACCTCTATATATGGGCTGCTAACGAGACCGGAATCAAAGAAGAAGGGAACGGGCTTGAAGATCAAAATAGCCCCGATTTATTAAAGCTCATTTTATTATTCAATGACGATGTACTTGATAGGTTTACCAAAGCTAGACGTTCTGCAGATAAACATCAGGATAGAAGATTGCTTCGTATGATTTTTGCACAACGGTTCCCGCAAAATGATCTTGTTGAAATAGACTATGGCAAATTGATCTTTACCCAGGCTTACAAGCTAATGAAATTATTAAATTTCCTTGAATCAACCCCTAAATATAGAGCGGTTTATGAGCATCTGCTAAATGATTTTAATGTAAAATCTAAAGAAGAATTCTTTAAAGCGATTGGCGGTGCTGTACTTTCACCATTAAATCTTAACAAATCGGGGATCAATACGCTAGTAATTGAAAATAACACTCAGTCAGAAGCAAACATTGCCTTTTTAGATAAATTAGCGCATAGTGCAGCCGAAACAGAGCAAGGTTCTACAGATTATCGTTTTTTACGTGATCGGCCTTTGCAAAAAGTCGAAAATGAGTATAGGATAATTTTTGACTTTTTTCTAATCAAAAAATTATATAACGGATTAGTGTTTAAATTATCTGCATACGTTAATCAGGATAAAACTTTGTTTAATGGCCCATTGTTTGGCTCGATTCGAGATGAATTCACAGAAGCAGTGCTTGTATATGATACGATGGAAGCAGTGCTATCAAAGACTAAAACTATAACAATTACTGGGAATGACTTTAAAGCAGCAAACGTACAACGTGAACCAGATTACTACTGTCGGTTTGATAAACAGGTGATCTTAGCGGAATCAAAAGATTTTTTCATGACTGCAGAAGAAAAATTGTCTTATGATTTTGACACGATGATGGCAGGTCTTGCAAAAGACGGTCGGCTAAAAAAGGCCAGCCTACAATGCGCTACAAATGTTGGGCGATTACTCCTAAGAAACCTGCCACTTGATCCTGGCTATGATCCATCAATGACAATATATCCAGTAGTCGTTTTGCATGATAGTCTTTATGATGCACCAAGTTTAAATTACTGGGTAAACGAATGGTTTCAAGTGGAATTAGCCAAATTGAAAGCGGATGCCAAATATAGTGGTTGCGATTTTTCAGTAGTTGCCCCCGTTACTCTGGTAGATATAGACACACTTATCCTTTACCGTACAAACTTTGAAAATGGTGAAATAAGCCTTTTTGAAATGCTACGAGAGTACCAAGTGTATGTTGATTTTAAATCATGCTCAGATGAAAATTTTGCTCAAGGAATTATTTCATTTGCAACATTCGCTGATGAATATGCAGCTAAAAAGGGCATAAAAGTCAATTTCAAATTATTAAAAGAAACTTATGATTTTTCAGGATTCAAAGATTAACACCTTTAGTAAACAGTTGGGAAATATTATTCAGACATGCCCATTAGTACTAAAAGAAAAGTCGAACAAACTATTTCCTGTTATTAATCCTATTGTCACCCAAAGTCTCCCAATGTCTTCAAATCTTCCAAAATCTGGTTCGACGTTGGGAGGGCCGGGGCTACCATCTACACTTCAGCCTCTCAATTTTGAGTGGCTTTTTTTGTTAATCCCTGTTAACAGCTATTAACGTTTTCTAACCATTTACATTTTTATTTCAGTTCATGTAATAGTGGTTACACTTCATACAGTGTAGCCTTTCTTTCTGTAATTCTTGATTGCATCTTTGTTTAAGAAATCAGAAACGCAAAACCTTTTTTTATGAAACAGCAATTGATTAACAAAAGCATAGTATGGATAAAAACCTATTTGGTTACTGCCGTACTAACCATCATTAGTTTTTCTTTGGTGATGAGTGAGTGGAAAGTAATTTTTGAAACAGGAAAACAAATATATGAAGTGGCAAGACCCATTGCAGAAAAAATGATGATGCAGGTATAAATGGGTGAACGGGTCGCTATGTATCAATAAAATATTCAATTCATCCATGTCGCATAGCAGTTCATACACAAGCTTCTTTTTTCAAAAAAATTACACTTCCATCTTTACACTCTAATTAAAAACTTTTGACCATTAAACCTTCTTTTATGAAACAGCTTACTTTAAAACAATGTGTGTTGCTCCTGAGAACATGCATCGTGTTGTTACTATTATGTGTTGTTTCAGTATTCCTGTTTTCTGTAATCAGTAACAACAAACCTGTAGAAGATTCAAATAAGCAAGAGGATACTGCTTTGCAAAACGGGAATATCAGCTATGCTGAAACTAAGCAACAAACTGTAGTGCTTAAACGTATTGCTACAAACAGCGACAAGATGGTTTCTTTACTACCATCCGCACTTTCAGAACAATTTATGCAATAGCATTTATCATAAGCCTATATATTCAAAAATCAATAATCATTAAACCTTTAGTATGAAAAAGACAGCACTAATTTTCTCATCCGTAACAGTTCTTTCCGCCCTTGCAATTATTATTTCCTGTAATAGCAGCGAGGCAAAGGACAAAGCAACTACTGATACTGTAGGATTAGTTTTCACTCCGGAAAATGTAAAGCATGGGGAATGCCTGGTTACTGTAATGGGTTGTGACGATTGCCATTCACCAAAGAAATTTGGTCCTAATGGACCTGAATTGGATATCGAACGGCGGTTTTCTGGTCGCCCTGCGGATGCACCGATGCCTAAAGTAGATACTACCACACTAAAGTCGTGGGCATTAATGGCACATGATTTAACTGCGGCTGTTGGCCCGTGGGGTGCTTCTTTCGCTGCTAATATTACGAGTGATGCAACGGGTATTGGCAACTGGAGTTTTGATCAATTTAAAATTGCATTACGAAAAGGTAAATACAAGGGTATGGAAAATGGCCGTGACTTATTACCGCCCATGCCATGGATGCAGTATAAAAACCTTACAGATGAAGATTTGCGGGATGTCTTCGCTTTTCTTAAATCAACAAAACCAGTACAAAATGTGGTACCTGCGCCAATTCCGCCACATCAATTAAAATGACCTGTTCAGTATTGAATAAAATATGATTTTTTATGAGTACGAAAAAAGTATTTCTTTTAACCGATGATACCGGCAAAATAGATAAGAGCAAAATAAACCGTGTGTCTGAGCAAGATAATTTTCTTCAGCGGGCATTAATTAAAAATGCAGCATCGAAAAAGAGATATACTTCCAATAAACTTTTCAGCCAACCAAATGAGATCATTGAGAACGGATTCCAGTTACGAGCTGCTGAATCTTGGTTGCTTACCGGTTAATGAATTCTGATTTACAATTCATACAGTCAATATAACAGCCTGTATGCAGTTGTGCCAGTTTATTCCGGTAACTATATAATTTATAAAGCAGGTTGATTAAATTTGGTGACCACAAAACCAGTTTCTCTTGTTTCGGCTGCTATTATTTTTTTTTATGATAATTACAGGTATTCCTGTGCTGGCACAAACCGGCGGGCAATACCTGTTTTCTCATTTGGGTACAAAGGATGGCTTGCTTTCAAACAATGTTCTGTCTGTACAGCAAGATCCTAAGGGATATATATGGGTGGGAAGTAGTGCTGGCTTGCAACGATACGATGGCAAACGTTTTATTTCATTTCGGCATAAAGCAAATACACAGGGAACGATTCTGGATGGCGCAGTCCATATTATCCAGATGGATAACAAAGGTCGTCTCTGGATTTTATTCGGTGGCTTTAGAGTTGGATACATGAATACTGTTGACCTTTCTTTTCATGAAGTGCCAGTCCAAGCTCATCCTAATGTATTAACCCGGTCAAAGGGAGGAATGCTTGTTGACCATGATGGAAATATAATGGTTGTTATTGTTGGTCATGGTGTGCTGGTATATAACGAAGAGAAAAAAGCTTTTATACAAGAAGAGCAAATTTTTCATATGCCAACTAACTGGAAATTTTATTTTGTATGGCAGGATAAACTAAAAAATTATTGGGTTGGCAGCGACTCAGGCCTCGTAAAATTTAATACAAAAAATAAATCCGTTTCATACAGGGGGCACAATACAGATAATGACCCTGTTATAAATGCATTTTCAGATTTAACAACAGTAATTTTTGCTTATGTTGATAAAAGCAATCGTTTCTGGATTACTTCCTGGCCGCTTACAGGGTTAAAAATTAAAAGTTACGACCCTGGTACAAACAAAACATTAATATGGCAGGATATTTTGGGAGAATCTGTTAGCGGCAGGTATTATGAATTGCATGGGATCACAGAATTAGACGATGGATCAATTTGGTTTGCCGGACAAAACTTGTTTGCAAAACTTACTGCGGATAAATTAGGTGTTGAGTCGATACCTGCAAACTTACCGGGGGAGTATAGTATAAGATTTGATGGAGTAAGCCGTGTGTTTGAAGACAGGGAGAAAAATATATGGGTAGGAACTGACAAAGGACTATTTCGGTTTAATCCGTCCGGGCAACGGTTTAAAGCAGTGGCACTCCGGCAATTTGGCAAAGATTCGATTTATACTCCCGATGTTACCGATGTATTGCAAATGAAAGATGGAACTATCGTGGTAAGCACATGGGGGAATGGTCTTTTTTCATTTGACAAAAATTTTAATCCTGTAAAAAGTTCAATTGCCGCACAATCCCTTAAAGATCATTCAGGAATGGTATGGTGTCTTCACCAGCGGGGTAACGGTGATGTTTGGAGAGGAGATCAGGGAGGCATCATTTTTATTTATCATCCTAACACAAACACTACAGAAAAAATTCATTCTCCTGTATTTGGAAATAGCACCATTCGGCAACTTACAGAAGACAAAAATGGCAATCTCTGGTTTGGTACTCAACGGGGCGATATAGTGAAATGGGATGCTGTGACCAATAAGTTTTCTTTGCTACATAAATTTGAAAGTGTCATTCCACGGATGATTACCGATAAACATGGGGATATATGGGTTGCTACTGAGGTAAATGGCGTTTTTAGAATCAATAGTAATGATGGAACTATCATTAAGCAATATAATTCCAAAGGAACAGGGGGTAAAAAACTGCGGGCTGATCATGTGCCCGATATTGCTCAGTATAACGACACCCTGTTTGTTATTGCAGCAAACGGTTTAAACATACTTAATATAAAGACTGATAGCATTTCTCACCTTACTACTGATAGAGGTCTTACTACTAATGATATTTCTAATCTCATGGTAGACAAAAATGGATATGTATGGATGGCCACCGCATTTGGTATAGAAAGCTATCACCCAGAAAAAAGAAAATTGAGCTCTTATATTGCATCAGATGGGGTGCACACCACTTCATTCAACACGGCTGCTGCTACGATGCTTGATAACGGACGTATTGCTGTTGGTACAGCCCATGATATACTTGTTTTTGACCCGGAACAGATAACAGTTGTTAATTATAAAGTTCCTGTGGTTGAAATAACGGCCGTTTCCATAATGAATATACCCGTTTCAGTGGATTCACTGATGAATGAGAAAGTTGTAAGGTTATTATACAAACAGAATTCAATTATCATAGATTTATCTACTCTTACTTTTCAAAATACCTATCCAATTTATTATATACTTGAAGGCTTAGATAAAGATTGGATGCAAGCGGGTAATAATAACCAGGCTGTTTATAGCTATTTGCCACCCGGTACCTACACCTTCAAAACAGCAAGCAGGGATGAGAATGGAAAATTAGGGCCAATTACGAGTATAAAATTCCATGTACAAGCACCATTCTGGAAGGCATGGTGGTTTTATAGCTTGCTGGCGTTAATTGTAGGAGCGTTGTTTTTTAGCTTCGACAAGCAGCGTATGCAACGTTTAAAAAAGGAACAGGAAATCCGAACAGCCATTGCCGGAAACTTACACCAGGATGTTAGTACAGCATTACAGAACATTAACGTACTAAGTGAAATTGCCAGTATAAAAGCAGATAAGCAACCAGAGCAGTCAAAAGAATTTATACAACAAATACAGCAGAAAAGTCGCAATATGGTAATTGCAATGAATGATGTATTGTGGAGTATAGATCCAAAGAATGATAGCATGCCTAAAACAATTGAACGGCTACATGAAGTGGCCCATGCAATGCAAAACAGGCATGCAGTAATCGTAGATGTTCAAACCGATAATAATGTGGCGGCTCTTAACTTAAGCATGAAAACACGGCATGAGCTTATTATAATTTATAAGCTTGCTTTGATCATGCTGGTTGAAGAGTTAGGTTCAAAGAAAACAATTGTGCAATTTGATTATGATAAACCGTTGTTGCATTTAAGGGTGTTGTCTGCCGGGGTAGCGTTGCCTAAATCCGACAGCCCTGCTTTAAAGCATATTGTTGAAATAAAAAACCGGGCTGCCGCCATCAACGCCAAAGTACATATACAAAGCGATGAGAAAGGCACATTTTTAATATTTATTATAAGGGTTTAAGGCCTTTCAATTCATACGCCGGTTTCTACAGCTTATCCGAAACAAATGCAACCGGGACAGGGGAGTAGAGAATCTGCCCGGGCTTTATATTAACTTAGATATATGGCATTCAACAGGTACAATAACAAAGAATTCCTGGTTTTTGTATGGATCATGATTCCCTATGTGGTAGGGATGAATGCAATTGTTTTTGGGTCTTGCATTTTTAATTCGCTGGGACTCTTTTTAGCTTCTTTTGCATTTAGTGTTATTTACCTGATGACATTAGGCTACTTTCTTTTTGGCTATGTAGCCACTATCATTCAAAAAAGATTTCCATTAAATAGCGATCTATTCAGACGCATTGGAACAATGTTACCGGTGTTTTATGTAATGAATATTTTATTGGTAACTGGATTATATACTTATCATAACTTGTTACAATTACTTTCCTGTCCTGCGCTAATCAGCCGTTTTTGGTGGGCTGTGTTGTTTGGGTGTGTTACCAGTACAATTATTACATTTATTAATGAAGGCCTTTCTAATTGGGAAGCCTGGAAAATTTCGGTAACTGAAACAGAGCAGCTTAGAAACAACTATCAAAAAACAAAACTTTTAGGGTTAAGAGGCCAGGTTAATCCTCATTTCTTATTTAATTGTTTTAACTCCCTTTCCAGTTTAATTAACGAGAATGAAATAGAAGCAGAAATTTTTTTAAATGAAATGACGAAAGTGCATCGTTATATGCTGGGATGCGATGAAGAGCAACTGGTAACATTGGAAGAAGAATTGAAATTTGCAAACTCTTATTTATACCTTACTGAAGCAAGGTTTGGAAATGCGATAGCCACTACAATTGGAATCAATAAAGAAGATGAAAAAAAATACTTGCCCCCTTTAAGCCTGCATATCGTTCTGGAAAATATTATTTACACGAATTCAGCAAGTAAAGCAGAACCTCTTCAAATAAATATCAGCAGTTATGATAACAAACTTCTTATTACTAACTCCGTAAGCTTAAAAAATAGAAAGGAAAATGTTGTATGTGAAGAAGGTCTTGATAATTTGGTAAAAAAGTACAAACTGCTGAACAAGCCTGCAGTAGAAATTTACGAAACAGCTACAGTCCGTGAAATTATTTTACCGTTGATAGACAAAGAGGAGGTGGTGATATGAGATTCTATAGACCACCAAAAGCACACACCCGGGGTTTTTTGCTTTCCATGCCTTTTATCAGCTTTTCTCTTTGCTATATAATGTATGGTAAAAGAATGTATAGTGATTGGGAACCATGGCTCTATGGCTATTTATTTATTTACACTATAGGGTTCTTTTCCTGGTTTTCACATTCACAGTATGATCTGTGGTTGCGACGTAAGTACCCATCTCTAGAGCAAACTACCACCAGGGTTGTTTATAAGCTTTTTGTGAATCTTCTTATAATGACCCCCTCGGTATTGCTGATCTTTTTTGTGTTCGATACTTTTAATATTGCTGGTTATACAATGCGTCAGCGGGATTTAAAGTATGGTTTTATGGTTGGGCTTTCCGTCAACCTCATATTTGAAACGTTATGGGAAGTGATTTATATTCTGGAAAAATATAAGGAGAGTTTGTCGGAGAAGGAGCAGGTAGAAAAAATGGCTATTGACCAGGAATTGGAAAATTTAAAGGGGCAGGTAAATCCGCATTTCTTGTTTAACTGTTTTAATACACTATCCAGCCTCATAACAGAAGATAAAAAGCAAGCCGAAGTTTTTTTAAATGAATTAAGCAAAGTATATCGTTATTTATTGAGCAGTAATGAAAGCAGCATGACCACTCTCGATAAAGAGTTGAAGTTTATTAATAATTACTATCAGCTCCTGCGAACAAGGCATGGCGAAGCATTACAACTGCATTTTGAAGTTGATAAAAAATATTATCCTTATTTATTGCCCTCGCTAAGTTTACAGTTGTTGGTGGAGAATGCAGTAAAGCACAATGTGCTCAGTAAAAAATACCCCTTAATAATTGAAATATTTACTACTTCAGGCAAACAGCTTGTGGTAAATAATAATTTGCAACGCCGTCAGCAACGGGCAAAATCAGCAGGTATTGGTTTAACCAATATAAAGGCGAAATATAAATTGATGAATGAAGATGGCTTTCAGGTACTGGAAGGAGATAAAAACTTTATGGCTGTACTGCCATTAATTTGGAATAGACAAACAGTACCTGAAAACAAAAATCAAAATAACTGACCATCCAACCAATAATATTAACACACAAAACACCACATATGAAAATTCTAATTATTGAAGACGAAGAGCTGGCCGTAAAAAAATTAAGAAAAACATTAGCTGCTGTTGATGAAGAGGCAATTGTAGCCGGTACAGCAGATAGTATAAAAGCCGCTGTAGAATGGCTGCAAGAGAACCCGAAGCCAGATTTAATTTTAATGGATATAGAACTGGCAGATGGCCAAAGCTTTGAAATATTTAACCTGGTAGAAGTTAAAAGCCCGGTTGTATTTACAACCTCTTACGATGAGTACGCCTTAAAAGCTTTTAAAGTGAACAGTATAGATTATTTGTTGAAACCAGTGCAGCAGGAAGAACTTGCAGCTGCATTAAGTAAATACAAAAAATTGAAAAATATTTATGCAGGAAAAGAAAACACTACTGGTGGTTTTAATATGGATAGCCTGGTAAAGGAATTGCAACAAAAATTACAGCCGAAAGAATATCGCAAACGTTTTTTAGTAAAGCAGGGGCAGAAATTAGTTTCGGTTGATGTAGAAGAAATAGCCTATTTCTTTAGCGATGGGCGACTGAATTTTTTCAGAACCTCCGACAACAGAAAGTTTGTAGTTGATTATACGATGGATGATTTAGAAGAGATGCTTGATCCTGAAAGTTACTTCCGTATCAGCCGTTCATTTTATGTAAGCATTGCCAGTGTAGATAAAATTGATGATTATTTTGGCAATCGCTTAATACTCGGATTAAAGCCTGCCGTTGATAAAGAGGCATTGGTAAGCCGGGAAAAAGTTACCGATTTTAAAAAATGGATGGGTAAATAAAAATTACCAAATATTGTTTTATTGCAATGTGATAAGGCTGTCTGTCATTATTTTTAAAGTGCTATTACCAGTATATGTTTTATTTATAACCTATTACTGATATTATTTTAAAGACATGTTGTAAGTTACACCGCAAAACAACCACACCATTCGTTGACAGAGATTGAACTGATACAAGGCCTGCGAAACGGGGATGAAGCTGCATTTAAGTTCCTGGTAGACAACTACAAGGATAGGGTATTTAATACTGCTATCGGTATTGTACAAAATGCGGAAGACGCCGAAGATGTAGCACAGGAGGTATTTATACAGGTATTCCGCTCAATCCATTCTTTTAAAGCTGAGTCCAAGCTTTCCACCTGGATGTACCGGATTACAACTACCCGGTCCCTCGATCTTTTAAGAAGTCGCAAAAGCAAGAAACGATTTGGGTTTTTGCAGCGTCTATTTGGCGATGACAACGAGCCGTTGTATGAAATTCCTGATTTCAATCATCCCGGTGTGGCGATGGACAGGAAGGAAAATGCATCGAAACTCTTTAAGGCCATCAATCAATTGCCTGAAAATCAAAAAACAGCTTTTACCCTTCATAAATTGGAAGACCTTAGTTATCAGGAGATAAGCGATATTATGCAGACTTCTGTTCCGGCCATTGAGTCGTTGATGCACCGGGCAAAGCAAAATCTCCGGAAAATATTGGAAAAAGAAAAGGATTGAGTAGTTTCCGGTTGTCGAAGGTTTTTAGAGGGCTTAACGTCAAAAACTATGAATTATGGATACTAAAAGAAATAACACAGGAGATGAGGTTCTAAATAGCCTCGATGGGATACAACGGGCTACAACGCCAGATTTCTTTTATACCCGGTTAAAGGCCAGGATGGAGAAAGACATTGAACCTGTTGCCCCCAAATCATGGATTTTTAAACCTGTATATGCAGTAGCTGCACTTTTGCTGGTACTAATTATCAATGCTGCTGTTATTTTTAAGAACAGCGAAACAAAATCGGGTAGTAATCCAGAAATTGAATCATTGCAATCAATTGCCGCAGAATATAACCTCAATGAAACTATAACAGAGGAGGTTTATAAATAATGAAAACTCCCATAAATAAAATTCTTGCATTTTTTACTGTTGCGTTATTAATAACAAACATAGTGCTTGTTTATTTTCTTTGGAAAGACAAAAAACCAAACTCTCATAGCGATAAAGGAAAATCTAACAAAGGGGATTGGATGGTGGATGAATTAAAGTTGGATGAGAAACAGAAAGTACAGCATAAAGAAATTAAAGATGCTCATTTTGCGAGTCTAAAACCTGTGTTTGATTCTATCACATCGGGCAGAAGTCATTTATATAAGCTTTTAAAAGAGCCGCAGATTAATGATAGTCTTGTAAATATGTACACAAAAGCAGTTGGAGAACAACAATCACTTATTTCGCTATATACATTTGAGCATTTTAAGAAGATGAGAGCTATCTGTACTCCGGAACAACAAGTAAAGTTGGATGAGCTGATTCAAAAACTAGTTCAAAATATGGGGAAACGGGGAAGTAAACCTAAGCCCGACACGAATTAAATAATTATAAAGCAAGTTTTTACTTGCTTTTTTTCTTCCATATCGTTCGTACTAAAACTGCTTCTTTGTAAAAATTGCCTCCATTGCATTGATTATTAGCATGGCCGCCAAACCCACCCACATCACATAAGGAGTTGCAATTTTCATCTTTGATAGTGGTACTGCCATCGGCTATAATATTTCCATCGGGAAGAAAAGCATATACTGTTTTGTTTTGAAAAGTATATTCTTCAACAGCTCCTGTTTGCCAATCCGGATTATCCATATTGATCAGTATTTCTTTTTTAATACAAGAGGCAGTACCTGATGGAAACCCATTTTTATTGCAGGCTGTTAGCCATAATACCGATAAGACTGTAATAAGTACCAGTTTCATAAAATTCTTTAGAAAGTTTGCTGCAATTATCATGCATAAATTCTTTCAATAGCATCCCGGTATTTTTCCATCACCACTTTTCTTTTTAACGACATTTTTGGTGTCAATTCCCCGGAGTCAACACTCCATTCATTTACCAACAATTCAAATTTTTTAACCTGTTCTACATGGTTAAAAAATTTATTAAAACTTTCTACTAATTCTTTAAACAATGCAATCACTTTTGGATGGTGTATCAGTTCCTCATTACTGCACTCAGGAATTTCATTTTTCCGGCTCCAATCTTTAAGATTCGGAAATGAAGGAACGATTAATGCACTTACAAATTTTTTATCAGCACCTAGCAACATGACTTGTTCTACAAAAGGAGATTCTTTCAGTTTATTTTCAATTGCTAAAGGAGCAACATATTTACCACCGCTGGTTTTAAAGAGCTCTTTTTTGCGATCCGTAATTTTTAGAAATTTATTATCTATTATTACACCAATATCTCCGGTGTGATACCAGTCATTTACAATATCCTGTGCTGTTAGATCGGGACGTTTATAATAACCCATCATTACATTGGGGCCTTTACAAAGTATTTCTCCATCTTCCGCAATTTTTACTTCTACATCCTCAATCAATGGCCCTACGCTTCCGAACATTCTGCCGCTAACTTCAAAACGGTTTACAGAAATAACAGGTGATGTTTCTGTAAGTCCGTATCCTTCCATAATTGGGATGCGGGCAGCAGTAAATATGCGTATCAAACGTACCTGGCAAGCAGCACCTCCTGTTACAATACAGACTATATTGCCACCCAATGCTTCTCTCCACTTCTTAAAAATAATTTTATTGGCAATGCTCAATTTTAAATTATAAAGAGCACCCTGGTTTTTGTTTATCTCAAACTGTTCTGCAAGGCTATGTGCCCAGAAAAATAATTTCTTTTTGATTCCCGTCAGTTCATTTCCTTTCTGCATTATTTTATCGTATACTTTTTCCAGCAGTCGGGGAACGGTTGTAAATAAATGTGGGTTTACTTCTTTCAGGTTATCACCAATAGTTTCTAAACTTTCTGCATAATAAATTGAAACACCTCTGAATAAATAGAGATAAGAAACCATTCTTTCAAAAATATGATTGAGCGGTAAAAAACTTAATGAACGTAAACTATCTCCCGGCGGAAAACAGGGAATGCTTGCATTGACATTAGAAAGAATATTGCGGTGAGAAAGCATCACTCCTTTAGGAGTACCTGTAGTTCCTGAGGTATAAATTATTGTTGCGAGGTCTTCATACTTGATTTTATCTGCAATAGGTTTTATCTGTGCTATTAATTTCGGAGTGCTTAATGCCGTTACTTCTTTCCAGTGTTTTGCATTCGCTACATGTTCAAACGTATAAATATCTTTTATTGTGGGAGCTTTATCTTTTATGCTTATTGTTTTTAGAAATAAGTCTTCATCATTTACAAAAACAATTTTTACCTGTGCGTCGCTTAACACAAACTCTAGTTCGTTTACATTAATAGTAGGATAAATAGGAACGAGTATAGCACCAATTTGCTGAACTGCCAGGTCCAGCATAAGCCATTCAGGCCTGTTTTTACAAAGAATAGCAACTTTATCACGGCCCTCCGGAGTCATGTCGCCACCGCTAACACCAAGGCTTAGGAGGCCCGCACTAAGATTATCTACTGTTTCTTTTACAGCAGCAGTGCTATATGTTTTCCATTGACCACCTTCTTTTCCGGCCAGCATATCCGAAAGGGGTTTTTTTTGAAGATGATACTCAATGCAATCAAATAATCTTCTTGGCTCTGTCATGGTGCAATCGTTAATTGTAAATAATCAATACCTATAACCTAATAGACAGACAATTTAGGCAAAAACTAATAGAAAAAAAAACAGCCCCGTAATAATGTACGGGGCTGTTTTGAAGCGATATTTTTAAGTTAGTTGACCTGGTAATATTGTCCCTGCGGCATTCTGAAAATCCTGCTTCGCTGAAAGGTGTTAAAACCATTGTATTCTTCTGCGTTAGCTTTTGTCCAGTTCTCATAAGCTGCCAGGTTTTCGGAAGCACCAAACAGCCATTGGTTATAGGCTGTAAACATTCCTTCAGATATTAATTGCCGATGATAATCAAACAACCGGAAAGGATATCGTACAGCATTGGTAGCGTACCAATCAAGAATAAAACGAGTACGTATCATTGTCAATGTTTCAGTGGTAACACCTTTACTAGTTTGCGAAGCCTGTTTATTCATTGACTGTAAAAAGGATATTGCAAAGGGGCTTTTGTTATTTTCCTCACCTTTCATCAAGTCGGGATTGTTGAATAGTTTTTCTTTATATCCTTGTAACAGGAACTGTTTCATAGCAGCACCTCTTTCGCCCAGGCTTTCCATATTAATAAATATTTCTCCATATATCAAGCTCCATACTTTATCTTTTGTATAGAAATAATGCATTGCGGCATTGTAATAATTACCGCTATAACCCGGGTCTATTTTAATTCCGTTCTCCCAGTATTCTATAGCAGTAAAATCTTTTATAGCCCATAGTAGCTCGCCATATTCACTATGCAAAGGGCCACTTTTTGGAAATTTCTTTAATGCCTTTTTGTACATTTTATCGCATTCCTTTACCATCTCCAGCGCCTTATATACATTACCGGCTATTTGGTAAGAAACAACATCTGCGTCATCTCTTTCTATAAGCACTTCTGCACCTTCTAGTGCTTTTACATAGTCTTTTTTCAGATAATAACTCATCACCAGGTCTTTCTGCATTTCCAGATTTTTGGTATCCTGTTGCAATGCCCTGATTAAAATGAGAATAGCATTGTCATAGTCGCCAGAACGCATAAATGTTCTGGCGTTTTCATGCATAGTTTTCGGATCGTCGGGTTGCGCAAAGGAGATAAATGCAACTGACAAAACCGCTATTAGAGAAAGAATTTTTTTCATACTATAAATTAAAAAAGAAGAGACGCTGTTAAAACGTCCCGTGTTGCAAAATAACAACAATTTTGAGCAAGCAGACTGTTAAATAAGATGTGTAAGCAGCCCATCCCGAAGCTTTGGCTCAAACCAGGTGCTTTTAGGCGGCATCACATTTCCACTGTCTGCTATATCAAATAACTGTTCGATGGTGACGGGGTACAAACTAAATGCCACTTTCATCTCGCCACTGTCCACTCTCTTCTCTAATTCCTTTAATCCACGTATACCTCCCACAAAGTCAATTCGTTTGTCGGTTCGCTGGTCTTTAATATCAAGAAATTTTTTAAGTACATTATTAGATAGAATGGTAATATCAAGTACACCAATAGGGTCTGTTGTATAGGTATTGGGCCTTGAAGTCAGGATGTACCATTTCCCATCGAGGTACATGCCAAACTCATGCTGTTGGGAAGGGTTTACCGGTTCGGTACTAAGGGTGATATAAAAATCTTCCTGCAAGCGACCTAATAGTTTTTCAGCTGTAAGTCCGTTTAAATCTTTTACCACACGGTTATAATCTAAAATGGCTAACTGGCTGGCAGGAAAAATGGTGGTCAAAAAAAATTTTGCATCTGCACTATCAGATAGTTGTTTACTCACTTTGGCAGCAGAAGCAGCCCGGTGATGCCCATCGGCAATATAAGTAAGCGGAACATTTTCTTTGAAGAGTTGTGTAATTGTTCTTATGGCAATTTCCATATCCACAATCCAGATGGTATGCTTTATGCCATCTGCGGCAATAAAATCGTAAACGGGTATGTTGGAAGTTTTCCAATCATTAATCAGGGCATTTAGTTCCTTTACATCTCTATAAGCTAAAAAAACATTGCCTGTTTGTGCCCGTATAGCAAGCATATGGTCAATTCTGTCCTTCTCTTTTTCTGGCCGTGTAAATTCATGCTTCTTAATAACATCATTAAAATAGTCATCAACTGATGATGCACATACAAGTCCTGTTTGACTGCGGCCATTCATTATTAATTGATAAATGTAATAGCAAGGCTTATCTTCTTTTATTAAGATCCCGTTGGAAATTAAGCTGTCGAGATTTTCTTTTGCTTTTGCATAAACCGGTGTACTGTGTATATCAATATCAACTGGTAAATCAATTTCTGATTTGGTAACGTGTAAAAAAGAATAGGGATTATTTCCTGCTTCTATTCTTGCTTCTTCGCTATTTAATACGTCGTATGGTCTTGAAGCTACTTGTTGTGCCATTGCAGGCTGTGGTCGTAATGATTGGAAAGGTTTAATGATTGCCATTTTTATAAACGTTTATCGCTGGTGGATATAATAATATTATTATGATTTTTTTTGTGCAAAGTATTTCATCAAATCCGTAATTGCTTTTACACTTTCCAGAGTTAATGCATTGTACATGGAAACCCGGAAACCGCCAACACTGCGATGTCCTTTTACGCCGATCATATTTTCTTTTTTGCAAGATTCCAGGAATTCTTTTTCCAACTCCGGGTTATCCATTATAAAAATTGCATTCATTTTACTGCGGTCTTCTTTTGCTATTGGTCCTTTGAAAATAGGAAGGGAGTCGAGTGTTGAATAAAACAGCGATGCTTTTTCATCATTCAATTTTTCAACTGTTGCTAAACCACCCATTTTTTTCAACCATCGTAAGGTAAGCATGGCTACGTACACAGCAAAAACCGGTGGCGTATTCAGCATACTTTCTTCTTTGATATGATTGCGATAATCAAGTATGGTGGGAATGGCTCTTTCAACCCTACCCAAAATATTTTTATTGATCACTACCAAATTTACTCCTGCTGCTCCCATGTTTTTTTGTGCACCAGCATATATCAAATCAAACTTATTAAAATCAAGCTGGCGGCTTAATATATCACTACTCATATCTGCAATTAAAGGAACGCCGCAATCATATGGAATAGTATGCCATTGTGTGCCGGCAATGGTTTCATTAGTTGTAATATGTAAATAAGCTGCTGTCGGAATAACAGAAAGATTCTTTGGAATGCTTGTAAAATTATCTTCTTTAGTTGAGCCTGCTATTTCTACATGGCCAAATAATTTTGCTTCTTTAATTGCCTTGCCAGCCCAGGTGCCTGTTTCTGTGTATGCAGCAATACCGTTTTCTGCAAGCAGGTTCATAGGTATTTGCATAAACTGTGTAGTGGCACCGCCATGCAGAAATAATACCTCATGATTATTGTTAAGTTCCATAAGTTCTTTTACCAAACCTCTTGCTTCATTCATTACGTTTTCAAAAGGTGGCGTACGATGGCCGATTTCAAGAATAGATAATCCGGAGTTATTAAAATTGAGAATTGATTGGCTGGCTTCTTCAAATACTTCTTTTGGTAGAACGGAAGGCCCTGCATTAAAATTATGAACCATGAAGCAAAGGTATTGATTGAGGTTTTTTTTTAATAAAAAAAGTCCCGCTTTATAAAAGGCGGGACTTTTTCCTAAATCATATTATTTTTTCTTATCTCACATGCACTTTTCCTTCGGCTAATCTGCGTCCGGCTGCATCTCCCACCACCACATAGTAAATACCAACGGTTGCATTGCTCATGTTTATAGGTATCAATGTGTACGGACCTGCAATCGGGAACTTGCCATTATAAACCCTGCTTCCTTTAGCATCATAAATAATAATGGTTCTTGAAGTATTGTTTCCACCATTATTATAGTAAGAAACAGTAAAGTTGCCATCATTTGGGCTTGGGAAAATGAACAGTTTATTACTTACCGTAGCATTAATTACTAATTCAGGAGATTGATTGGAGCAGGTAACACCGCTAAATACTTCCTGAATAGTTACTCTGTAAGTACCAATCTGTTCAATATTGACTGTTCTTGTATTACCCGTATTTGCTACGGTAGTTCCATTAAGCAACCAACTTGTTGTTAAAGTGCCTCCTGTGGAAACACTTGGTGAAGTAGTCAGTAAGGATGTTTGTCCTGGTAACAAACTACTTAATGAAGCAGTAAGACCAACTGTTGGCAACTGACGAACAGTTAATATTCCTGTGCCAGATGTGGTTGGTGCAGTACAAGTAGTATTTGATAATTGTACACGGTATGTATAACCACTCATGCTTACTGGTGCATTGGTAATGGTAAGTGTTGCGGAAGTAGCACCGCTATATACACCGCCATTGGCTACATTATTGAAACCAGCACCTGTGTTTACCTGCCATTGGTAGGTTATTGGCTGAGTACTTGAACCAGTTACACTAAAGCTGGTGTTGCTACCTGAGCAGATTTCTTTTGCAGTTTCTATTTGTGTTGCAACAGATACGGGACTTATCACTGTTAATGTAGCAGCTGATGATGTAGAAGCTGGTGAACAAGTACCTGTTACCACAACTCTGTATTGATTGCCATTCATACCGGCAGTTGCGACTGTTACCGTGTAAGAAGAAGTGGTAGCAGTTGGTATATCTGTAAATCCTGAACCTGTATTAATCTGCCATTGGTAGCCAATACCAGTTCCGCTTGCTGTTGAGCTAAATGTATTATTTCCACCTACACAAATAGTAGCATTAGTTGGACTAGTAGAAATAGCTGGCAATGTATTTACCGTTAGTGTTGCTGTATTGGAAACACCTGGTGTGGTACATGTTGCATTTGTTAGTTGAGCCCGGTATTGGTAACCACTCATTGCAGGAGCAACTCCTGCAATATTTAATGTAGCAGCGTTTGCACCGGAGTAAGGAGCACCAGCAGGCACATTTACAAAACCAGTTCCTGTGTTTACTTGCCATTGATAAATAACTCCTGTTCCACTACCTGCTACCGTAAAGCTGGCATTTCCGCCATCACATACTGTTGTATTTGCTGGTTGACTTGTTACGGCAACTGATGTTACTACCGTAAGTGTTGCTGGATTAGAAGTAGCTGGTGATGGACAAGTTCCTGATACTACACAACGATATTGGTCGCTATTCATTCCGGCAGTGATACCAATAACAGTATACGATGATGATGTAGCTGTTGGAATATCAGTAAAGGCTGGAATAGCTGCAGTACTAACTTGCCATTGATAAGTTAAACCGGAACCTGTGGCCCCAACGCTAAATGTATGATTACCGCCAGCACATAACGTGATGCTTTGCGGATTTGCAGTGATAGCTGGTGCTGTATTTACAGTTAATGAAGCGGCAGCAGAAGTAGTGCTTCCACACTGAGTACTAACAACTACACGGTATTGATTTCCGCTCATACCTGCAGTTACACCGGTAAGGTTTAATGTAGCAGCAGTTGCACCACCAATATTGGTAAATGCGGGCACTGCCGGAGTGCTTATTTGCCATTGATAAGTACCAGTGGCTACAACAGTAAATGTAGCGTTAGCACCCGAACATACTGTTTGTGATGCAGGTGGGGTAGTAATAACCGGACCTGAACCCGGGTTTATAGTAAAAGTGATAGCTCTTGTTTGAACTACGGTTCCAGCAGTGCCAGTAACTGTTACAGTATATGTTCCAGCATGTAATGCAGCAGCATTAGATATTGAAACGGTTGTACTTGTATTACCGGTAGTAAGCGGATTTGTTCCAAATACTACAACGGGTGCTACTGGTGTAGTTGGACTAACAGATGATGCGAGAACAATATTATCTGTGAAACCTGGTGAATAAGTTGCGGTTAATGTTGTTTGTAATGCACCCGGTGCAGGGCATGCTGATACTACGGGTGTTGGGCTGCTGAATGTAAAGTTAGATGTTGCAAGAGGGCTTTCCCAAATACCACGGCCATATGTTGCTACTCTAATTTTTTGAGAGGAGGCCTGAATTTCTAATTCATTAATAGCAACCATTGGAAGATTATCAGAATAATCTGTCCAGCTGCCTGCACCTTCTATCTGGTGGTAAACACCAATGTTCATTCCAACATAGAGATTGCGGGGTGTATTGTTATCTACAACAATTGCTCTTGCAACAATTCCTGGAAGATTAGACGAAATATTTGTCCAGTTAATACCGCCATCGTTTGAAACAAGAATTCTATTAGTAGTACTGTTGCAAGCAACCCAGATTTTTGATGGATTAGTTGGGTCCACAGCAATGTCATTAATGGTAGAAGGGGCAGATCTGGTTGCCCAGTTAATACCATCATCGGTAGTAACCCATAATGTAGCACCTCTTGATGCATAAATAGTAGTTGGTGCAGAAGGTGCTATTGCAAGGTCGGTGATTAAGGAGTTAATTACACCGGATGATATATTTGTCCAGCTTGAACCTCCATTTACAGATTTCCATACACCTGTCCAACCGCCATATAAAATAGCTTCGTTGGTAGGATGGATTTCCAAAGGAGTAACCCAATCGCCATTGGCAGGTTTAGGTAGGCCACTATAGCTATTTCCACCGTTTGTTGATCTGTAAATTGAACCGTTTTGGCTGGTGCCCCAAATATTTAAATGATTGGTAGGGCTTACCAACCCTTCCATACCATCAGCACCTAACCAATCAACCCAGTTGCCAGATGCTTGCCTTGTGGCACTTCCATTATCCTGTGCACCACCGGTTATTACATTTGGATTAGTTGGAGAATTATCAAAGCGATAGAATTGGCGAATACCTAAACCATTGGAAATATCTATCCAGTTATCGCCGGCATCTAAGCTTTTAAAAATACCACCATCCGATAAAGAATAAATAGTGCTGTTTATCCAATATAAACCGTGTACATCGGCATGGTTATAACCAATACTGTTTGGCAAGGACCATGCAGTGATAGCAGTAAAAGAACTTGCTTCGTTTGTGGATTTCCAGCAAATAATTCCGGCGATATAAACTTCGGCAGCATTGGTAGGGGAAACATCCAATGCCATGTCATAAGTTGCTTGCCCGCCAGTACCTGTTCCATTTGTTTCGTAACCGAAGTAATTGGTTCCTGAAGCTGGATTACCAACTACAGTAGTAGTGTAATTTAATCCTGCGTCGGTTGACTTGTACATTCTTCCAAATGCATTACCGCCTGCCTGAACTATATATACATAATTGGGATTGGCAGGAGTAACGGCTACCATTGAACGACCTGTATTAGTAATACCCTCGGTAACTCCAAGAGCTGTCCATGAAACTCCCATATCAGTAGATCTTACTACTTCATTATTACCAACAGCATACATAATGTTTAAGTTGTCGGGCTTAAATTCTATATCTTCTTTATGTCCGCTGCGTACTTGAGTCCAGCTTGTACCGCCGTTAACAGATCTGTAAAGACCAACACTGGTACAAGCAAAAACAATATTTGTTGAAGTAGGATGTAGTAGTATTTTATAGATAGTGCCCGAGGGACCGCTACCAGTATTGGACCATGATGCACCTGCATCAGTAGATTTAATTAAACCGTTGGAACCGCTTGTGCCTGCATAAACAATATTTTGATTAGCAGGGTCAATTGCTAATGAAAATACAGACATCCAGGTGGGGTTATTATCAACAAGTGGTGCCCATGTTACTCCGGCATTGGTAGTTTTCCAAATACCTCCTCCCGGGGAGCTTACATATATTATTGATTCATTAGATGGATGAATAGCCATTGATGTTAATCTTCCTGTACCCGGATTCCAGCTGGTTGTTCTAACCCATGTTGAAGGCCCTAACTCTGTCCAGCTTGCTGCTTCAGTTTGGGTAGCCTCTAATGAAGGCCGGCTCTGCAGGTATTTATTCCATTCTTCCTGAGCAGAAATGAAAAATCCATTTTCATCTATATGAAATTTGCGTTCATAATACCAGCGTTGAAAATGTTTGTATCCTGTGCCACGACCGGTACCTATAGTTTCAAATAGTCTGTCAGCCTGTCTTTTTGCTTCATCAATCGAAATATCATTTCGATCCATTATTTCGTAAACATTTTGTTGTGCAGAAGCAGAAATTGAGAATAATGTAAGTAAAAGGAAGGGAATAATTTTTTTCATAAATAGTAGTTCTTGAGTAGTTGTTTGGGGAAATCAAAAATATATAATATGTTCTAGAAAAAGGTATCCATAAAACAATATAGGCAAACGATTGATGGCAGTTGAAGTACTTTTACCATGAATATTGGGTATAATTTTATTCATGTTCTCTCCCTTTTATCGCAGCATTTTTCCAGGAGCTATTGAGTGTTTCAAATTCCTTTAACTCTTCTGCAGAAAATTCTTTATTGGAGAGTTTGGTTAAATCAGGTTGCCCCGCATTTATCCAGGCAGTATACCAGAAGGAAGCCACTGCAAAAATGGATTGGCGCATTCTTCGTTCAATCATTCCTAATAATTTTTTATCATACGCTTTGGAGAAGGCTGATGAGTATTGGCGAATCGTAATGCCATTTCTTTCTTCATATGCAAATTTTTGATCGCCGGGAAAATTGTTGGATAATTCTTTCTCAAACTTTAAAACCGTATCGGCTGCCGCAGCACTTTCCATTACACGTTGCCAGATAAAATCAGTGGGGTTTTTAATATACTCAGCTTTGCCAATAAAGAAATCCCATTCTTTATCTGCTAATAATTCGGGCACCCGGCTCTCCCAAAAACCATGTATGCCTTTTTGATCGGTGAACTGACCATTATGATTTTTTGTAGCATGAAGGGGAACATGTGCATCAGCAATATAATGACCTATCTCGGCAGAGTATTTTAAAATTTTAGCCTGATTTTTTTCTTTGAATGCATCGGTAAGCCGATATAGCATAGTTTGCAACCACCAGGGAACAATACCATAAGTGTTAAGCGTATCTTCTGAATATTTAGCAACCGCATCATTCCATTTTCTAGGCAAAGAATCATATGGGTAAACACCGTAGTGATCAATATCTATATAATGACGGGGGCCTTCCTCGGGTATTGCATATCTTCTTTTGTCGGGATCAACAGCATGCTCGGATAAAAAATCAATCTGTGGTTTATACAATGCTATCATCTCAGGTGGTAATAAGAAAACTGCATAGTAGTTGATTTTCTTATGCCCAAAAAAACCCCAGCAGAACGACTGTTGTGCAATAAATGAAAGGGTAATAAGAAGAAGAATTTTCTTAAACATGTTGAACAACGTTTAACTGCTAAGATTTTTTTGATTCAATCTTAGGATCTCCATTTCTTTCCGCATCCAAATCTACCACACCGCCAGTTACAGCATATTTCATAGCCTCGCCGGAAGTGATGTGTTCTATCTTTCGTACTTTATCATTTGGTAAAATGTAAAGCTGCCCGGCAAAATTGTAAGCCTGCGGTACATACACGGCTACTTTATCAGTACCCATTTCAAATTTTTGCATTTCTTCATCTGTAAGAAAACCAATGATCCAAACGTCTTCAGAAAATACATTGGCTAAAACAGCTTTGTTGAATTTTCGTTTATCACCGGCAAATGCTTCAAAAAAATCTTTAGTAGAAGTGTAGATAAATTTAATACCCGGTGTTCTTTCCATCCATTGATCAAAAAAACTAAGAAAACTACCCATCAGGAAAGTAGAGCTTACCCATCCTACCAGTATTACAAACAATATGATGATAACAAAGCCAAGTCCCGGAATATTAACATAAGGCCGTAAAATGCTATCTACTTTATCAAACAACCAGTATAAAATATAACCTGTGATGCCTATGGGTGCTAATATGATAAGGCCTTGTATAAAAAAGCGGAGAATCTGCTTAACGGTACTCGTTTTTGCCTTCAATGTCTTGCTCATAAGCTGATTTACGAAGCTAAGGTAGTATAAAAAACAGGTGCTCTGCTAAAGGTACTTTGGTTGGCGGAAGTAAAATCAAATTAACGTTTGTACGTAAATCGGCCTAACTGAAGGTATTGGACCAAAAAGTCGATAAAAAATCGGTGAGCGGTCGAAAATAAGGGTTGGAAACTTTGGCAACGTAAAAAGTTTCCATAGTTTTGTGTCCGATTTTGAAACTATGGAGATAAAAGACAGAATATTATTAAAGGCGGAAGAGCTGTTTATGCAGTATGGCATTCGCTCAGTTTCGATGGATGACATTGCGAATGGTTTGGGGATGTCCAAAAAGACCTTGTATCAATACTTTGCTGATAAAGATGATTTGGTAGAAGGAGTTGTAAATGGACATATCAATATATCCGAAGGCGATTGTTTGAATTGCCGCAAAGAGGCAACTGATGCTATCCATGAAATTTTTCTGACAATGGAACATATAGCACAGGAGTTCAATAATATGAACCCCATGTTGCTATACGATTTAGAAAAATTTCACTTTAAAGCATACCAGCGATTTAAAGATTACAAGGATAAATTCCTGCTACAAGTGATCCGGAATAATATTGAATGGGGTATGAAAGAGGAATTATACCGGCCAGACTTACACATCGATATCCTTTCAAAATACAGGATAGAATCCATTATGATTCCTTTTAACGTAGCTGTTTTTCCTCCGGGTAAATATAACCTGGCAAAAACTTCGGCTATATTGATTGAAAATTTTACGTATGGTCTTGCTACCATTAAAGGACACAGACTGATTCAGAAATATAATGAACAAAGAAATAAAAACCTTTCGTATGAAGAGAGTAAGAAATAACAGATGGTTGTTGGTAGTATGTATGTTGCCCTCCATTGCATTTGCACAAAGCGATACTGCAAAAATTACCCGGCATGAATTTACCATTCAGCAAGCGGTTGATTATGCAATCAAGAACAATGTGAATGTAAAAAATGCGTTGGTAGATATACAATTGCAGCAAGAGCAAAACCGGGAGTTTACTGCTAATGCCTATCCGCATATTAATGCACAATTAGGTACTACTTACAACCCGGCTGTAGCTACACAGGTGTTGCCCAATTTTATTTCGCCGGCTACTTACCAGGTGTTAATTGACCAGGGAGTAAAAGATGGTAATGGCAACCCCATAACAATGCCTAACGATTTTGGATTTATTGCGGCGCAGTTTGGAACAAAGTTCAGTGCCACAGCCGGCATTAGCCTTTCTCAAATATTATTCGACGGACAGGTATTTGTGGGATTGCTGGCAAGGCCTACCGCTGTTGAATTTAGAAGAAAGAATATGGAAGTAACGGCTGAGATGATAAAAGCCAACATCTATAAAGTCTATTACCAATTAGTAGTTAGTAAAACACAAATAGAGTTGCTGGATGCAAATATTTCGTTGCTGGAGAAATTATTGAAAGACACCAGGATTATTTATGAAAACGGTTTCAGAGAGCAATTAGATGTAGATAAAGTAACCGTGCAACTGGCCAACCTGCAAACTGAAAAAACCAAGGTGTTGAATGTTATCTCCAACGGGTATTATGGATTAAAAGTATTAATGGGAATGCCAGTAAAGGATGAGTTAGTGCTGACCGACAAATTAACCGAAGACCAAATAAAAGAAGGCATATTGGAAAAGAGCATTTATTCCTACGAAGACAGAAAGGAATATCAATATGCTCAAATTGGTAAAACATTGAATGAATACAATGTTCGCCGCTACAAATTAAGCCAGATACCTACTGTAAGCCTGAATGCCTTGTATGCTAAAAATGCCCAGCGGGATAAATGGAATTTCTTTGGACGAGGAGATTGGTTTTCTGTTTCTAATATCAACCTGAATATCAACATTCCCATCTTCAATGGGTTTGTTACCAAATCAAAAATTGCACAGGCGCAACTGGAAGTAAAGAAGAATGAAAACCAGCTGGAGGCTTTAAAGCTTACTATCGATAATGAAGTGGAAACGGCCCGCAACAATTACCGCACAGCAATTACCACCATGGATTTTCAAAAGAAAAATATGGAACTGGCAGAGAAAGTGTACCAACAAACAAAAAAGAAATACGAAATAGGTACTGGTTCACAAATGGAGATCAATACTGCGCAAACAGATATGAAAACTGCACAAACAAATTATATCACCGCATTGTATGATGCGATTATTGCTAAGGTTGACTTTATGAAAGCAACCGGTAAACTATAGTACTAACAAAAACCAACATTGACTATTAAACAAAATAATATGAGCAACATTTTAAAAATCTCTTTCGCTGTCGTAATTGCCGTTACACTGGTGGCTTGCGGAGCTGACGCAAAAGACAAAAAAGGTGGCGTAGGCGATTTGAAAGTGAAATTGGAAAAATTGAAAAAAGAAAAATCATCATTAGATGCGGATATCCGTAAGCTGGAAGATGAAATAGTAAAAGCTGATCCAACTGCTGCACAGCAAGTAAAAAAGCTGGTGTCGGTAGATACACTGCGTATCCAGGATTTTGTACACTATATCGAATTGCAGGGTAAAATTGGAACGGATGGCGTTGCTTATGTTTCACCAACGGGACAGGGTGGTTTGGTAAAAGCTATTTATGTAAAGACCGGACAAAAAGTAAGTAAAGGACAAGTTGTAGTGAAGCTGGATGATGCAATCGCCAGGCAGGGCGTAGTGGCTGCACAACAAGGAGTAGTCGGTGCACAACAGCAAGCCGGACAAATAAAAGCAAGGCTCGACCAGGCACAAACTATTTATACAAAATATCAAAACTTATGGAGCCAGGGAATAGGTGCCGAAATACAGGTTATAAACGCTAAAGCAGATGTAGATGCACTGGCAGCTCAGTTAAGAGCAGCTCAGGCTCAGGTGGGTTCTGCACAAGCATCAGTTCGTATTGCACAAGAGCAAGTTAACATGAGTAATGTAACCGCAGGTACAAGTGGTGTAGTAGACCAGGTTAATGTAAGAGTAGGAGAGTTTTTCTCTGGCATGAGCCCAGACAGAAAACCACAGATCATGATTGTTAGTTCTGTAGGGTTAAAGGCTGAAGTGCCGGTACCGGATAATTATGTTTCAAAAGTGAAAAAAGGAGATAAAGTGGAAGTAGTAGTTGCGGAAACTGGTAAGCCTCCTTTTCAATCAACCATCAGTGTTGTTGGGGCTTCTATTGATCCTACAACCCGGTCATTTATGGTGGAAGCAAAATTATCTGCTGACCCATTGTTAAAACCAAATCAAACAGCTGTAATGCGAATCCTGGACTATGAAGCCAAAGCTGCTGTATCTGTTCCGGTTAATGTTGTACAAACCGATGAGAAAGGTAAGTATGTGTATGTAATGGAAAAAGCAGGCGATAAAATGATAGCCAGAAAAAAACAGGTAACTGTAGGTGAAGCGTACAATGGACTAATTGAAATTAAAAGCGGATTAACAGGCGGAGAGTTGATCATTACGGAGGGTTACCAAACGGTGTATGATGGACAATCGGTGACAACGAATTAAAAACGGGGAAATGGCCTCGCTTCACCTCGCAACCAATTGATGATTAAAATATTTTCAGATGAAAATTCTAGAAGGGGTTACTAAAAAATTCAAACAGTTTGGACCAACCAGTTGGGCTGTTGACAATAGAACCGCAATCTATATTATTGCAATTCTTATTTCGCTGTATGGACTTTTAAAGTTCAACAGTATGCCGAAGGAGCAGTTTCCGGATATTGTGGTTCCTACTATTTCTGTAGCCACTGTGTATGCAGGTAACTCGCCAAAAGATATTGAGAATCTTGTTACCAGGCCAATTGAAAAACAATTAAAAGGTATCAGTGGGGCAAAAGTTATTAAAATACAAAGTACATCGCAGGCTGATTATAGTTTGATTGTGGTGGAATTTGATACGGATGTAAAAACGGATCTGGCCAAGCAAAAAGTAAAGGATGCAATTGATAAAGCAAGAGCAGATTTGCCCAACGATTTAACCAAAGATCCGGATGTACAGGAATTTGCATTTAGTGAAATGCCTATCATGTTTGTAAACATCAGTGGTGATTATGATGGAATGAAACTGAAACAGTACGCTGACAAAATGCAGGATAAGTTTGAAGAGCTTGGTGAAATTACCCGTGCTGAAATTGTGGGTGCACCCGAAAGAGAAATACAAGTAAATGTTGATCCTTATAAAATGACTGCAGCAAGGGTGAGCTTTATGGATATAGAGAATGCGATTGCCAGGGAGAACAATGATATTACCGGTGGATTGATTGAAGTGGGTAATATGAAAAGAACACTGAAAGTAAAAGGCCAGTTTACCAGTGCGATGGATTTACAGAATATAGTTGTTCGTAGCGGTGCTCAGGGTGCAACTGTTTATTTAAGAGATATAGCACAACTAATTGACACCGTAAAAGATAAAGACAACTATGCCCGTTTGGACGGAAAGAATGTAGTAACGCTGAACATTGTAAAAAGGTCTGGCGAAAATTTGATTAATGCTGCAGATAATATTAAAGAAGTAGTGGCGGAGATGCAGAAGAATGAAGAGCTGCCGAAAGATCTAAAAGTAGTTTTTACTGGTGACCAGAGTAAGCAAACAAAAACATCCTTTAATGAATTGATCAACACAATTATTATCGGGTTTATTCTGGTGTTGCTTATCCTGATGTTTTTTATGGGTGTTACCAATGCCTTCTTTGTGGCATTGAGTGTTCCATTAAGTGTATTTGTAGCCTTCTTGTTTTTGCCAGTAGCCGATGCAATTGTAGGAGCTCCGGTAACACTCAACTTTATTGTATTATTTGCTTTGCTATTTGGATTGGGTATTATAGTAGATGATGCGATTGTGGTGATAGAGAATACGCATAGGATTTATAATAATGGAAAAGTGCCAATTATACGAAGTGCCAAGGAAGCAGCTGGTGAAGTTTTTATTCCGGTATTAGCCGGTACAGCAACTACATTGGCTCCTTTCTTTCCGTTATTATTCTGGAAGGGACTGATTGGTAAGTTTATGATTTATCTGCCTACCATGTTGATTCTTACATTGGCGGCGTCTTTAATTGTAGCGTTTATTTTCAACCCGGTTTTTGCGGTAAGTTTTATGAAACCTGAAGGGAAAGAGTATGAGAAGCCGAAAAAAGCGGTGTTTAAAAGTAAATGGTTTATTGTATTTATAGTGGCTGGTGTATTGATGCACCTCGGTGGTATGCATGGTGTTGCCAACTTCTCATTGTTGATGGCGATATTGATGGTATTCAATGCGTATGTATTAAATAATTGGATTCATACGTTCCAGAAAAAAGCATTGCCCGGGTTGATGAACCGCTATGAAAAATTATTGGGTTGGGTCTTGCAAGGCAAACGACCTATCTGGGCTTTCGTTTCCTTATTTGCATTATTTGTTGTTGCAGGAGTAGGTTTGTTTTTACGTGGTAATAAATCAACTTTCTTTCCCAGTGGCGATCCCAACTTTGTATATGTGTATTTAAAAATGCCGGTGGGAACTGATGCGAAGTTTACGGATAGTGTTACCCGTGTGTTGGAAAACCGTGTATTAAAAGTATTAGAAAAAGACCCGCCTGGTAAAGAAGGAAGCATTACCGAAAGTATTATTACCAATGTGGCAGTAAGTGCCAATAATCCAAGAGATAATAACCGGAGTGTGCAATCTCATCTTGGAAGAATACAGGTTTCGTTTGTTGAGTTTGAAAAACGGCATGGCAAAAGTACTATGCCGTATAAAGATGCTATCAGAGAAGTGGTACAAGGAATACCCGGTGCCAATGTGGAAGTAGCTCAGGAAGATGGCGGCCCGCCCACTGATCCACCGGTAAATATTGAAGTGTCTGGGGATAATTTTGAAAGTATTGCCAGTGTAGCAACACAGTTATTCAACTATCTTGATACTAATCGTGTTGCAGGAATTGAAAACCTGCAACCGGATGTTGATTTGAATAACCCGGAAATTACAGTGAGTGTAGACCGTGAAAGAGCCATGATGGAAGGAGTAAGTACAGGCCAAATTGGAATGGAAATTCGCACCGCCGTTTTTGGTAAAGAAGTAAGCAAGTTAAAAGATGGAGAAGATGAGTATGAAATAAACCTGCGTTACACTGACCTGATGCGGAATAATGTTACCGACCTGATGAATATGCGTATCACTTTTATGGATATGAATACGCAACAGGTAAAATCAATTCCACTAAGTTCCGTAGCTAAAATTGATTATACCAATACGACCGGAGGAGTAAAAAGAAAAAATGTAAAACGAACCATCCAGTTGCAAAGTAATGTGCTTGATCCTACCATGGTAGGACCTATTAATTCGGAATTGGAAATTAAACTAGCCGACTTTAAAGAGAATGTAAAAATACCGCCTGATGTTACCTTGAAATTAAGCGGACAAAGTGAGCAGGAAAAAGAAACACAATCGTTTTTGGGTTTAGCATTTGCAATTGCAATCGGTCTTATCTTTTTAATTCTTGTATTGCAGTTTAACTCCATGAGTAAACCGTTCATAGTAATTACAGAAATATTTTTCTCTGTAATTGGGGTCTTGATCGGATACGCTGTAACAGGGATGACGATTGCTACGATCATGTTACTGGTAGGTATAGTTGGTTTAGCAGGTATTGTAATTAAAAATGGTATCCTGATCATTGAATTTACCGATGAGTTGCGGGGAAGAGGAATGCGGACAAGAGAAGCAGCGATACAGGCTGGTAAGATCAGGATAATACCCGTATTGTTAACAGCAGTGGCAACCATCTTAGGTTTATTGCCATTAGCAGTTGGTTTCAATATTGACTTTGCCGGACTGTTTACACACCTACGTCCAAATATTTTCTTTGGTGGTGATAGTGTAGTGTTCTGGGGGCCGTTAAGCTGGACGATCATCTTTGGATTGATCTTCTCTTTCTTCTTAACATTAGTAATGGTGCCAAGTATGTACCTGATGGCAGAACGCTTAAAACGTCCGATGCAAAAATTTTATGGCACAAAATATATTGCGCTGTTAGGATTTGCTGGCCCCTTCTTCTTCATCTTTGTAGGTATTATGTTCCTGGTAAGAAGAATACAAGGAAAGAAAATCTGGCTGGGTGCACCTCCTGCAGTAAGCAAGCAGCTAAAAGCAGAAGTATAAGATATTCCTATGGTAACCATATTTCCATAGTTGTTGGTTTTGGTTAAACAAAAGCGGCTCTCTATTTTGAGGGCCGCTTTGTTATTTGATACTAGTTCAGTATTTGATATGTTTTTATCTGTTGAATGTCATCATGAAGGTCAATGCGATAGTAGACTTGATCATCACCCTGGCCAAATTTTTTGTTACCATTTTTATCATTTTGGAGCTTTACTAGGATGAATTTTTTATCCTGTGATATTGTCCATGATAAAACATTTAGTCCATTAGGGGTGATTTGCCTTAGGCCCTCTCCAGTTTTGGTGGAAATAAATATATATAGAGGATCTTCCGAATCAAGGGCGCCGTCATTATTGAAATTTTCTGTTCTTGCCAGATATAAAATGTGATTACCAAGAAAATTTGCAGGTGTTTCCTTTGGTTTTTCATAATAATAATTACTTCTTTCTCTGAAGGTTGAAATAATAACTAAGGTTTTTCCAAATAGAGGTTTTGCAGTATTTGTTTGTGCATTATAAAAAATAATTTCACTATAATTTCCCCATGGCAGATAACCTTTCCCTTTTCCATAAAGATGGTTATTCTCGTTATCAATCATTCTTGGGATAATGAAATATTCTGAGCTGTCAATTTGAAATGGGTCTGAAAAATTTATTTCTTCCTTCTTTTGTGAAAATGAAGAAATAGTAAAAAACGAAAGAGCTGTTAGAAGCAATATGTTTTTTTCCATGGGTGTAAAGTTTTGAAATAGAAAGTAACTATTTTTTTACAAAGCCGCTGCTGTTGAATTGTTAAAAAAAAGAAAACCGCCTTTGATTTTCTAAAAGGTGTCACCTCTAGCCGTTTAAATAACAGCTCTCTATTTTGAGGACCGCTTTGTTATTTTAAAATAGCATCAATGACGGTTATGCTATCAGTAAAGTTTATCGTATGGATCGCTTTAAGATTATTTTGCTCTCCTGGTATTATTGATGAAATTTCTTCTTCGTAATATTCAGTTTCGTTTAGCGTAACTATTTTGTTTATACATAACCCAAATCCATATTGGCGGGATGCATTGTTTTGTGCAGGCCGGTATAGCTGACCATTACGACGAAATAACTTTCCTGCTGGGCGACAATTTGCAATGTTTGTTGCAATTGGGTTTTGAGGATGGGGCGTCCAGTTTTTAGAACATAAGTCTTTACTATAATACAATAATAACTGGTCGTTGGTGGAAGTAAAAGAAATATTTGCAGCATTGCCAAATAGCCACCAAGTTTTGTTTTCATAAACTAAAGTAACATCCAGTAAGCTAATATCCTCCATCAGGTTCATAACAAATTCCCATTGGTAGGGGAACTTCGCAGCCCTATAAAGCTCTACTGTTTTGTTGGCACTGGTTTCGGGTATCATATAGAATTGATCCTCCCATTCAAAAACAAAAGGATAAGAAAGATGATATGATTGGTCTAGTACAGTAACAGGTGTTGAGCAATTTCCTTTATTATCTATTGTAAGTACACTAATATGAGCTTTGTCTTTAGTATATATGTATTCCTCAAAGAAAATATAATTTGTTACTTTATTTGCAACAACAAAAGGGTCCGCATAAAAAACTCCTTCCGGCAACGGAATGGACTTAAAAACTGACAGGTTGATATTGTCCGGGGAAAATTCTTCATTGCTGTATAGTAAAGTAAACCGACCTTTATTTTCTCCACTCAATTTATATCGCAAATACTTGAAGATATTGCCGATGAAAAGGAAAGCCATTTTGAAATTGCCTGGCGTTTTGAAATTACTTATTGGGTGAGTGGCTTTATTTTTTTGCAATTGTTGATACTTATTAAAAAATGCTTCGTTACCAAGCATCTGTAATTCCTTTAATCTGTAGCCAATAAAGGAAGCTGATTTCCATGCAAGTGTATTGAGTGTGTTTTTTACAGAGTAAGGGACAGTGGTAGTATTGCCACTATATACTGTAACTGTATTACTGTATGAAGGAAGCTGTACGGATAAAGAACTTCCAATTACTACTTCATCATTCATCACTTCCCAAAAACCTGAGGGTTGCGCATTCTTGTATTGCCCGCTACCAAAAGTCAAAAACCATTTACCATAAGTTGGATGGATTTCAGGTATAAATTTATCATCTGCCCAACAAGAAATGTATAGTAAATCAACAATACCTTTTTTTACAGCAGAAGAGGAAATGATCTCAGCAGCAGAATATAATTCTTTTATTGGTACAGCTTTAAAGGCATTTGGTATGGAGCGAAACCAGTTGTCTTCAAATCTTTTAAAGAGTCCGTATAAAAATTTGCTATCATTTTTTTTTGGAGGAACACTAATGAATAAGAAGTTTTTAGCAAGACCAGTTGAAAGTAGTTGCCCGAGCATTTCGGATTCCCATGCGGTGAACTCACCAGTATCTGCTATTACAATGCCTATCCGAAGGGGTGAACTCATAATCGTTGTTTAAATTACCAGGTGTCGGAATCAGCCGCTGTCAAAATAAAATTTACATCTTTATATTGTTCATCCAGATATAAAAAGCAGGAAGCCTGACTGCCGTTTTTTTTGAAACATTGCAGTGCAGGTGGCAGAGAAATGCTTTTATTCAGGTTGAACGAAATCGTATTATATCCCAATATAAATGCCAATCGTTTTATTTTTTTAATAAACATCGGCGTTATTTTTTCATAATCACTAAAGTCACCAATCCAAAAAAGGTCTGTAAGCCTTATCCAGATTGTAATTCCATCGATCTGTAAAAAAAATTTATCACTTGTTTTTTTATAATCAAGATAATGGATATCTCTATTCACTTTTGCATAAGTTGTTTGTAAAGGGTTTTGAAATGAATCCGGTTCTGCTCTTCTCTTTTTTAATATTGATTTTGCATACGGGGAATAAAATTTTCGCAAGGCAGGAAACCGGAGAACTAATTTTGAAACCGGAAATGTTTTAAATCTCAATTTGAGATCCCATCGAACAACTTCATCCAGGTGATTCCATCCAAGTTTGTTTACTAATCCATGATAGGAGTTTTCGTTTGGCTGCCCTATCAATATTTTAACGCCTTTTTTCCTGCAATCTTCATAGGTAAGTAGTGCCAGTTTTACAAAAAGCCCTTTTCGTGTATGCTCACTATGTGTCATCGTATCACCCGATTGAGCTGCCTGTACTATTTCGCCATTCACTATTGCTTTAAAAGGGAAAACCCCATAATATGCAGCAGGATGATTTGTAAGGTTGTGTATGGCAATGAAACCAATCAGCGGAAGTCCTAACGAAGAGGTATTAAACCGGGTTTCTATTTCTTTCTCAGCAACTGATGCATGAAAAGCATTTTTATAAAGAATTTTTAGTAGCGGATAGTGTTCGGCTGTTACACTTTCAAAACTGTACTCTTCAGTAGTTGAACCACCATATGTTGCAGAAGAAGGTGTCATTTCCTCAAACTTACTTTAATATAAATTAAAAAGCCGCTTAAACAAGCGGCTTTTTAAAATTCGGAATGAATATGTTTCTTAGAATCCTTTCTTCTCAATCTTCTTTCCATCCACATCCAACTCTATAATTTCATAACCCAATTTCTTTACACCTTCTAAAATTTTGGCTTTATCTCCCACTAGTAAGATATTCATCTTATCAGGGTTCAATGTTCTTTTTGCAACGGCATCTACTTCTTTCTTGGTAAGATTAGCGAGAATTTTATTTTGCTGATCTACATAGTTAGCAGGCAGATTATAATTCAATATGCGACCAATAAAACCAGCTTTTTGAAAACCTGTTTCATAACTACGGGCATCTCTTTGTCCCAACGAATTTTTCATGAATTTCAACTCCGCTTCTGTAATACCATTAGTGCGGAAATTATTGATCTCTTTCATTACTTCTACTAATGCACTATCCGTAGCATCGGCACGGATGCCGGAACTAAATTCAAAATCACCAGCATGTTCGTCCGCACTAAAACCACTGCGGGCACCATAGGTCCAGCCTTTATCTTCCCGAAGGTTCAAATTCAAACGGCTGTTGAAATCACCACCCAATGCATAGTTAGTCAACATTGCACGGTAATAATCACCTGTAGCATCATATTTTAAACCGGTAGGATAGCCCACACGGAATTGCGATTGTGCTGCTTTAGGAATATCCACCAGGAACACTTTTGTTTTATCAATAGCAGGTGGAGTGCTTTCTACTTTTGGAAGAACCACTTTTTTATTCGGCAACTTATTCAGGAAAGCAAGTTTTGGTACAATCTCTTCCTGTTTTACATCACCTACAACTACTACATTCGTTCCTTGTGACGTAATAAAGTTGTCATAATAATTCTGGATGTCTTCCAGCTTCATGTTTCTTACCGTATGTTCTGTTCCTGATTCACTCATGGCCATGATATTGTTAGGGCCATAATTTACTTTAGCAAAAACAGCAGTGGCAACAGAAGCAGGGTCAGCTTTCGCTTGTTTAAAGCTTTCTAAATTTTGTTTTTGTATACGGGTGAAAGCAGCTTCCGTAAACTTAGGATTTAGCAATCTTTCTTGTACCAGCTCCATGGTAGCATCTAAATTCTTTTTTAATGATTGTACACTGATGGTGATACCATCAAAGCTACTACCGATATTAACCGAGCTGCCTAATTTTTGCATGGCGATTGCCATTTGCTCTGCCGTATAATTTTTGGTGTCTTCGTTCATCATATCAGCAAAGAAATCAGCCAATCCAATTTTAGCAGTATCTCTAGCTTGTAAAATATGCCCGCCCGGAATAGTGATCGTAACAGTAACCGTTGGCACTTCAGTACTTTCAGAACCGATCATCCGAACACCATTCGGCATATCCTTTCTCCAAAACTTTGGCACTTTAACAATGGGGTTAGGACCGTTGCCTGGAATTTTTTTTCTGTCGAAATTGTCTTTTGCTTTCGTATACTTCAGTCCGGCATAACCATAATCCGGCGCATCGTATTTAGAAGAATCTATTTTATAATTATCAGCAGCAGCAATTAATTTTTCCTGTCCTTTTGGTAATACACTTAAGTAAACTGCAGGCTTATTATTGATATATTTATTAAATACCCGCATTACATCTTCTTTGGTAACAGCCTGGTACATTGTAAGCAGCTCTGCTATTTTATTAGGGTTGTTAGTGAAGGTTTGAAAATTTGCTAACTGAGAAACTTTTCCAGACACACTTTGCAAACCATTGATCAATTGTGATTCAATACCGCCAATAAACTTGGCAATATCATCATCCGTAGGTCCCACCGCTGCAAAAGCTTTTAAAGAAGCTCTGTATAATGAATCCATATTAGCCAGCGATTTGCCGGGTGACGGTGTGATGCGAATCGAAAATTCTCCAGCTAATTCTGACAATTGACTAAAAGCACTTGCCTGTAAAGCTTTTTGTGTTTTTACCAACTCTTGAAATAAGGTAGAATTTCTTCCTTGTCCTAATACCTGTGCCAGGCAAGCTAAAGCTGCCATGTCTTCATGATAGTTCGGTACAGTTGGATAAATTACAGTAAGTAATGGAAGACGGGCATAGTTATCAATATAAGAAACATAACGGTCCGCTTCTAATACTACTGCCGGTACCACCACTGGTTCTACTTTTGGCCCTGCCGGAATTACCCCAAAATATTTTTCAACCAACTTCAATACTTCAGCAGGCTTCACATCGCCACCAACTGTTACCGTAGCATTGTTAGGGCCATACCAACGCAAAAAGAAATTTTTCAGGTCGTTTACATCTACTTTATTCAAATCTTCTACATACCCGATCGTTAACCAGGAGTATGGATGACCATACGAATAAAAATTCTTGGCACCTACTTCTGATGCCAATCCATAAGGCCGGTTATCATAGTTCTGTCCTCTTTCATTTTTTACAGTAGAACGCTGTATCTCAAATTTTCGTTGTGTAACGGCATCTAATAAAAAACCCATACGGTCAGCCTCCAACCACAACATTTTTTCTAACTGGTTGCTCGGCACTGTTTCAAAATAATTGGTACGGTCACGGTTGGTAGTTCCATTTAATGTGCCACCAGCATCGGATACAATTTTAAAATGTTGTTCATCCGCTACATTATCACTTCCCTGGAACATCATGTGTTCAAAAAAATGCGCAAAGCCAGATTTTCCAATTTCTTCTCTGGCAGAACCCACATGGTAGGTAACATCCACATGTACCACCGGATCGCTATGATCTTCATGCACAATTACCGTGAGGCCGTTTGGCAACACATACTTTTCGTAAGGAATAACGATCTCGTTACCCTTCTTGGTTACTTTTTCTACCAACTTTGCCTGGCCATTTACAATACCTGCCAGCAGCAGTGTAAAAAAGCTGAGCAATAAAAAAGACTTCTTCATATTCATTAAAATTAATTTTAGAAATAATCCCTAAATGCGGGACAAGCAATTTAAGCAATCCCCTGTTTAAACAAGCACCATTTATCATTAATATGAACCACGGCGACACGGTGACACAAAGCCTCACAGAGAATTTACTCCGTCTATCTCCCAGTCTTTGTGACTCTGTGGTTCAAATACTAACTTTATAAAAAATTATTGTACTATGAGTTATGCTAACCGCAACAACCATGAAATAGACTATAAAATACATGGTGAAGAATTACAATTTGTAGAAATTGAACTCGACCCCAGCGAAACAGCCATTGCCGAAAGTGGTGCTATGATGATGATGGACGACGGCATCCAGATGCAAACCATATTTGGCGATGGGTCGGCGCAACAGCCAACAGGTTTTCTTGGCAAATTGATGAGTGCCGGAAAAAGAGTGCTGACGGGTGAAAGCCTTTTCATGACCGCTTTTACCAACGAAGCACAGGGCAAGAAAAAAGTAAGCTTTGCGGCCCCGTACACTGGCAAGATCATTCCGTTGGATTTGCAGGAATTAGGAGGAACTATTATCGCCCAGAAAGATGCTTTTCTCTGTGCCGCCAAAGGGGTAAGTGTGGGCATACACCTGCAGCGGAAATTGGGAGTGGGCATTTTTGGAGGTGAAGGGTTTATTATGCAAAAATTAGAAGGAGACGGATTTGCTTTTTTACATGCCGGTGGTTTTATTGTTGAAAGAGAATTGAAAGCCGGTGAAATAATAAAGATTGATACCGGCTGCGTAGTGGCCTATACACCCACTACACAATTTGATATTGAATTTATAAGAGGCGTTAAGAATTTTATGTTTGGAGGTGAAGGATTATTCTTTGCCAAACTACAGGGGCCGGGCAAAGTATGGATACAATCATTACCCATCAGCCGTCTTGCAGGAAGAATCATTGCCTACGGAACTTACAAACGAAAAGAAGAAGGCAGTGTACTGGGTGGCTTAGGTAATTTATTTGATGGAAGGGAGTAGGGATTTTTTAAATCTTTATAAAACTGCTTTTACTTACCTGCCTTGTACTACTTATGATAGTTATATAATGTATACCTGCAGGCAGGTGATTTAATATTAGATTGACAGTGTTGTTGCCTTTTTGCATCCGCAGCGACTGCTGGTGTACTATTTTTCCGCCGGATGTAGTAATAATTATATCAGCTTTATCTGCTGAAGCCGAGGATACCTGAAGGCTAAATGTGCCAGTACTAATGCTGGGAGTAATAGCAGTGATATCCATTTTGTCCGGCGATTTATATAAGGCGATAATACCGGATGAATAAAAGCGGCCATCAATATCACCTACTTTTATGCGATAAAATGATTTGTCAGATGTAGCAGTATTGTCAGTATAAAAAAACGGTTCCCTGCATCGTAGTTCGTCCGCCTGAAAACTGTGTACCGTTTCAAAATTGATATTATCTGCCGAACGCTGAATTTCAAAATTAGCATGTTGTAAAAAGCAGGCTACTTTCCAATCAATCCGGTTATTATTTCCAAGCCTTTCGCCATTGATATAGCTTAGCCGAACGGGTATACTATCGGTTAATAATACCTGACCAAATAAATCAACACAGGTTAATGTAAAAACGATCAGCAGTAATTTATTTTTCATAAGGAATTTTATAATGGATTAGATCTTACCGGCAAGATAAGTTTCGGCAACTGTGGGGCTGCTGTTGCCGCCTGCTTTTTCCAGGGTTACCGAAAAGGCGATAGCATTAGCAGGTACATTTTCAACTTCAATAAAACGGCCTCTTATACTATCATTAATTATTCCAATACTTACCACTTTTCCGTCTGCTTCTGCCCATAGCTGATAATCTTTAGAAGAAGAAGATTTAGGTAAATGATGGATCATGATATAGGCTTTGCCTGTTTTTTTATCCCAGAACATAGTACAACGGCATATTGCATGTGTACCCACTCCATACATAGCTACAGGTGTAATAGCAGGATTAGTTATTACTGTATAATCAGAAAGCGGTAATGTTTCAGTACTTGTGCCCGTAGTTGCCAAACTTTTCAGACGGTCATTTTTTTTCAATAACACATAGTTATAATAACCACTAATTACAAAAAGCAGAATGGCAGCAGCAGCGACAGCTTTCCACCAGTTCGCAGGGCGGTGAATGTTTTTAACTGATGCCTGCTGCGGCATATTAATAATATCTGCAGGAGGCTTAAGGGAAGCTAATTGGCTTAATATTTTTTCATCAACTGCTGCAGCGGGTAAAGTGCCGTTTTGCTGCATCTTATTTTCCACTTGCTCTTCATATTCCAGAATTGCACGGTCTAGTTCAGGGTATTGCTGCCGCAGTTCAATAAGCTCAGTTTCTTCCTCTGCAGTGCAAAGACCCATTACATACAATTCTATAATACCGGATGCTATGTAATTTTTTATATCCATTTATACAAGCTCCTTTCTAAGTTCAATAATTGCATTTCGTAGCCTAGTTTTTACTGTGCCCAGCGGCAGTTGCAACAACTGGGCTATTTCATCTTGTTTAAAACCCTGAAAATAAGCCAGCTCTACAACATCTTTATACTCGGCTCTTAGTTTGTGAACCTGTTGTCTTAAGCCAATATGATGAACCGCTGTTTCATCAGGATTTTTATTTTCAATAGAAGTAACGTAATTAGTAATGTCTTCGTTTTGGCTATGGACTTTAAAATTTTTTATTCTTGTTTGGTTTATAGCCATATTTCTGGTAAGCTTTAATAGCCAGGTGAATAAGCGGCCTTTACTGGTATCGTATTTCTCAATATTTTTCCAAACCTGTACAAACACATCCTGTAACACATCGTTAGCCGTTTCTGTTGCAGGTATTATCTGTAATATATTATTATAAATGGCACTCCTGTAGTTGAGGTATAAATACTGGTAAGCAACATTGTCATAACGCTTTAGCGCAGCTACTAATTCGGCTTCTGTATAATGTGGTTGTTGCAAAAAAGATTTTTCAATAGTAAATATCAAAAAAAAATTCAGTAAAAGGAAGAAATTATTTTTTTATCCTGAAAACCTTTTTTATGCTATCTGTGTATTTGATTTAAGAGGCCTTTTATTTTAATTCGTTTCTGTTGAAAACATAATTTATTTTTTAACGCTTGTGTTAAACAGGCATAAAACCGACTGTATGAAAGAACAACAGATAAATAGTAAGCTTTTAATTACCGGCATTACTTTTTTTTCAACCTGTATTATTATATCCATGTTTATTGCAGCGAGGGTTCTTTAATAATACTAACCTGCTGCATTTGTTAATTAAAATATTTTAAAAATATGAAATCAAAAAACCTGAAAATTACGTTCTTCTTTTTAGCCCTTTTACTGGCGGGGTTAACGATGCATGCCCAAACAACTGCTAAAGTAATTGCAGTGGTTAATAAAGCCGATTGGTGCCATGTATGCCAGCAAAATGGCAATAAAATGATGAAAGAGGTGACCCCCGTTTTTGAAAATTCTGATATCCTTATTGTAATGAACGACCTCACAAATGAAACGACTACCAAAAAGTCGAAACAGGTATTGAAAGAACATAAAGTATATGCGGCAGTAAAAGAAGAAGCGGCTACCGGTATGGTGTTTTTAGTAAGTATAGAAACAGGAAAAATTACCGGTAAAATTAGTGTGGCTGAACCAGCCGCAGCTATTATAGCCGCATTGAAAAATGCCCCTATGAAAGAAGGTATGTAAACCATTGGTTAAGGTTGAGTGTAAACATGTTTCCCGGCACCGTGTAAGGTGCCGGGGAAATTTAAATCCCTAAAAATTTTACTTTATGAAGTATTCTATCAGCTTACTAGCAATTTTAATTGTTCTCTTTTCATCCTGCGGAAAAAATACACCGGCGAGTGCAGAAGAAAATTTACCAACTGGTACAGTAATTTCAAGCGGCAATTTTGTATCCAATGGCCATCCTACCAGCGGTACAGTAAAAGTTATAGCTGATGCAAGCGGAAAAAAATTCTTAGTGTTTGAGAATTTTCGTTCGGATAACGGACCTGATCTCCGGGTTTGGTTATCGCCAAATAATAGTGGCTCCCCTTACCAGGAAATTGGTGTGCTGAAAGCGGTTAATGGAAATTTTTCTTATGAACTTTCTTCTGCCATCAATTACACCAGCAATAACAGGGTATTGATTTGGTGCATCGACTTTTCTGTTTTATTTGGGTATGCAGTATTGCAATAGCCGGGTTAATCTTTTTTATTTCTTCTCTTACAATGCCAGGTAAAAGCCAGTAGCTATCCTGGTGCTTCGCCTTTTCGAAAAGCTGGGAGTATTTATGTTATTCAGTTGGTGGAGGAAACACCAACAACGGCGAAAAAGTTTGGATACAATCATTACCTATCAGCCGTCTTGCCGTACGAATCATTGCTTACGGCACTTACAAACGAAAGGAAGAAGGCAGTGTGCTGGGTGGCCTGGGTAATTTGTTTGATGGCAGGGAGTAAGACCCTCTTCAGGTTGACAACTTTATAGAAAGTTGTCAACCTGAAGAGTATTGCAAAGTGGGGGCGCAGTCAGGCTTTGATATCATTTATTTTCTGTCGGTTCTTGTTTTTACTCTTTTAATCAGTTTTACAATTTCAAACCAGATTACTGAAATGAAACCAATGGCAACACAAGTTAATAGTTGCTGAAAATTTAGTGTTTCAAATTCAAAAAATGACGTCAATGGTTTTACGACCAGGATAAGCCCAACGATAGCGATGGTAAGAAAAATAATGAACAACACCATGTTATTCTTATACTTCAAGGTGGTTAGTATAGAATAATAAAAGGAACGGTTAATTAAGGTTAAGAAAATGTTTGCTGTTATCAACACCGTAAATGTCATGGTCCTTGTCAATGCTTCATCGTAACCATTACTAACGGAATACTGATACACAAACAACGTTCCTGCCGTTATTACTAATCCCTGAATGATGCTGATGGAAAGTTCTTTCCAATTAAAGAAAGTAGTTGTTAATGCTTTAGGCTTCTGCGACATTGTATTCTTTTCCATCGGTTCATTTTCGTAAATGATGGAACAGGTGGGCCCCATTATTATTTCTAAAAAAATAATATGAATGGGTGAAAAAATATTAGGATACATCCATCCTAAAGCCAACGGAATAAAGACTGTTAGTATGATTGGTATGTGGATGGAAATAATATATTGAATGGCCTTTTTTAAATTGGTATAGATCTTTCTGCCCATTGCAACAGCATTTACCATTTTTGAAAGATCATCTTCTACCAAGATCAATGATGCTGCCTGTTTAGCTATTTCTGTTCCTTTTTTACCCATGGCTATTCCAATATGTGCTGCTTTTAAGGCAGGTCCGTCATTTACACCATCACCTGTCATAGCCACTATTTCATTGTTCGATTTTAAGGCATTGATAATTTTTAATTTGGCCTCCGGGAACATACGGGTAAAAATAGCAGTGTCCGTTACGCAGGTTTTCAAAGCAGCTTCATCTAATTTCATCAACTCATCTCCTGTAATCGTTTTCTCATAACCTTTAAAACCAACTTGTTTGGCAATAGCTGCTGTAGTAGCTGCATTATCGCCGGTAATAATTTTTACAGCAATGCCTGCAGTATAAAAATCTTCTAGTACTTTTTGAATGTTCTTTTTAGGAGGATCGTAAAAGGCAACGATACCTTTAAATTCAAATGACAGCTCCTGTTGTTTTGCCGGATATTTATCTCCTTCAAAATGTGAGATGCCAACCCCCAGCACTCTATACCCATCGGTCGCCAATTGCTCAATGGCAGCATGTACTTGTTGTTTTTCAGCTTCATTAAGTTTGGAAACATTCATCAATGCTTCGGGAGCACCTTTCGCTGCTATGATGCGGTGACCTTTTGTGTTTTGAAAAATATGGGTCATCATAGGCGGTTTGCCGCCTAATGGATATTCATGAATGAGTTTATAGTGCGGTCTTTCATCATTTTGCAGAAGAGTGGTGTAAGTGTGGTGCAAGGCTACTTCCATCGGATCAAAGGGGATTGGTTCGCTAGCCCACATGGCCATTTCCACCAATTCTTTTTCCTCTTCCGTCAGTGTTTCAGTTGGTTCGGAAATTTTATTGGATGACAGCAAGAACAACTTTGCCAAACTCATTTTGTTTTCAGTAAGGGTGCCTGTTTTATCGGTACAAATAACGGTGGCACTGCCTAATGTTTCAACCGTTTTCATTTGCTTTACTACGATGCCCATTTTCATTAACCGCCATGCACCCAGGGCCATAAAAGTGGTAAATGCTACAGGAATTTCTTCGGGCAAAATGCTCATGGCCAGTGTAAGCGATTGCAATAAACTATTGAGCAAATTGTGCGAATGCCAGTAATTAATTGCCCAAACAATTAAAAAAACTACCGCCCCTGCAATGGCCATCTTCTTTACAAAATTGGCAATTTGTATTTCCAGCGGTGTTCTTTCTTCCTGGATACTTTCTAAACTGCTTCCAATTTTACCGAGCTTGGTTTCGTTGCCAATAGCAGTAATGGTTGCAATAGCTAAGCCACTGGCAACAGTGGTGCCGTTATAAATAAAATGATCTTCTTTTGTTTTATCCTTAAAAACAGCAAACGATTCTCCGGTAAGAATGGATTCATTGACAGAAAAATCGTTGGAGTGTAAAATGCTTCCATCGGCAGTAATAGCCGTTCCTTCTTCCACCATCAGGCTATCACCCACCACCAGGTCTTCGCTTTTTATTTCTTCAATGTTGCCATTGCGGATTACTTTACAATGCGGCTGCGAAAAATCTTTCAGCTTGTCTAATGCATTTTTGCTTCTGGAGTATTGATATAAGGAAATGGAAGTTTGAAATACGATGGCCGCCGTTAGGAAAATGCCGTCACCCGTTTTGCCGCTGATAAAGTAAATGGATGCAGCCACCAATAACATAATCAGCATGGGGTCTTTGGCAATGCGTTTTACGGTATCGAAGAGACTGCTTTCTTTTTTGTAGTCTAATTTGTTTTGTCCAAATTCTTTTCTTGCCAGAATAACCTGCTCATCGGTTAAACCTGAGATATTGAAATTATTTGCAGGCATTGCCAAAGATAGCCTTAATTATATGGGAGGTTGTACGGGTGGAGGGTTTGGTTGATGGAAGGGAAATATCAATTTGATATACCATTTGAAAACCCCGACACCTGGCGCATTATTGAAAAAGACCAGTTAGAAATGCAGCAGTTGTAAAAGCAGATGGATGAGAAAAGAATATTAAAAGAAGGAGCCTTAGTGATTGCAAAAAAAATGAAAGCATCTGGAATAGATGATGAGGCTATAAAAAAGATGACGGGGTTGAAGTTGGGAGAGATAAAGAAGTTGTAAAATTTAAATATTCTATTAAGAAATATCGAAGGGGCCAACCTTTTAAAAGTATAATTATTTACTTACTAACACATAGCCTTATTAGCGATTCTTAGGCATTTTTGTGGCCATTGATTCTATCAATTACATTTGCAATAGGTGTTGCAATTGCATTAACCCATTGCAAATTTCCATTTCTATCGTTTTTAATTGTCAATTGTATTGGGCAGGCTTCACTTTGCACTGCATTTACTTTAAAAGTATTTGTCTCGTTATTGAATTTTATATAGGGTGCACCCGAAGAGCCAAAACGGAAATATCCTTTAATTAAATAACGTAGTCCTTGAAGATTGTAATTTCCACCAATTCTGTCACCAAACCTTGTATACTGATCAATAAGGCCATCGATATGGGCTTCATTTATCATTCTTCCAGGATTTAAATCTGATGGTGCACTTTGAACACAGAAAAAATCTCGATTTGATACGTCATAAATTTCAGTATCTATTTCGAAGCTCGGAATTAAATCGATAATGTTCTGCGGTGTATTAATAATTTTATACAATGCGATATCGTCTTCATAAAATGCTTCGATTAATTCTGTTTCAATTAAATATGTTTGTCGCTGTGAGTTGGGATCTAATAAAGTCATTGCATTGTTAAATTCGCCGTGTGCAGCTACATTATTATAAAATTGATTGGTGCGTTGTTGTATAATTAAGTATGGCTTACAAATTTGATTTTGATACAAAGTAACCCACCTGGAGTCAAAATTTATACGCTTCAATGTTTCAACAAGAATTGGTAGATTATTCTGGTCGGCAATGTTCATATATCTTTTATGCGTAACATTGTCAAGTGGAAAACATTGGTTGAAAAGCAAAACTTCATTTGGGTTTAAATAAGGTATAATATCTGCTTGGTATCGAACGTCAGTAATAGATTTAAAAATAGTAGCCTCAACTCTCAGATTGTGCGCAACGCTAAGTATGTAACCATCACCTATATGGAATGCGCAAATATTATTATCATATTGTCTTCTTACAGCGTCATCATCGTTGTGGATAGACATAATCCTAAATAAAGGAGAAGTCATTTCATCAATTACTGCTAATTTTTCTGTCTTCATTGCGTCTTTTTTAGTAAATGAAAATTTAATCTTTAACCAAATATGTAGTAAATCATTTAGTAGAAGTGGTATTTGATTCGATCAATTCCATAACAGATTTTATTCCATATGATATCACGATTCCGGAGTTCTCATTATATTTCCAGTCTCCAAATGGTGTTTTGATTGAGCCTTCTTGGGGAATATACCCTGAGATTACACTAACTATATAAGTTTTTTTATTATTGAAATCGTAATAGCAAACTGGGCCGCCGGAAAAGCCTTTATTATTGTGCCCGTCCAAAAAAAATATTGTTCCATGCTCCTCTTGAGCACTTGCTGCAGAGAAGCAGGCTTTTTTGACAAATGGCATTGGAAAATTTCTGTTAATATCGCCTGAATCTTGGTAGAGCCCATAAGGAAATCCCAGCATAAAGAGGTCTTGCCCGAAATATAAATTCGAGTCCGTTGCAAATTCATATTTATGGGCAATTTGATTAGATAACTTAAGTACACAGACATCAATCTTAACTTTTGGATGAAGCCATAATTCAGCACTAAGTTTTTTCCAAACTTTTTCGTGAAATATTTCTATTTCTACTTCTGACTTATCTTGAAATCCTTCAAAGATGTGTTTTGCAGTAACTAAGTATTGTTTATCTTTTATAGTTATTGTGAAAGAACTTCCAGTTGAGTTTCCAATTTTTAAGAAGAAAACACTTTGTACAAGATTACTATTGACTGTATTTATCATTGATTTACATTTTTGGGTAAGTTATTTGTAAAAAATTCTTAGAATATTACTCTTTAATTTTTATCCCTACTGATTTCAATAGTTTGTCAAATTCATTTGCTTTATGTCCTACACATTCAAGTGTTGTGTCTGGAAATTTTGGTTGCTCATCGCCAATTTCGTAGACGCCTTGATATTCTCCAACAAAGTATCGACATCTATAGCATTCATCTTCGACTTTAATTTTGTCGTAGATATTCTTGTAAATAGGACAATCATAGATGTTGTGATCTTTGCCGTAGATTTTATGGGAGTCTAAATTTTTACTGATATAATTCTTAACAATGGCACCTTTAGATTCAGCAAATTGATGCCTTTCTTTAATTTTCGGATTATAAACCCATTTCATTTTGTCAATCTTTCCGCGAAATATTTCGATAAGCTTGTCTTTTTGAATTGCTCTTTCAAATTCCGACAAATCAATTTCCAAGAGAGGTATATTCTTGTTCAAAATTTTCTCTCTTTTATCGGGATCAACAAAGTGAGTTACTGCAATTTCAATCAATAAAATTTTTTCATTAATATAGCATTTGAGATCCGGTCTAAAATTTTGTTCGCTCCTTTCAACTTCAACTTTGTCGAATTTTAAAATTTGCTTATTGATTTTTCTTTCAGAAGTATGAGTGACACCGTAAAATGATTGTGCATAAGAAGACAGGCTAAAATAAATGTCTGGAACTGTAAGTGATTTGGTTTCAAGAATTATTTGCTTTGCTAAATAATGTAAAGCAGTTTCATAAGAATTTGTACAATTAGATTTATTCTTGTGTTGAAAATGATTAACTCGCTTATTGCCTTGCCTGTTAAAAGCAACTAAAGGAGCTTCGCAATCTGGACAAAAGCAGTTGCACGCAAGGCCGTTTTCTACATTGTCAATATGGATAACTTTGCCGTCTTTAAGGCCCCATTCAAAAATTTCTCCATAATCATGTTTCATCATTCTACAATTATTGAAATCTCATAAATATACACAACTCCCCACATCAAACCACTCCGTGTTTCTACCCAGAATCCCCAAAATTCCCCTCCAAAACCACCCATAACTTGTTTAATTTCGCAACATCAACATTCAGCTATGGTACGCAAACAGGAAGTATTACAAGATGTAGTTATAAAATTCGCCGGCGATAGTGGAGATGGGATGCAGTTGACAGGAACCCAGTTCACTAACAATACGGCCATGCTCGGTATCGACCTTTCAACCTTCCCGGATTTTCCGGCGGAGATAAGGGCCCCTATAGGTACACTGCCCGGGGTAAGTGGTTACCAGCTCCGTTTTTCCAGCGATAGGATCTTTACTCCCGGCGATAGCTGCGATGTGTTAGTAGCAATGAATGCTGCCGCATTAAAAACGAATCTTTCTGCATTAAAGAAAGGCGGAAAGATCATCGTTAATACCGATGGCTTTGATGGAAAAAATCTTCGCCTGGCTAATTATCCGGATGGGGAGAACCCAATAGAAAATGGCAGCCTTGAAAGTTATGAAGTGATTAAGATGGATGTGACAAAGATGACCAGGGAGGCGTTGAAGGATTTTACCATGGGCATGAAGGAAAAGGACAGGGCCAAAAATATGTTTGTGCTCGGCTTCCTGTATTTTATGTACAACCGGGATATGGAGAATACCATCAGTTTCCTGAAAGAAAAATTTGGTAAGAAACCTGAGATATTTGAGAGCAATGTAAAAGTGTTGCAGGCCGGTTATAACTATGCAGATACTACCGAAATTTTCTCCACTACCTACACCGTAGAGAAAGCAAAAATGGATCCGGGCACTTATCGTTCCATTATGGGCAACCAGGCCGTATCATTGGGATTGATCGCTGCTTCGCAAAAAAGTGGTTTGCCGATGTTCCTTGGTTCTTATCCCATAACTCCTGCATCAGATATTTTACATGAATTAGCGAAGTATAAAAATTTTGGTGTTCGTACTTACCAGGCCGAAGATGAAATTGCGGCTATTACCTCTGCTATTGGTGCAGCCTATGGCGGTTCATTGGGTGTTACTACTACTTCTGGCCCCGGTATGGCATTAAAAGGTGAAGCAATGGGGCTTGCAGTTATGCTTGAAATTCCATTATTGATCATCGATATACAAAGAGGTGGCCCATCAACAGGTCTTCCTACCAAAACAGAACAAAGCGATCTGTTACAAGCCTACTATGGTAGAAATGGTGAATGCCCGATGCCGATCGTTTCTGCATCTACTCCTGCTGATTGTTTTGATGCGGTGTATGAAGCGGTACGAATTTCTGTGCAGCATATGACACCGGTTATTTTTTTAAGCGATGGTTATATTGCTAACGGTGCAGAGCCGTGGAAGTTTCCTAATTCAGAATCATTACGACCTATACCCGTAAAATTTAAAACACAGTTGGGCGACCAGGAAGAAAAATTGCAACCGTACTCAAGAGATGAAAAATTAGCAAGACCCTGGGCTATACCCGGCACTGCCGGATTGGAACATCGCATCGGCGGATTAGAAAAACAAAACGTAACCGGTAATATCAGTTACGAACCCGAAAACCACCAGTTGATGGTGAAGATCCGCCAGGAAAAAGTAGATAAGATCGCTGAATATATTCCAGAACAAAAATTAGATAGCGGCCCGGAGAAAGGAAAGATATTGGTGCTGGGCTGGGGCTCTACCTATGGTGCTATTAAATCTGCACTATCAGAATTGCAGGCGAAGGGTCATGCCATCAGTCATGCACATTTGCGCTATGTACGTCCTTTCCCTAAAAACCTGGGCGATATTATTAAGAACTTCGATACGGTATTAATACCGGAGATCAATAATGGTCAGTTGATAAAGATCATTCGTGATGTGTATTATGTGGATGCGAAGGGCTACAATAAAATAATGGGTGTGCCAATAACTAAAACAGAATTGGTGATGAAGCTGGAGGAGATGTTGGCCGAGTAGAATTGATTTTCATACTTTTTTTATAAACCCTTTGCTATTAGCAAAGGGTTTTTTGCTTTGATGCAGTTAATGGAGTATTTTAAATCAAAATTTCCAAATGTATAAACCGGTCGTCTCAGCACTCATTTTTTTATTTGCTTTAAACTCTTGCCAAACAACAGAAAAAGAGAAGGAAAAAGAGTGGAGTGATTTGCCTGGAATAATCCGCCTGGATAGTCTTACACAAACTGATTTCGCTGCCACTTTAGAAAACCCGGTTGATGAATCTAAGAATATAATTTATGCTCCAACGCTTTTGTATGCATGGGATACCATCCAATCAATTTTGAATGGCGTTATATCCATCAGCGACAGCAACTCTGCTGAATTAAAATTGCTGACACAATCTTCTACTTATAAAAATGCACTCACCCATGATGAGTATAACGTAGAAGCATTGGTGAGTGGTAATGAAATAATAGCCAAAGCCTTCTTTAATAAAACATTGCCATTTACTACAGAGCTGCACAAAGCCGATACAATGATGGTTTTTGACAAAGCAAAAGTGAAGGCCTTTGGCATGTATTATTTCGATGAAGATGCTGTATCGATCAGCGATATTCTTTATTATGCCAACGATGATAATTTTATATTGAAACTCAAACCGAAGGATAGCTTACAGGAAATTCTGTTGGTAAAAGGATTAGATAAAATGACCAGCCTTGCTGAAGCAGTGAATAAAACAAATGAGCTGGTAAAAGTTGGCATAAATGAAAAGGCCAGCAGCGTATCAGCTGGAAACTATATTTTTCAAAAGGAGGATATTTTTTCCATTCCGGAAATTCGTTTCAATATAGAAACGAATTATAAAAAGCTGGAAGGCCAGGTGTTTTATGTGGGCAATGACGATAAAATCATTAAAACAGCTTACCAGCGAACAGGTTTTGTACTCAATGAAACTGGAGCTGTTGTGGAGAGTGAGGCAGTAATGGCAGTAATAGATTCTGCAACTTCGATAGCTCCCAAAGCAAAACCCAAGCGAATGGTTTTCGATAAGCCATTTTACCTAATCATCAAACGGGTAAATGCACAGAATCCATATTTTGTAATGCGGGTGGCCAATGCCGAATTGTTACGAAAGGAATAAGCTCGGCTACCGCTGGTGGATTTTTTGATTTAGTAAATACCATCCATTATTAAATTCGTCAAAAGTATTTTTTATGAAAAAGTTAGTCGGATTGATTTTTTTATTTCAATGTGCTTTTTTGTTAACCATAGAGGCACAAAACAATACCATACAAAAAGACAAATGGCATTGGGATGATCCGTTGAAGCAGGATACCAGTGCAGGTTATGTGCAGGTAGTAAAAGTGGATAATGTGTTGTACATATCCGGTGCAGTAGCATTGGATGTAACACCGGAAGGAATTACCAGTGTGTACCGGGCATTGGAAAAATCATTGAAAAGTTATGGCGCCACTTTTCAGAATGTGGTAAAAGAAAATCTATATACTACAGATATGGAAGCGATGAAGCGATATAATGATGCCCGTAAGGTTTTTTATAAAGGCGATTTTCCGGCGGCTACCTGGATGCAGGTGAATCGTTTATTTATGCATGAAGCAAGACTGGAAGTAGAACTGATTGCACATCTACCTAAATAAAAGGTACTAAACAAAAAAATGCCTTCAATTATTGAAGGCATTTTCGTATGACTAAATATTTTTTATTGTGGTGGCGCATATACTTCAACAGGTGCGGGCATTATAAATGCAAGAGCAAATGCCAGCATTGAAATGATCAATCCATACATGAAAATATTATAAGCGATGCGCAAGAATTTGTATTTCTTGGCTAATACTACCCCTAAAAAATAATTGTCTTTCACTACACTGCTATAGAGATAATCCCTGTCAGCCATCATTTCATTCATCGCCCAATC
>LNFJ01000013.1 GCA_001464625.1 Bacteroidia bacterium Ga0077558 | reverse complement strand
GAAATAAAACAACTGCAAACATTTTTATTTCGCACAGGATTAAATTATCATGTCAATAAAAATATAATCATCACTGCAGGTCATGCTTATATAAGAAATAAAAAAATAGTTGGGGATTTATACGGACATACACCAGAGCATCGCATTTGGGAACAATTAATTGTTAGTCATAGGTTGAAAAAAATTTTAGTCAGCCATCGTTTTAGAATTGAACAACGTTTTATTGGAAAAAGTGTGATAGGTGGTAATCAACTTTCTGATGGACCTAACTATGCAAATCGTTTTCGTTATTTTATCCGCAATATTCTTCCTTTTAAAAAAACAGCTGAATTTAAAAAAGGGATGTTTGCTGCTTTACAAAACGAAGTGTTTGTAAACTTTGGCAATACCGAAGCAGTGAACGGAAAATTCTTCGAACAAAATCGGTTATACCTGGCCACTGGTTACCGGTTAAGTGCAAAAGCAGATCTGGAAATCGGCTATTTGAACCAGTACGTAAATGGAAGAGGCAGCCAGTTTACAAAAAACCATGTTTTACAAGCGGCAGCCTACCTTAGGTTGTAGAAACAAAGCCTAAGCGGTACCGGATGAAGTCAGCGATTTATAACACATTGACAGAAAAGAAACAGCACGGCAAAAAGTCGTTTGCTGTACTAATTGACCCCGACAAGGTCAATACCGCTGTGCTGGATGATTTGATCGAACTTTCTATTTCCGCAAAAGTTGATTATTTACTGGTAGGCGGCAGCTTGGTAATCTCCAACCACCTCGATGAATGTGTAAAGCACATTAAACAGAGCTGCGATATTCCAGTTATTCTTTTTCCCGGCAGCCCATCTCAAGTTAGTAAATACGCAGATGCTTTATTGTATTTGTCATTGATCTCTGGCCGTAACCCAGAATTATTAATCGGACAACATGTAGTGTCTGCTCCTTTTGTAAAACAAAGTGGATTGGAAATAATGCCCACCGGGTATATTGTGGTGGATGGTGGTGCTCCTACAACTGTTTCCTATATCAGCAATGCAGCTCCTGTACCTGCTGATAAAAATGAAATTGCCATGTGTACGGCAATGGCGGGTGAAATGCTCGGCATGAAATTAATTTATATGGATGCGGGCAGTGGTGCCAAGCGACCAATTACTGAAAGCATGATTGAGGCTGTTGCTAAACATATCGAAGTTCCTCTTATTATAGGCGGTGGTATTCTACAACCAGAAAAAGCTTACCTCAATTGCAAAGCAGGTGCTGATGTAATTGTGGTTGGTAATGCCATTGAAAAAGATGCATCTTTAATTAAAGAGATGGCATCGGCGGTGCATAGTGTGCCGGTTAAAGCATAAAACCTTTCGGTAATTCTTCACAATACTCTTCTTCATCAATAATAAAAGTAATTGGCTGAGTTCTGTAACTTTTCACAATGCGACCATTTCTTTTTGCTGGAGTCCAAAGGATTTTGTTTGAGCATAATACTTGGGAAACCTTGCTTCCTAAACCATAACCTTGGTCATTTAACACTTTTGCAGAATTGATTCTTCCATCTTTATCTATAATAACCTGTACGATGAGCCTGTAAGTTCCCGGAGGAATTTTGTTTGCTTCTAATGAACCCAATGTAAGATTCTCAACTAAGAAAGAGTTCCATTTTACAATATCAATTGTTGCCTCTTCCTCTAAAATACAAAAGAAGGCCAAATTTGAATCTAATGAAGAATTGGGTGGATACTCAATTTCACTCTTCGAATTTGACTGACCTTGAATAGAAACCTGTGACTTAACAGTATTTGCAAAAAGTGATACTGCTACAATAAAAAAGAGTCTCATAAGTTTTTATGAGACTCTTCATCATTTGATTTCCATAAATAAGTTCGTTACCTCAACTCTTCTACCTTCACCCTTGTAGGCGTTGCAGTACCAGCCACAATACTTTTTGAACTCAGTGCTATCGCTTTAATTACTTCCGTCATATTCACTAAATCCAGTGTTTCCACATGGTCAGTCAATTTATGATAGTGTGGCTCCACATCCATTTTAGAAGTAGATATGGTATGTGCCGGAACTCCCAATCTTGCCAGCGTAGCATTATCCGAACGATAAAATAATTGTTGTGTTGGATAAGGATCAGAATGAAATTGAAAAGCAGTGCCTTCCAGATCCTTCGCTAATAACTCTCCCATATTTGTTTTTTCATACCCGGTAATGTAGGCTGAGTTCTTTCCCCATTTACTTTCTGTACCAATCATTTCAATATTAAACATCGCCATTACTTTGTCAGCATTAAACTGGCGGGAAAAATATTGCGAACCAAAGCCACCTACTTCTTCCGCTGTAAAAGCAGCAAACACGATAGTTCTTTCATTATTATTTAATGCTTTAAAATACTTCGCCAGCATTATGACCCCGGTTATTCCTGCTGCATCATCATTGGCGCCATTAAAAATGGAATCGCCATCAACAGGTTTGCCTACACCAATATGGTCATAGTGGCCGGAGAAAACTACATATTCATCTTTCTTAGATTTACCTGGCAATATGCCAACTACATTCGCTAATTTTTGTTCTGTTATTTCATGTGTTGCTTCTACCGACCATGTATCCGGATTTGCATCAGACAAAATAAACACCACATTAGTTGTTGATTTAAACATAGTTGATTTTAATCTTGCCAGGTTACCAAAACTATTGGCAAAACTTTTATCAACTAATACCAGCATATTTTTATTGCCCCGAACAAATCCTCTCGCAGTAGTTTGCAGATTAGCACCAGCTTTTATATATGCTTTTTCATAACCGGAACGGTCATCAATTTTTAATTGGGGTTGACAAGTAATTGCAACAATATCTTTTTGTTCAACAGGCACTCTATCCAAAACAGCAGATGCGCTGATAAATTTGGGTCGTACCATCGCAAAGCCCTGGCGGAAGCTGCTACTGTTATCCCATGTTTGTAACCCGATAGCTTTAAATTCTGCCGCAATAAAATCTGCCGCCTTGTCTATTTCCGGAGAAAAAGTTCTTCTTCCCCGCATATCATCTGCGGCTAACACTTTTTCAATACGTTCTACTTCTTTTAAATTGATAATGGTATTAATATCGTTGCTACCTGTTGTGCCTTTTTGCGCACTACAGTTGGAAGACAATAAAAAGAGGGAAATAGAGCAGAGGGATATTACAGATGCAAAAGAATATTTCATTTATGGGGTTTCAATTTTTTTTAATTATAGACTCATCATTTCTTTAAACTTCACCGTTTGACGGCGACTTACTTCAATTTTTTCACCGCCTTTTAAATCTAATAGCAAACCACCATTAAAGTATGGTTCAATCTTATCGATCATGCGGAGGTTGACAATATGCTTTCTATTAGCCCTGAAAAATGTTTTTTCATCTAATCTTTCTTCCAGCGCATTGAGTGATTTAAGAATAAGCGGTTTGTTAGGACCAAAAAATACTTTGGCATAATTTCCTACACTTTCAAACAAACGTATCTCACTCAATTTTACAAACCAGCAACGTTCGCCATCCTTTACAAAAACCTGGTCTGCTTCGGAGAGTATACTATTGTTGAAATTTTCTGCTTCGGCCCTCGGTTCTTTACTCTCTAGTGCATGCAATTTTTGAATAGCGTCAGCCAGTCTTTTGGGTTCTACCGGTTTCAATAAATAATCCAATGCATTTACTTCGAATGCTTTCAAAGCAAATTCATCGTATGCGGTGGTAAAAATTACCTGCGGTGTTCTTTCTAATTGAGCAAGCATATCAAACCCTGTTTTACCCGGCATTTGTATATCCAGGAAAATAAGGTCAGGGTGCAAGTTTTCTATTTTGCTGATGCCTTCTTCTGCATTGGCAGCTTCATCAATCACTTCAACTTCTGGAAAATCCTGCAATAGTTTTTTTAACTCTGCTCTTGCTAATCGTTCGTCATCTATAATAATTGCTTTCATCATTATTAATTTTTCTCGTGAACGTTAATAAATCTATTTAATTTAGAAGTTAGTCGATACTTACTGGTATCAATACTTTGGCTTCTACTAATGAACCATTTATTTGTTTGATTCCAAAACTTGCCTTATCACCATACAATAAACTTAACCGGTTGGTAGTACTGGAAAGCCCAAAGCCTTCTGTATTAACAGTGCCGTTTAATTGCCCGGTATTCTGTACGATCAACTGATGAAAATCATTTTTAAATGCTGAGATCACTTTCACCACACCGCCATTTATTTGTTTGCTGATGCCGTGTTTAATTGCATTCTCTACTAATGTTTGCAACATCATCGGTGGCACCGGTTGACTCAGCGTATCATCATCTATATCATACTCAATTTTTAAGCGGTCTTCAAAACGCATATTCTCCAATGCCAGATAGTCCTTAACGATGTATAATTCTTTTTCAAGCGGCACCGTTTCCATTTTTTCTGATTGCATACTGCTGCGCAGAATATTACTTAATTCTGTCACAGCTTTTCTTGCCCGTTGCGGATTTTCATCTACTAATGCCCGAATGCTATTCAACGAATTAAAAATAAAATGAGGATTGATATGAGCTTTGATGGTTTGCAATTCCAATTCCTTCACCAATGATTCCAATCGCAGTGTATCCAATTGTTGCTTCCTACTTTTTGAAATGTAGTGATACATAAAGTAAATCCCACTCCATATAAAATAATAAACAAAGAAAGAAAGTGAATTATTTAATATCAGTAAAACAATATTGTTTTTGGGAAGCAGGTCGCCTTCATTTTTAGAAAGCAGGTCAAATTCCTGTCGTAATAAAAAATCAGAATAAGCGCTGAGGTAAGAAAAAATTAGTGTCAGTAATACAAACTGAACAATTTGGCGTTCCAGCTTTTTTTGCAGCAGGTTTAGCCGGATAATAAAGAGACGCATAATATGCGTCATCACTAACCCAAGCATAATAAATATGCCGATTTTAGTAAAGAACAATTCCCTGTCATCACCAGTCTGCAATTTACCCAGCGACCAGTTGAAAAACAGGTGCAATAGGATAAATGAGCCCCAGCCCATGGCCTGAAATGCCCAATATCTTGATTTGCCAATAAACATAATGTCAAAGCTACCCAATTAATAAAGGTGGTACCGCTTGTAAATATACCAGTGGCAGATAACTTTTACAAATGGAAGCCCATTATGAGTCCGTTTGGGCATTAATGCTGGCTTTCAGAACCTTCATCCCAAAATAGTGTTATACAATCTTTAGCAAAAAAGCCTGCCTGCCGGTAGGCAGGGCTGAACGGAAAACAGTATTTTTGCCACGTCAAAAAAGCATACATGGAAATCACACCAGGCTCACTTTTAAAGACTATTAACTCTCCGGAGGATCTTAAGAAACTTTCCCGTGAAAAGTTGCACCAGGTTTGTGATGAGCTGCGTCAGTACATTATTGATGTAGTAAGTGTGCATGGCGGACATTTTGGAGCCAGCCTGGGTGTAGTTGAACTTACTACTGCATTACATTACGTTTACAATACTCCTTACGATCAATTAGTTTGGGATGTAGGTCATCAGGCATACGGTCATAAAATATTGACTGGCAGAAGGGATAATTTCCATACGAATAGAAAATACCAGGGGCTTAGCGGATTTCCTAAAAGAAGCGAAAGTGAGTATGATACATTTGGTGTTGGACATTCTTCCACCTCTATATCAGCAGCACTGGGTATGGCGATGGCTGCCAAATATAAAGGTGAACAGGATAGAAAAGTTGTAGCCGTTATTGGCGACGGTTCAATGACGGCGGGAATGGCTTTTGAAGGCATGAACCATGCTGGTGTTGCTAATGCAGATATGCTTATCATTTTAAACGATAACGGAATTGGCATTGATCCAAATGTAGGTGCATTGAAAGAATACCTTACTGATATTGCCACATCACCAACTTATAATAAAGTAAAAGACGATGTATGGAAACTGCTTGGGAAATTACCGGTGGGTAAAAATTTCAGCAGAGCCATGGCGCATAAATTGACAGATGGCCTGAAAGGAATGGTGAGTAGTCAATCTAATTTATTTGAAGCATTAAAGTTGCGCTACTTTGGTCCGATAGATGGACATAATGTGGCCAAATTGGTTGATACATTAAAAGACCTGAAAAATATTCCAGGTCCAAAAATTCTGCATATCATTACTACCAAAGGAAAGGGATATGCTCTTGCAGAAAAAGACCAGACCAAATGGCATGCACCAGGTTTGTTTGATAAGATAACCGGTGAAATACAAAAGAAAAAATTCGATCTGCCCCAGCCGCCAAAGTACCAGGATGTATTTGGCCATACTATTATAGAATTAGCAGAACAGAACGAGAAAATATTTGGTGTTACCCCAGCCATGCCTTCCGGCTGCTCATTAAAATATATGATGGACAAAATGCCGGACAGGGCTTTTGATGTGGGCATTGCAGAGCAACATGCAGTAACAGTAAGTGCAGGTATGGCCACCCAGGGTATGAGGGTGTTCTGCAACATCTACTCTTCTTTTATGCAAAGAGCATTCGACCAAGTGGTGCATGACGTAGCGATTCAAAAATTACCCGTTGTATTTTGCCTGGACCGTGCTGGTGTGGTAGGCGATGATGGACCAACGCATCATGGTTGTTATGATATTGCTTATTTCCGCTGTATTCCCAATATGGTAATCAGTGCGCCGATGAACGAAAGTGAGTTGCGCAACCTGATGTACACAGCACAATTGGAATCTACGAAGTTGCCGTTTGTAATCCGCTATCCAAGAGGTGAGGGTGTGATGCCGGAATGGAAAACAGCAATGAAAGAAATAAAAATCGGTACTGGCAGAAAGATAAAAGACGGTAAAGACATTGCAATTCTTTCCTTTGGTCATCCGGGCAATTTTGCAGCTGCTGCCATCCGTGAATTAAAGAATGACGGATTGAATCCCAGTCATTATGATATGCGTTTTGCAAAACCGTTGGATGAAGCATTACTGCATGAAGCCTGCCAACAATACGAAAAACTGGTAACGGTAGAAGATGGAACAGTGAAAGGCGGTATCGGCAGTGCAATTCTTGAATTTATGGCAGAACATGGTTACAAAAATGATGTTCGGATACTTGGTATTCCTGACAGATTAGTAGAACATGGCACACCGAAAGAATTACATAAGGAATGTGGTTATGATGCACAGGGCATTGCAGATGCGGTGAGGGAGATGATGAAGGAGAGAATAACGGTGAGTCAATTGTTGGGATAATATTTTACACCAAATCATATTTAGCAGCCAGCCGTATCAGGCTGGCTGTATTGTTTACATTAAACTTGGTCAGCAAATTTTTTCGATGGCTGTCCACCGTATGTAAACTGATAAATAGCTTAGTGGCAATTTGTGGATTCGTCATTCCATCAGCTATTAACTGCAATACTTCCTTTTCCCGGCTGCTGAGTACAGGCACATTATTTATTTCCTGCTTTTCGGCCACAGATAAATTTATATCAAGGCTCATATATAATTTGCCTTCATAGACTGACAGAATTGCTTCTTCAATTTCTTCTTTTGATGCACTTTTAACCAGATATCCGGCTGCACCATTTTGTATCATCTGAGAAATATAGCTACGTTCCTTAAACGTACTCATCGCTATTATTTTTATCGCCGGAAATTCTTTTTTTATTTTCAATGTCAATTCTATTCCGCTTATCTCCGGCATATTAATATCAGTAATTACAATATCCGGAGGCGTTAATTTAATATGCTCCATGGCAGCATATGCATTGCTGACAGTGCCGGCTACCGTTACAAAGTCTATTTGTATCAGCATGGAACGCATACCTTCCAACACCATCGGATGGTCATCTACTACCAGAATTTTTATTTTATCCATTGTCTTCAATTGTACAGTCAATATGTACAGAAGTACCCTTTCCGGGTATTGACTTTATATCTAATTGCCCTTTTAGATAATCCACTCTAGATTGGATGTTTTTCAATCCTGTTCCTTTTAGTAAATCAGTTTGCTGTCTGTTAAATCCACTGCCATTGTCTTCTACTGTAATGGAAAGGTTATTATCATGTCGCATTACCTGCGCCAGAATAATAGTGGCACCAGAATGTTTTACCACATTGTTCAGTAACTCCTGTACTATACGATAAACAACAATCTCTGTGGACGAATCCATTCTTTTTTCCAACCCATAAAACTCTCCGTTTATTTTAAAGGACTGAGATTCGGATAAACTATCACAATAATCCTGCAAAGCCTGCTGCAAGCCCAATTTCATTAATGCTTCCGGCATCATATTGTGTGCCACTCTTCTCATCTCACTGATTGACTCGTCCAGCTTGTGGAGGGCATTATTAAAAGTGCGGCCATGTTCTTCTGATAAAATTAAATTCCCTTTCATAGCGCCTAATTGAAGTTTAACGCCACTAAGCAATCCGCCGAGGCCATCGTGTAGGTCTTGAGCCAACCGGTTACGTTCTTCTTCCTGGCCTTTTACGATTGATTGAGTAGCAAGCAATAATTTCTCTTTTTCCAGTTGGCCAATTTTTTGCTCCTGCAATTTTCTCTTTTGCTGATAAGTACGGTAAGCAAGCAATGAAATCAGCAATAGCGCAGCAGTGCTTCCTATTAAAATATAATTGAGGGTATTTTTTTTACGAATAGCAGATTGTTGCATGAGTAACTGCTTCTCCTTCTTTTCAGTTTCATATTTCTTATCGAGTGTTTGCACATTTCGCTGCATTCTCCCGTTAAAAAATTTTTCTGATAATTCAATACTTAGCCGGTTGTAATAGTCGTAGTTTCTCAAATCACCTTGTACTAAATACAATTCAGATAAAATATCAGCAAACAACTGTGAGGGTTCTACGTAGTTTCTTATTTGTGCCATTGCAAAGCCTGTATTGGCCAGCTCTTCACTTTTTTTAAAATCGCTTTTATAAAAAGCATACAATGCTAAGCCATAGATATTATTGACCATCGTAAGGCTATCACCCAATTTTTCTGCAAGTCGCAATCCTTCCGAACAATAATAATTAAGGCTGTCGTACCTACCCTGCTTTATTAAAATGCTTCCGATATTACTTGTTGTGTTAGATTCTATGTTGTCGTAATTTTCTTTTTTAGCAATCGAAAGCCCTTCCTGCATGATAGCAATTGCTGTATCATATATTTTTAAACTGGTGTAAGCGTTTCCCAAATTAGACAACACATTGGCAATATCATAGCTGCTACCAGATTTTCTGGCAATAGTCAACGCCTTTTGATGGTACTCCAATGCTTTATCATACTGTTTTGTTTCCCGGTATATCACACCTAAATTATCATATACCAAACTTAACCGGGTATCATTATTAGTTTTCTCGAAATAAACTATAGATGGTAAGAGATATTCAAGTGCACTTTCATAGTCTTGCAGGTAAGAATAAGTAGCTGAAAGGTTTTGCTGTGCAATAATAATGCGTTCTTCATTACCAAATTTGTTTGCCAATTGCAGTGCTTCCTTTGTAAGTATAAGGGCCGAATCAAACCTGGCCTGAATATTTAATACAGCTGTATAGTTAGCGTAATATTTTAAAATACCCATTGTGTAATTAATCTTTTCACTTAGCTTATTTGCCAGTAAATAATAACTTTTTGCTTCTTCCAGGTTATTATACTCAACGTATTGACCAGTTGTAATCAATGTAAGTACCTTATTGGTGTCTTCATTCGAAATGGATAATACTTTCAACAAGCTGTCTTTAGTTACATCTGGCTGAGCATACAATGGCTTCAACGGTAGTAATAGCAATAAAAGAAGTAATCGGTTCATCAAGTATGTATGCTTTTGAAAATTATAACTAAAAGTAGAGTATCATTCAGCACATTTCCAATTTTTTACTCAAAATCCCCTGAACAGGGGATAGCAAAAACAGGTGTTCGGGGGATTGTTTGCGCTGCATTTTAATTGAAGCTTTGTATACACTTAAACAACGATAATGAAAAATTTCAAACAACCCATTCTCGTATTTTCTCTCTTTAGTATGGCGATGGCGTGTAAAAAACAGGATACAAACAGCCCGGTTCAAAGTAAAAGGGATATTTACCTGGCAGGATATATTTCCGATGCCAGTGGTAAATCCTCCGCAGCGTACTGGAAAAATAATACTGTAAATATACTTGATAACAGTGCTGGTGACTCCAAAGCTGCTGCCATTTTTGTAAGCGGAAATGATGTGTATGCTGCTGGCTCAGTTGCCGATGCAAGCTATACACATGAAACAGCAGTGTACTGGAAAAATGGTGTTCTGTTTACGCTGAGCGGAACAACCAGCTATGCTAATGCCACAGGTATTTATGTGCAAGGAAATGATGTATATGTATCCGGCCATGAACAAGTGCAGTCTGGCTGGAAATACATGGCAAAATACTGGAAAAATGGAGCGGCAGTAAACCTGGGCGATCCGGCAAATACTTCCTATGCCAATGCCATGGTGATTGCTGGCAGTGATGTATATATAGCAGGGGTCGAAGGCGATGGCAGCTCCATAGCTATTGCTAAATATTGGAAAAACGGGGTCGCTGTTAGTTTGACAGATGGAAGCAAATTCGCTAACGCCTACAACATTTTTATCAACGGCAATGATGTATATGTAGCCGGTGAAGAAAATAATGGCAGTGGAAAAAGAACAGCAAAGTATTGGAAAAATGGAGGGCCCGTAATACTAGGTGATGGCACAAAAAATTCTATAGCCACCTCAATTACACTTATTGGCCCAGATATCTATGTTACTGGGTTCGAGTATTTAGGAGGATCATCTACAGCTAAATACTGGAAAAACGGTGTCTCTATCAATTTGACAGATGCAACCAACTCCGGAGAGTGCTATGGAATATTCACATTGGGTAATGATGTATATATCGGCGGCAGCGTATATGAATCCGGAACCCATGCTGCCTATTGGAAAAATGGAACAAAAGTGCTGGCAGATACCTCCTTGCAAAATTCGGAAGCTACCGGCATTTTTATAAAATAAATCATAATCAAAAAAATGAAAAAGACACTTTTCCTATTTTGCATAGGCAGCGGTATCATTTTTATAGGCACTGCTCAACATATTGGTATTGGAAATTTATCCCGGTTGTAATAAGTGTAAGTAGTTTATTGGTATCTTCTTTGGAAATTGACAATACGTTCAACAAACTATCTTTTGTTGCGTCAGGCTGCGCATGTAATTGTTTCAACGGTAGTAATAGCAATATAAGAAATAGTCAATTAATTAATAAATATGAGTTATAAAACTATTACTAATAGCAGAGCATCATTCAGCACATTTCTAATTTTTATTTAAATCCCCTGAACGGGGGATAGCAAAAACAGGTGTTAGGGGGATTGTAATTCATGTTATAAAAGTGAAACTTTACATCAACATAAATAGTAGTTATGAAAATAATTGTATTCCTTTTACTTAGCTTTTGCATTACATCTTCTATAAATGCACAAATAAAACGGTATGATATTTTTACTTTTATACCTCCTGCTTCATTTAAGTTGAAAGAAGAAAAGCAGCGATTAATCTATGAAAAAAGAGAAGGTAATTCTTTTTGCCAGCTTCATATCTGGCCGGCACAACAAGGCTCCTCAGAGCCGGAAGCCAATTTTAAAACTGACTGGGAACATTTTGCTGTAAAACCTTATAGCCTGACAGAACCACCAACCACACAAGCAGAACAACAAAATGGCTGGCAGGTAGTAACTGGTGCAAGCCCGGCTGCTATGGACGGAATACCATTTATTGTTGCAGTTTCCACTTTTACTCAAAATGATATTAGCTGGTGCGCCGTATCACTTTTTAATGACGAAAAATATGCTGCAGTTATAGATAAATTTTTACTGGAAATAAAAGCAGATAGTAGAAAACTGGTACGAAAACCCAATCAGACAACGCAGCAAAACAATTCTACTGTTACAAATAATAATAAAAGCGGCATTACAAAATCAACTACCAACTTTGATGATGGATGGACGGCCACTCCTGCTACTGATTATGTAAAAGTAACAAAAGCAGGTACCGAACTTCGCCTTCACTATATAGACAAAGCATTGGATGATGCCCGGCCCAATACCATTGATGCACCAGAATATTACTGGAGCAAATATGTGGAGCCGTACTTCAATGCTAGTAATGTGCAAAAATGGAGCGGCGTACAGTATCCTGTTATTTATCATATGCAGGCCAATGCAGTTGACAAACAAACGGGCAAGGCATGTTTTGTGGCTATTAAAATTGTGTACAATGGCGGAGCAAGGCCGATTGTAGTTATTGCTCCCAACCTAAGCAGCTATCAGCAGTTGTTTCCACACCCCAATGATATAGACCCTATGCTTAACTCGAATAGATTTGCAGTTACTGCAAAAGATATTATTGGAACCTGGAAGGGTGGCGGCGGTGGTGGAGTAGAGTATTATAATGCGTATAGTGGTACTTATGCTGGCATGAGTGCAGTTTCCTCAACAGATGAATTTACCTTTAACAACAACGGAACTTACACCAGTACCTACCGGACAGCCAGTATGAATAATGGTGGTGCTCAATTTGGCGGACAAGATTATAAAGGAAATTTTTTAGTGACTGATTGGAACATTACTGCCACCAACCGCTATAAGGGCAAAACAACAAAGTTCAACGCACAGTTGATTGCCGTGAAGAATGGTTTTTTACTTTATTTATCAGACCCTGATAATACTTCTATGAATTATACACTATACAAAACAAAGTAATACACACAAAGATGAAAAATAAGCTGGTTTTATTTCTTTGCCTGTTTAACGCTAGTCTTCATGCACAGGTAAAAGCAGATTGCAACACTCTTGATGTAAACCAAGTGCCTGGCAAATGGGTTTGGGAAAGTAAAGCACCTTCCTTTCAGGATCCAATCCCCGCCAGCCAATGGAAATTCAGTGAACCCATCCGGAAAGAGATGCAGCGAATTATGCCAGTTGCTTTAGAGGGTTTGTATGCCACTAACAGCATCGCCTTTCCAAAAGGAAAAGCATTTTGGTACAGCCCTGCAAGCCCGGCTACATATGAAAATTATTTAATGCTGAAAAAATATGAATGCCTTAAGGGTTATAATGAATTGAAGCCCGAAGCAGCAACAGGATGCTGGGTTTATTTTTCCGTAAATCAAATGGGCGGAGAAAAATTCCCCTTACCGGAACAGGGAACCGGGGTCATTTTTAATGAATCAAGAATAAGGGTCACCAATATCGAAGTGCAGACCGATGCCGCGGGCAATAAAATCATCTACTCCAACTACAGACCAGATGAAATATTAAGACATTGCTACTTTTTTTCGGGGAGAAAAGATTTGCCCTGGCGAAAAATGACCAACAAAGAATTATTTACCTCTTACAAAATACATCATGAAAAAAGGGTTAAACAAGAAGTACTCCGTTTTGAAAAGTTGGTAGTGGATGACGAAAAAAAATATAATGGACTTTCTGCCACTGAAAAGCAAAAACAAAATTACTGGCCCGACATAATCAGAAAGAACAAAGAATACTTGCAAGGATATAAAAATGAACTTCAAAAAATTAATGAATGGTTTACAGCAGCCATGATGCAACCTAAACTGAATGAAGTAGCCTATGTGAACAGTGTAAACGAATCTCATTTTTACCCGGAAAGATTAACGGCAACACCCGAAAATGGATATAATGCATGGGTGGATAATCTCGATTTTTTTGATAAAACCAAACCAAAAGACGAACCGCAGTGTATCGCTTTTTTTGTAAGAAGGGATGATGATGACTTACCCAAAAAGAATTTTATGGATTTATTCCATAGCCAGTTCAACATGGATGTGCTGGCGAAAATGGTGGGAGAACCTGCAAAAAAACCAAATGGAATAAATAATCTGAATGCGTCTGTCGCAGAAATTAAAAAGGAAACAAATTCAAAACAGGAAGATAAAGGACCCGTAACCTTCAGTTTTGATAAAACAGCGGACGGACAATTCCCTGCCGGATGGCTGGGCATGAAAAACGCAGTGGTGCAAACCAACAAAGGCAGTAAATGGCTTACTATAACAAAAGATGGATATTGGTATCCCCGCCAATATAATAAAGAGATAAAAGATCAATTCAGTTTATCGTTTGATCTGCAATGGAATGAAGACATTGCCTATAACAGCGGTTCATTCACAGTAACTCTCAGTGATATTGATTATGATAATATCGGTGAACGTTACCGGCTGGATGAGAACCAAGAAATGTACTGGAGCCTTTATGATGGTTATGCCGGAAATTTCAGCCGGGTAATCCTTTGGTTCGATCCATATTGGAATGGCGGTGGCACACTTACTGTGTATGCCTATGATAAAAAGGAAACGCTAAAGTTTAACAAACGCATCACCCTACCCGATTTCTTTAAAGACAAAAACAAACATAACATTCAAATTCAACGAAAAGGAAATGGGCTCACCGTTATTGATAATGGAAAAACTGTTGCTGATTTATCAGGTGTCTTTTTATCAGACAGCAGGTACAATCTTTTTACTTTCAGCCGGTACAAAGGAGTTAATAGTGATAATAAGAATGATGTTTTTTATTTAAAAGACATAAAAAGCTCTTTTTAGTAATATGTGTTAGTTAAATTTTAACACGAACCATATAACTCTTTCTATGGATTTTCGTTGAGTAAGCATCTCCATCATTCAGTCAACTGCTGTTTAATGAAAATCCTTCGTTTTCTTCTTTTAGCCACCCTCGTCGTTTTGGCAGTGTCCTGGTTTTCGCAATCTAAAGTCTGGAAGAAGACAAAAGCATTACATATTCCAAAAAAGGAAATATCGTATTCAATCAACACAGATTTAAAAGAAAAGCTGGAAATAAATGCAGAAGCAGCTAAAAAATTTGTTGCACAAAAAGGTTACAACGACAACGTTTGCTTCTTAATTGATATGACGCTTGCCTCCGGTCAAAATCGTTTCTTTATATACAACCTGAAAAAAGATAGCATCCAGTCAAAAGCATTGGTAGCACATGGTAATTGCTTTGAATATTGGCTGGAAGGAAGACGATACAGCAATGTGGTGGGTAGTGGTTGTACTTCGCTGGGTAAATATAAAATCGGAGCTTCTTACACCGGCAAGTTTGGTTACTCTTATAAATTACATGGACTGGATAGTACCAACAACAAAGCATTTGAAAGAACAGTGGTGCTACATGCTCATAGTTGTGTACCCAATGCAGAAACCAGCGATGAAATTTGCCAGAGCAATGGTTGCCCTACCGTATCGCCGGATTTTTTAAAGCAGTTAAAGACAATCATTAATGAATCTAAGAAGCCGGTACTCCTTTGGATATATGAGTAGCAATAAGTTGCTGGTATATAAAGTAAATAAGGTAGCCTAAAATTTAAGCTACCTTATTTACTTAGACTTTATTTACTTGTAAATTAAACAAGGGAAGCATCCATTATAATCTCTGTATTTAGCAATTTGCTGATTGGGCAATTTGCTTTTGCATCTGCAGCGCATTCTGCAAATTTTTCTGCATCCATTCCCGGTATAGTAGCTGTTACTTCCAAATGGCTGGATGTGATAGCGCCATCACCTAAAGTAATCGTACATTTTGTATCAATATTTTCAGGTGTAAATCCTGCTGCACCAATTACAAAACTCAGCTTCATAGTAAAGCAACCAGCATGTGCAGCAGCAACCAACTCTTCAGGGTTAGTGCCAATGCCTTCAGCAAAGCGGCTATTAAATGAATATTGTGTGTTATTCAACACACCTGATTGAGTAGTATTAGTTCCATTACCTTCTTTACCTGAGCCTTTCCAATTAGCGGATGCGAAACGTTTCATATTTATATAATTTAATTGTTATTGAAGTTGATTCGATTCTTCCAGTTCTGCAATTCGATTTTC
>LNFJ01000012.1 GCA_001464625.1 Bacteroidia bacterium Ga0077558 | reverse complement strand
TACGGCAATTGATTGGAGCAAGTACTGGCATTAGTTGTACTAGTTAATACCGGATTAATGGCAAGATTTAAAGTAGCAATTGAATCACAACCAGATTGACTTACCAATGTTACATTGAAGGTGCCTGCTGTATTGTAATTATTTCCATTCCAGGGATACGGAAGTTGATTAGTACAAACAGCCACATTGGTGATGCTCGTCAATATTGCACTTACCGTAAGATTTAAGGTAGCTATCGAATCGCAGCCATTGGTTCCCGTTAAAGTAACACTATAAATACCCCCAGCATTATAGTTATTTCCATTCCAGCTATAAGGTAATTGGTTAGTGCAAATATTTATGTTAGTCGTACTGGTTGCAGCTACGTTAACCGAGAGATTTAAAGTAGCGACCGAATCGCATCCATTAGAACCAGTTAGTGTAACAACATAAGTGCCTGCCGAATTATAACTATTCCCATTCCAGTTATACGGCAATTGGTTAGAACAGGTACTTATATTGGTGGTACTTGAGGATGTTTGATTGACTAAAAGATTTAAGGTGGCAATGGAATCGCAGCCGTTTGCACCTACCAAAGTAATAGTATATGTTCCGGCCGTGTTATATACATTCCCATTCCAGTTATACGGTAATTGATTGGAGCAAGTACTGGCATTGGTGGTACTCGTTAGTATCGGATTTATAGTAAGATTTAAAGTAGCAATCGAATCACAACCAGATTGGCTTACTAATGTTACATTGAAGGAACCAGCTGTATTGTAATTATTTCCATTCCATATAAAGGGAAGTTGGTTGGTACAAACACTTGCATTGGTGGTACTCGTTAAGACTGTATTAACCGTAAGATTTAAAGTAGCAATCGAATCGCAGCCATTTGTTCCGGGCAGTGTAACGTTATAAGTCCCCCCTGAATTATAATTATTTCCATTCCAGCTATAGGGAAGCTGATTGGTGCAAATACTGATAATAGTTGTACTGGTTGAAACCGGATTAACGGATAAATTTAACGTTGCTATCGAATCGCAATTATTAGAACCTGTTAGTGTAACAATATAACTACCTCCGGCATTATAACTATTCCCATTCCAGCTATAGGGCAATAGATTTGAACAAACAGCTACATTGGTTATACTTGATGACGTTGGATTAATAGCAAGGTTAAGTGTGGCTATCGAGTCACATCCGTTTGAACCAATTAAAGTAACATTATATGTTCCGGCGGAACTATAATTGTTTCCGTTCCAGGTGAAAGGAAGTTGGTTGGTACATATGGAGAGATTCGTAGTGCTTGTTAATGGAGGTGATATAGTAAGGTTGAGTGTTGCAATAGAATCACAGCCTGCCTGCGTAGTCAATGTTATATTATATGTTCCCGCAGTGTTATAATTGTTTCCATTCCATACAAACGGAAGTTGGTTGGAGCAAATAGCTATATTAGTTATGCTTGTGGATGCCGGGGTTACAGTTATTATTGATGCGTTAGATTGAAGGGGACTCTGATTACAACCATTTACGGACGCATACACCCGATAAGTACCGTCAAGTGTAGCATCATAAGTATCAGATGTTGCTCCGTTGATAGTAACATTATTTCTCGTCCACTCATAGCTACCAAACCCTGGAGTTGCAGTTAACAACCGAGAGCCTCCCTGGCAAATTGTAGCTGAAGCCGGACTAAGAGTTGGGGGTGTAGGTGAGGCTGGCGTAGTAAAAGAAATAGTAGTCCAGTCACCACAAAAACTCAACTGACCTAAATCAAAATTAGGAATGTTAGCTCCACGAACATGGATATAATATGTAGTGGAAGGAGACAACCCTCCTACTGATCCAAATGTGGAAGTTTCAATGGTTCCATTAGCCGGGGGATTTGAAAATAAGCTTACTGCATATTGAAATCTTTTAACAGGACTTCCATAATCCATCCAGGTAAAAGAAACTTGTGTAGGACAAACCGATGTTGTTGTAAGATTTGTAACACCACCATAATAAACTGATACAGGGTTAGAATATACTGTATCGCAACCGGGTTTTCTCGATTCTACTATATAACCGCCTGAATAACTTGCTTCCATTGCAAAATTTAAACTTTGATTTCCACCACCACCACCAATTGGTACATAGTAAGAGGCTGGTCCCATCCATTCATAGTCTTGATCCACCTGAGTTTCTGGTATTCCAACATTTACATTTGCTCCTTCACAGTATACTCCATTTCCTCCAAGAGATGGTGCAATGGAAGGAGACTGTATTATAACTTCGTTGGAATAAACACCAGTACAAGAACCCGCACTTCCTTTTACATGGTAAGAACCTGTTTCTGTTGCAGTATAACTTGCACCTGATTCTCCCGGAATTACTATTCCATCCTTATACCATACGAAAGGTCCTGAACCGCCAATGGCGGTAAGCGTTTCTGGGTTTCCATTGAAACATATATAACCTGAAATCGGATTAAGCGTTATTATGCCCGGGCAAGGGAGTTCATATTTCCATAAATCATTAAGTTCAGACTCCGGACTGGTACTTCCATATCCAAATCCACCAAAAAGCCATAATTGAGTTCCCCCATTTTTCCATGATGAAGAACCATTTCTACCGCCTGGATTATTTGCAGGATCAGAATTACCTTGGCTACCATACTCGCCGGTATTACCCGGGGAATCATTCCCTTTAATCCATGTCCATTGATTACTTTCAATATTATATCGCCAAAGATCATCCAGAGGACCAGAAATATTTGTAGTAGATGCACCCTTTCCATTTCCTCCATAAACCCATAAATTATTACTGGCATCAATCCAAGCTGATGAACCCGTTCGGCTACTTGGCTTATTATTAATTGCCGGTATACCCTGGGTTCCATAAATACCGGCCACATCTCTCGTGTCGTTTCCTTTGATCCATGCCCATTGATTATTAATTGGGTCATATTTCCACAAATCATTTAACTCGCCACTATTTGAAGATGAGTAACCATAACCTCCAAATAACCAAAATGCACCACTTCCGTCTATCCATGTTACTGCATTAGTTCTGCTACCCGGATTATTTCCTGAATTGAACAAACCTTGTGTGCCATAGATTCCTGTAAAATCTGGCAAATCATTGCCTTTGATAAATGTCCATTCATTCGAGCCTGGATTGTATTTCCATAAATCATTTAAACGGCCATCAGTAGATGTACTGCTTCCATATCCATACCCACCAAATAGCCAAAAGTTTCCTGCCGCATCTGTCCAGCTAGATCCGGCACTCCGTCCTCCGGGTTTGTTTTGGGAACCTGTCTGATTATATATACCTGCATTATATACTGAGCTATCACCCTGTATCCATGTCCATGTGTTATTTGAAATTGTATACTTCCATAAATCGTTTAAAAACCCCTCTGTAGAATTACCGTAACCAAAGCCTCCAAACAACCATAAATCTCCATTATTATCTTTCCAGGTTAATGCACTGTTACGGCTGCCCGGCTTGTTGACAATAGAAGGCTGCCCTAATTGTCCATATATTCCTTTGTTTGCAATTGTAGAATCTCCTTTCAACCATACCCAATTATTACTAGTGGCATCATATTTCCATATATCATTTAAACTTCCGGTACCCCCACTTACTCTTCCATATCCACCAAATAACCAAAATTTTCCATCTGCATCCGTCCAATTGGATGCACTACTTCTTCCACCCGGCTTATTTAATGAGTTTATTATACCCTGAGATCCATAGTTAGATGCATAAAATGACTCCTGTAAATTATTATGCCTAACCCATGTCCATTGATTAGTAACAGCATTAAACTTCCAAAGCTCATTTAAATAAGTAAAAGTGGTGCCTGTCATATATCCATAACCAATGCCACCATATAACCAAAAATTACCACTCGCATCTTTACAGGCAACAGCAGAATATTTTGAACCCGGTGTTACATTGTTACCAGGAACTCCCTGGATTCCATATACTCCATAATCTCCTGCAGTGTTAAAGCCATTCATCCATATCCATGTGTTAGTTGCTTTACTATACTTCCATAAATCATTTAACATCCCACCTTCTCCAAAATTATTCCCAAGACCATCACCTCCAAATAACCACAAATCTCCACCATTATCTGCCCAACCAACTGCAGAAGATCTTGAGCCGGGTTTATTTGTTATGTCAGGCTGTGTGATCGTACCATAAATACCAATATTATTTCTTGTATTATCGCCTTTAACAAAGGTCCAATTGGTAGTAACCGGATCAAAACTCCATAAATCATTTAAATTACCATTTGCTATAGTAGCGCCATGCCCATATCCGCCAAACATCCATGCTTTACCGCCAGGCTCCACCCAACTGATCGCATCGTATCTGCTTCCGGGTTTGAGGGTTGCAGGAGTTCCAGTATATACTCCGGCTACTTCTATTGTATTATTTCCTTTTATAAAAGTCCATGTTTGAGTTGCAATTGTATAACGCCATAAATCATTAAGTCCGCCATTAGAAGCTGTGCTTGCTTTTCCAGTGCCGCCAAATAACCAAAGATTTCCGCCCTCTCTCCAACCTGTGGCACTTAGCCGTCCGCCAGGTTTAATGAGTAGTGGATTTGCATTACTATACACGCCTATTACGTCAGGAAGAATATCGCCTTTTATAAATGTCCATGTATTAGTTGCAACTGTATATTTCCATAAATCATTTAAACGACCTTCAACTGCTGTACTTGCTCTGCCATAACCACCAAAAAGCCAAAAATCACCAGCAGCATCTACCCAACTAACAGCACCATACCTCCCTCCTGGTTTATTTAATAACGGATTAGCATTGCCATAAATGCCTTGAACATCTACCAAGTTGTCACCTTTTACCCAGGTCCATTCATTTGTTGAAGGATTATATTTCCATAGATCATTTAACCTTCCATAACTAGATCCATCTACTGTGCCGGTTCCTCCAAACAACCATAAATTTCCATTGGCATCCGACCACATTGTTGCATCAGGCCTTCCTCCTGGCCTATAGCCGCTTCCAGGAATTCCTAATGGCCCATAAACCGCTGTTGCACTATCTGCAAATGTTGCGGAGTTATCCCCTTTCATCCATGTCCATTCGTTTTGCTGACTATTACTGTTTAGTACTGCGAACAATAATAATCCGATTAAAAAAATACATTTTCGCATTATAATGGTGGTTTGCTTGGTCTAAAAATTTCTCACTTCACTAATACCCATGCTGCCCATTTGTAAGGTTCGTTTCTATATTTATTTCTCATTAAATTTTGTGCTGCATAAAAGGCGGCGGAAATGGATTTTCTTTCAAACATGTTTTTATAAAATAATTGCATGAACTCTGCTGTTTCTGCATCCGGTACTTTCCATAGACTCATTACCAAATGTTGCACACCCGCCATTTTAAAAGAACGTTGTAAACCATACACCCCCTCACTTCCTTTTATATCTCCTAATGCAGTTTCGCAGGCACTCAGCACCACAAGACTTGTATTTGGTAAATAAAGATTAGATACTTCATAGGCTGTCAGGATGCCATCATCTGTACCTGTTGTTTTTTTTCCCTTCCATGCATCATTAGCGCCGGCAAACAGCAGACCTGAGCGAAATAATGAATTACCGGATTGCTGAAACACCTTTCCGCCTGTTGAACTATCAACAGGTTCACCTGGCTTCTTTTTCTCAGGATCATCGAAGAAAAAACCATGGGTGGCTATGTGTAATATTTTTGGTGATTGCTTTCCGGTTAAGTTTTTAACGACATTCTCTTTCGCTGCAAGTCCTTGCACCACTGTGGGTGAAAATTTCTTAAGCCGCCCTGTCTTTGCAATCCCAATTACCTCTTTGGATGTGCCAGGTAAATAGTCGAACCCACTTCTCTTTGCAACACTGCCTTTTTCATTATTTGGTTGTACACCTGTAGTATCGGTTACATACTGAATACCTCCGAATAAATATATTTTATCATTCACTTTTACATAACTGGAGTTTTGATCGGCAACAGCTGCAGTAGTTGACAGTTGTACCAATTGATATTTGTCGCTCAGGACTGTTGACTTGTCAACCGGCAATGCTGCAAATGCTATGCGATGTAATAAACCTGCCGGAGCAAAATAAATTGTTGTTATCCCTTTCAAATCATTTTCCAGCGGTTTCCAGATTGTGTTATACGTCAATTGAGATAAGGAACTGTCTTTTCCAACTTTTAGTCCCCTTGTATAAAATGAATTAATACTTTGTCCGCCTTCAGCAGTTTTTGTAAGCAGATTTTCTAACTGTTTTTTTTCAAACAGCATTACAGAAATTGGCTCGGCCATATCCTTTTTTAAAATGAGTGCTGCATAATAAGTACTATCTGTGTGGCGGCGTCCGTCAAAATAATTGAATTCAATAAATTCTAT
>LNFJ01000011.1 GCA_001464625.1 Bacteroidia bacterium Ga0077558 | reverse complement strand
TATAGGCGATCGCCAGTGAACTGATCGTGGCACCGGAATTATTTTGGATCTTCGCTCCGACAGTGGAAACTAAACTACCTGAACGAAGGCTGCCAAAAGCCCGGTCTGGATCAGTACCAAAACTATAGGTATCACCGGAATTGGAACTTCCTGTTCCGGCGGTATAAGAAGTATTTGCATTCGCAGCAGATTCAGCGAAGAGCCAGCCTACCGGCGTAACAGTAGAAGAGCCGGCAGCGGTCAGTGAATTAAAATCCTGTGTATAGGTGGCGCCGGTATAATTGATCGGGTCCAGATCATCATCCACAATGGTCGCATTCGCCGTCGCGGTGCCCAATGTATAACCTTGTGTCGGGTTTAATATAGAAAGCACAATGGTCTCCGTAATTTCCTGCACAAGATCATTGACTGGATTAATGGTGAAGGTTACGGTGGTAGTCCCGGCCGGAACACTGATAGTGCCGGTCGCTGGTGAAAGGGTCGCCGGTGTACCAACGGTCTGGGTCACACTAAAATCGGTCGTTAACGTAGCAGTACTGGCCGAGAGATCATAATCAACGGTCGTAGGAACTGTAGTAGCAGGATTAAAGGTCAAGGTGAAAGAACCAGTTGGTCCTGCTTCTGCAACCGCTCCACCACCAGTGATAGCAACAGTGGAACTCGGTGCCGCATTCGGAGTAACTAAAATATCATCGATACCTACCCATTCATCATTGCCCGCTGCATTGGCGGTGATGATTCTTAATTGCAGGGTAGCCTGGTTTTCACAGGCTACAGGTAATATAACGTTCACTGCCGTGACCAGCGTAGCAGCGTTCTGCGTCGTAGCATCTGCCACAAAAGCTCCCGGTATATTGGTGAAATTTCCGGTAGTGGCTGTGCGGTATTGCAAGGCAACCGGTTGTATCGCATTGTCTGCAGATCCGTCCAGGTCACGCACATTATATTGTACTCTTATATTAGTTGCCCCGGTAGTATTTAAGTATAAAGTTATATACGGTGCATCGGCAGTGCCCGAGCCGGACAACGCAATACAGGGTGTAGCGATGCCATCAAATTCAGCGACCCCGCCCGTAGCAAATACATTCGGATCATTGCGGTTCGCATTCACGTCCAGTACCGGTGCTGCATCATCGCCACCAAGCAAAGTTTGCGGGTCTGCACCTGTTGCGCCAGTTAAACCATCACCCCGGAAACCCTGTATACTGGGTACCCCGGCCCAGTTGTCGTCCGTGGTAATTAGAGTGGTAGTATTCCAGTCCTGTGAAAAGTTCACGGTGAGTGCAAAGTAAGTTGCATCAAACCAGGTAAAAGAAAACTGGAGGATAGCAAAAAGCAGAATGGCCGCAATTTTTTTCATAACCGCAAAAATTTTAGAACTTTAAAACTAAGGGTTTCCCTTATTGGAAAAATAAATGAGGATGGAATGTTGTACACATAAATTTACCTTCCTTACAAGGTAAGCATAAGGAGCAAGGCTAACAGCGGATTATTAATTTTGTGTAACTTTTGTTCATGACTATGCAAGAATTTTTGGAAGGGGATGAAATGGAACAGGCCGAAGCACTGTGGGAACACGGCGTACATATTGCCGAACGCGACGATGAAGTCTATCGCTATGTTCTATACCAGCTGGATGCATTTTATGTAGAGACCTGGTATCATAAAGAATATAATGTCATTCGGAAGTTCAGGACCTTTGAGGACACGGATGAATTAGCACCTTATACGGAACATATAAAAATTGTAATCAGGTAATATGACTTTAGCGGAAAAACCATTTCAACTCGAATTGAATGGCGTGCTGATGGATATAACAGAATTGAGTATTCCAAATTACACCGCATTCAGGGTCGTATTCAGTAGTGCCAGGCAACCTATGGTGCTGGCAAGAACTAAGGATGCGGAAAAAAATGTTTTCTGGACTTCTATCCCGGAAGGCAGGCAAAATGAAGCCGAAGGGGTAGGAAAATTAATAGATGAGTATTTCAAATCAAAAAAGGACTGATGTGCTATTATAACGGAACGAAAGTGACAAGAGATGAATATATCCGCTTAAAGCATTTGGAAAAACTGGTAGCGAAATATAATTTTTTAGACAACCCGATGCATAATGGTTTTGCCTATGGAAAAGTTCCGGTGGTCAAAAGAATAGAAGGAAAAGAAGATTTCGAGCTGGTTGAAATGGAATGGGGTTTTATTCCACCGGCGGATAAATTTCCTTTTATTGAAACAAGAGAGCAGCTAAAAAAATTCAGAGAAAGATATACTACGCTCAATGCAGTATCGGAAGAATTACTGTTCAACAATAAAATGTACCGGGATGCAACTTTGCATAGAAGATGTTTAGTTTTGTCAACAGGATTTTATGATTACCGGCATGAACATAAAATGGGTAAGAAGGGACAAATATTAAAAGCAACAGAAACTTTTCCCTACAAAGTTGGAATAAAAAATAAAGAAATTTTTTACATGGCAGGGATATGGCAACCCTGGACCGATGCAGATACAGGTGAATATGTTGAATCCGTTTCCATTGTTACAACCGTTTCCAATTCACTGATGTCACAGGTGCATAATGTAAAGAAAAGGATGCCAACTATGCTTACCGAAGAACTTTCATGGGAATGGTTATTTGATGATTTGCCGGAGGAACGAATTACAGAAATTGCAAAATTTCAAATTCCATCCAGCCAATTGGAAGCCTATACCATCGATAAACAATTCAGGACTGCCGAAGATCCTTCTTTGCCGGTGGATTATCCTGATTTATCTCCACTCATTCTTTCTTAGTATGGCAGTTTGGAAATTAAATTATACATTCAGTCATGAAGGAATTGATTACTTAGCGGACATTATACACTACGAATATTTAACCATAGATGAAATTGAAAAGTATAAGGTGACAGAGAATACTTTCCTGGTGCATTTGTTCTCTATGAGAGGTGTTACTTCATTTGAATTATATATTGGGGAAGGTTTGGGCTGGCGTACCAGTATCGAAATGGATCCGGGAATGATTCAGATATTGGGGTTGGAGATCGATACAAGATCAATGTAATTTGATTGGGGGGATAGTAAGATGACAGGTTGCATTTATTTTTTCTATTACATAGTTCGCCATTGCTAAACTATTTTTTTCATCCTGCATGTGTACAAAGAAGTAAACCTCTTCCATTCCCCTGTCCAACCAGCTTTTTATTCTCACTGCCCATTCATCGATACGGGTGTAATCACTGGGATGTCCATCATTACAAACAAAACGGATCATCGTTTTCGGTACGGTTAATTGCATGTGCGCACAATCCCTTCGTCCGGCCGTATCAGTGATCACGGCGCCTATATTTTTTGTTTGCAGGTAATCGAATAAGGCAACATTGTTTAACAAGCTGGGATGCCGGAGTTCAAGAAAGAATTGAAATCCTGTAGGAAGTGATTCGGCAAATAGAAACAATTCTTTGCTTTTGTTAGCTGAAAAATATTCACTGAGTTGAATGAATATCGGCCCCAGGTATTTACCGAATAATTTTACACTGTCAAGGAACTTAATTAAAACTTCGACTTTTTTATCCAGGTTCCCGCTATGCGTTACACCTTTGAACATTTTCGGGCAAAACCTGAACGCAGCATTGTTTACTGCCCCTGCCCATTTAGAAATTATTTTTTCATCAAAGATGTTGTAGTGCGTAGCATTTAATTCAACCGTATTGAAATGCCCGGTATAATACGAAAGAAATGTTGCCTGCTTAGTTCCATCCGGGTATAATGATCCAACCCATGCCGGCGTACCCCATTGCGGCATACCGATATAGACTTTCCCGTTTGCATGCTGACCAGCTAATACATGGGAATTCCTTTCCGGCTCAGCTGGCAATCTGAAATCTGTTTTCCCTACTTCATTTATTGGCAATCGTCCAAAATCCATTTGGCTGAAACTAATTATTTTAGTAATTTAAATATTGTAAAACGAAGATATGGCAATCGAATTTCCCGTACAGGTAGGTGGCAAACCAATGCTGGCAACAATCATGAATGAAGAAGGTAACGAAGTACAATTTGCTTACCGAATCCGTTTTTCGAACGGGTATGAAGATGTATTTTGTTTGGAGGAAGGAATGGTGGAGGGTGATAATAAAGAAACATCCATACCGTATGCCAAAGCGATCCGTAATGATATAGTGAATGTAATAAATTTAGATACGGATAAATTCTGGCAGGTGTTCCAGCATCCTATTGATGGGATTGCCACCAATGTGTGGGTCATAGAAAAAGAGAATGCTTACCAGGTATTTTATAATGAATACTATCGCTTTGAGTTAAAGTTGGAAGAAAATGAATGGATCGTTTCTTCCAGGTCCAAAGATCCTGACCATAAAATTGATCCCGTTATTGCCGGTAAGGTAGAAACATTGTTGCGGGCAATGCTTTAGAAATATGATCTATCTTTTGTACATACTTTCCCTTTTTAACCAGGAACAAACTGAAATCAAATTAGTCAGGGAATTGTTCCGTTTAAGGAATGAACACAAAGCAGATTCAGCCCAACTTTATTTTGCCGATACGGTACAGGTGTATATGAAGTACATGCGGAATGTACCGAAGGAAAAGATCACCGACAGTGATAAACAATTTTGGAAAAATCATCCGAAGAATAAATTTGAAATGACTTCCTCACAACTGTTAAAAGTAAAGGATGGCACAGCTATCGTTACAATAACAGGAAAAGAATATCTCGATGGAACCACGTTCAAAATGGAACGCATCGAAGTAAAATTTAACCGGCAGCAAAAAATTATTTCCTTGCGTGCAGTTAATTTAAAATAACTCTCCCTGCCTGGTCGCCACCGGTAAGTTTTCAAATTTGAATTTATTCGTTACTATCCAGTTCCGCTCCCCTGCCATACGCTTCAGTAAAACCATTTCATCAGCTATAAACCTTGAAGTGAAATGCTGGTGCGAATAATGAAGCCATGCTTTCTCATATTGCCAGGGTTTTAATTTCATACCGATCGTGAAATGCGGTTCCAGCATAAAGTGCGGGGTATTGTCCGGATCAAATTTCAACAAACGGCTGGCTTCTGTCCGGATCAGCTTCACCAAATTTTGTATTGGCAATTTTGAAGTAACATTCAAATAGATCGTATGCGAAGGAAAGCTACCAAAGTCTTTAACTTCCACTTTGAAAGGCGGATAACCCATCGCTATAGTATGCAGCTTGTTAATGATCTTCTGCTCCATCATTTCCAGTTGCTGAAACTTCACCAACGCAAGATTCGCTTTGGTGGATGGAGTTCCCTGCAATCTGTATTCCTTATAAAAATCTTTACGGATATGGGCAATCTTATTGCTCAGTTCGGGGTGCGGGTTCAGCACAATCAGGTATTCATAAATACGGTAACCGGGTAAGGTAATTTCATTCGTAGCCATAGCACATCATTTTTATAGAACTAATTTACTAATTATTTTAGTAACGACCAAACTTATTGGGTACCTTCGTTTAAATACAGTAACTTTTAACATCTCCTAAAATTTTTCCAGCTCTCCTTCAGATTCAAATTTCTGAACTTCAATGTTCGCTTCATCAGGATCAGAGTGGCAGATTCAACACTAAAATTATGCAAACAGATACCTTAACTTATCCAACCACTTTAGTTGATTCTTTGGCAACACTTAATGATAGACAATTATGGTCTATTCTTCAACAAAAAAGAGACCTGCTGTGCAGTTCTACCAATTTCGAACCGCCTGTCTCGGATGATATACATCCGCTACTAAAAGAAATAGAAGCTATAGAAATTGAAATTTGTACAAGATCAGGTAGCCCTTTTTAAAAACTGTTCTCCAAATCGCTTCTTAACCGAATCAATAGACTGGTATAATTTGATCGTCTCTTCATTATCTTCAAACAAGTCAATCTGATACGTCCCCGGAATTAAATTCATAAAGCGTACACCAACCAGTCTTACCAATACCCGCCTTCTAAAAAGTTTGTTGAACAAATCTTTAGTTACTGACAACAACATATGATCCATATTACAATATGGAATTACTTTCTGTATAGTGTGCGACTCGCCATCCGAATACCGAAGCTTCACGGCTATACATCCTGTTAAACGCTTTTGTGTGCGCAATACAAAACCAATACTTTCCGTCATTCTGATTAGTTCACTATGCAACACATTTAAATCTATTGTATCTTCTTGAAAGGTAAATTCAGTTGAAAATGATTGTTGCTCCCGGAAAGGTATCACCGGTGATTCATCAATTCCGTTGGCACGTCTCCACAATTCCGTTCCGCCTTTGCCCAATAAGTTTTGCAGCATCTCCACCGGAATATCACTCAACACTTTGATCGTCTCTACGCCCATCTTAATTAATTTCATCGCCGTTTCAGTACCCACACCGGGAATCTTGGTGATACTTAATGGCGCAAGAAAAGGTTTCTCTTCTCCAAAAGGGATCGCCAGTTGACCGTTACCTTCACGAGCCGCCACCCTACTCACCACTTTATTACTCGCCAGTCCATAGCTGGAAAATAATCCACTCTCTTTATGAACCTTTGTTTGTAATTCATTCGTAAATTTTTTGCAACCAAAAAATTTATCCATCCCGCTCAGGTCAACATAAAAGGAGTCTAAATTCGATCTCTCCACGAGTGGTGTGGAGTCTTTTATAATTTCATAAATCAATTTCGAGTATTGGCTATACACTTCATGATCCGTTTTCAACACCGTCGCATATTTGCAGAGTCTTAATGCGATACGCATAGGCATCGCAGGATGAATCCCGAATTTCCGGGCTTCATCACTACAGGCAGCAACAATGCCACGGTCATTACTTCCCCCGATCAAAATAGGTTTATTCTTTAAGCTGGAATCACGAAGCCGTTCAACAGCTACAAAAAAATGATCCATATCCAAATGAGCAATATGTCTGTCAGAGCCCTGCATAACGTCTCAGTTTATAAGCAACACTTTTCATTTCCCGCACTTCAAGACTGACAACGCCAAAATCTAAGGTGACCTTTCCGGTAGCTTTATAAAAACCGCTTTTATGCAGGGGATAATTTTTGGCCGACTCCGGGAAATGCACAGTATCAATCCAGTCCAGGTTATGATCCATGAAAGTGCCAAAGAACATGGTATCGCCATTTTTGGTGGGCACTTGTTTGCGGGTGATATAATAAATTAAGACCGTCACCATTTTATTCGCATGCTTTATTAAATCCCTTGTAGGAACATAACTATGTGGATCATCATCCACGAGTCCAAACGGATTACAGAGGGGAAATCCTAAAATTTCGATCTGGTCATATACATCATCAAGAGGATGATCTGCGAGGTTGGGTAATGTAAAGTTCATGACGGGCTCATTAAACAATGAAGTGCCCAATGATTGCGGTTGTAAGTTCTTTTGTAATCCATTCAATTCCCAGAGTAATTCTTTCTTTGATTTTTTGGTGAAACGAAATGCTCCAACTTGTATCAACAATTCAATTTGCTTTTGACCAGCATCAACCCGTTCCATAAAATCTCGCAAGTGAAAATAATCACGGTTGTTTCTTTCTTCTAATATTTTTTCTACAAGTTCCTTCCGCAAACCTTTAATATGAATAAATCCAACATAGACTTCATTGTCTCGGATGTTAGTGTATTCATCACTATGGTTGATACAGGGCGGATGAATATGCCCTCCTGTTTTTAATAACTCTAAGAAATAAAGTTCCCTGGAATAAAAACCTCCGAAATTATTAATGACGGCAACCATGAATTCTTTGGGGAAATAAGTTTTGAGATAAAGCGACATATAACTTTCTACGGCGAAACTGGCTGAGTGTGCTTTATTAAAACTATAACCTGCAAAACTTTCCATCTGCCGCCATACTTCCGTGGCGAGTTCATCGGGGTGGCCAATATTTTTGCAATTCGCAAAGAACTTTTCTTTCACTAACCTGAATTGATTACTGCTTCGGTACTTCCCGCTCATGGCACGACGTAATACATCTGCTTCACCCAATGTAAGGCCTGCGAAATAATGACCGATCTTGATCACATCTTCCTGGAATACCATGACACCAAATGTTTCCGATAAATGTTCTTCGAATAAGGGGTGCAGGTAAACAATTTTGTCCCTGTTATGATAACGGTAAATATATTCCCGCATCATTCCGGATTCCGCTACACCGGGACGAATAATGGAAGAGGCGGCCACCAGCGTTAAATAATCATCACAACGCAGCTTCATTAATAGATGCCGCATCGCCGGTGACTCAATGTAAAAGCAACCAATGGTATTCGCTTCTCTTATTTGCTTCGCAACCAATGGGTCTTTCTTAAATTTATTAATGTCATGGATATTTATATCAACATTTTTATTTTGCTTAATGAGGCTCAACGCTTCCTTGATATGACCTAACCCCCGTTGACTGAGTATATCATATTTATTCAACCCGATATCTTCGGCTCCGAACATATCCAGTTGCGGCGTCGGAAATCCTTTCGGTGGCATGAACAGCGTTACATAATGATGCAAAGGTTCTTCACTGATCAGCATCCCGCAGGCATGTAAAGAACAGTTATTCGGAAAGTTTTTTAATAGCTTACCATACTGTATGATTAACTGTTGAAATTTATCCTTTGGTAAATTGGTTCGTTGCAGATCTTTAATCTCTTCATCCGGCAATCCAAATACTTTTCCAAGCTCCCTGATAATACCATCATGCTGGTAAGTAGTGTATGCACCAAGCAAGCTTACATGATCCTTACCATATCGTTTGAATATATAATCAATGATCTCATCGCGGTCTGTATAAGAAAAATCAATATCAAAATCTGGAGGGGATGTTCTTTCCGGGTTCAGGAATCGTTCAAAGAACAAATTTAATTCAATAGGGTCCACGTCAGTGATGCCCAGGCAATACGCCACAATAGAATTCGCGCCACTACCCCGCCCCACATGATAAAACCCCTTGGATTGTGCATAGCGGACAATATCATAATTACTAAGGAAGTAAAAATTGAATTTCATGTCATTGATGATCTTCAATTCCTTCTGCAACCGTTCCAGCGCAATTTTATTTTTCTTACCATACCTTGAAGGCAACCCATCCATCGCTAACTTTTCCAAAAATTGCCGGTCTCCTTCCATTGAACCCGTATAGGTCTTTTTTGTTTTATCGGTATAAAATTCCATCTCTATTTTACAAGCGTCCATCAGCTTGTACGTATTAGAGATCAGGAATGGATAAAGTTGAAAACTATGCATCAGCTTGGCGGGAGAAAGAAAAATTTCTCTTTCATCACATTCCCTTTCTTTCGGCAGTTGTGATAAGAGTACATTGTTATCAATGGCTCTGAGTAATCGGTGAAGATTATGATGCACTTTATCCTTCACCGTCACGGGTTGCCGTATCACGAATTTTTCTTCGAAGTCACGCCAGTCCGTACCGATAAGCTTATTAATTTCCAAGGGACTGATACCAACACGTTCATTCAATCGTAATGAAGAATTTTTTTTTGCCCCCAATTGATAAATGACAAATCCATCCCAACCATTCTCGAAAAAATGTAACTCCTCCGAAGCTTCCGGAAAATCAATTTTCGCCAATAGATGTTTTGATAGAAATGCATTGATCCATGCATAGCCCTTGTTATTGGCAGCAAGCAGAATATACAGCAGCTTATCTCCGTTGCGTACTTCCACACCAACGATCGGTTTCACCTGTTGCTCTCTGCATATTTTCACGAACTCCCACACATCACAGGTCGAATTGATATTTGTCAGGGCAAGAGCAGTAACTCCTTTATCCACCGCCGTTTCCACTAATTCTTTGGTAGAAAATGTCCCGTATTTATAGCTGAAATAGGTCTTGCAGTTGATGTACATGGCAGTACAAAATTACTAATTTTATTAGCTTTTATATGACTAATTTTTTTAGTAATGATTTTCAAACACTTACACTTTAATAACTACTAATTGAGGCAACGTAAAACATACCCCAAGGGCAATTTTTTCCCTCTGCACAATATTGTACAATACATCAAGTAGGTGTCATTCTCACGAGCTTTCTAAATTAAATTGCTTGATGACATACAATTTTAAGAATTAAACCCAATTAACGAGAATTCATGAGAATTTTCGATTGGGCTTAAAGAATTAAGAATAATAATTAGAATGAGTTATTAATTATTCGTGACTTTTCGAAATTTCACGATAAAAAACAACCAGTTTATTTTAGATAGAAAAAGAATTCACTCCTGCTTCACCATTTTTCATATCAAGAATATAATCTGTCATGAAATAATATATGATATGGATGGGTCAGCATCCGGTAAGTAACTGTCTTGAAAAATAAAATCATACAATCGATCATTTGAATCAAGCTGTTGAAATGGAACAACCTGAGGCTTTATGTAACTTCGATGAAAGAAGGTTTTATTCTAAATGGTAATAAATATAGACCTTCTTGGTTCAGACTTGATATTTCTTGTCCGATGGCCTTTCCCAGTGGTATCCTCAACCAGTAATATTTTACCAGCACCGAATATTCTTTTTTCACCAAGCGAAGTTTCTATCTCAATTTCTCCATCCAGTAAAATGATGTATTGTCGTTGAGGTGCATTATGAAAATCATAATCATAAGAAGGGAGCACTTCTCTGAAAATGATACTCTTTGCAGGAATGGCTTCAGACAAACTACCAATATCACCCGCTTGTTTTAATGATATTTCAATATCCTCAAAATGGCTCTCGCCTTTTTCGTCACTAAATATCCTTGTAACCAGAAATGTTGTTGTCATTCTATCAAAGTTGAAAGATCAAACGATTTGCTTCAGTTATTTCGTCCTGGTTAATGGTGTGTCCCATTCCTTTATATATCTTCTTTGTAACAGTGGCATTCATTCCTTCCAATATAGCTGCCGACTCATTCACTCGTTCCACGGGCACATGCGGGTCAGGGTCACTGCTACCAATGAATATTGGTGTGCTTGAAAAATTGCCGGAATAATTTGCTGTATTGATCTTGTCACCGATCAACCCACCAGTAAATGCTACCACTCCGCCATACTTTGCAGCATTTCTTGTTACAAATTCCAGCGTAAGACAAGCACCTTGTGAAAAACCAAGAAAATAAATATTAGCCTTCCTTATACCCTTTGCTTCAAGATCAGCAACAATTTCTTTTAATATATTCAAAGCAGAACTTAACCAGGGTTCATTCTGTGATGCCGGAGCTAAGAATGAATATGGATACCATGTATTATTAGTGGCTTGTGGTGCCAGCAGTGCAAAGTCTTTGACGTGGAGATGATCTGTAAGGCTTAATATATCTTCCGCACTTCCTCCCCTGCCATGTACCATGATCAAAACTTTGGAAGCGGTTTTCAAATCTTTACCTGCTGTTATAAATTCCTTCTTGTGCATTTATTATTTTTTATTTCGCCAGTTCAGGCAACATTTTTTCTATCTCCGAACGACGGGTTTCATATTGAGCAGGCAATTTCAAATGGGTGCCTAACTCATTCACTGCTTCATCGGCATCAAAGCCGGGATTGTCTGTAGCGATTTCAAACAATACTCCACCAGGTTCACGGAAATACAGGGAGAAGAAATAATTACGATCAATCTTGGGTGTAATGTTCAAACCAAAAGCAGCAACTTTTTCCCTGAAAGCCATTAGCACTTCTTCATTCTTTACTCTAAAAGCCACATGGTGATTGGTTCCACCTGCACCAACACCGGGTTTACCATTCGCATCCTCAATAATATCAACAATTGCTGCGTTGTCAACTGCATCTGTAATGAAGCGATAAGAATTTCCTTCCTGTGCCAGTAACTTATAACCGAAAATATCAGTGAGTACTTTTGCTGTTGGTTTCATATCTCTCAATGTAAGTGTGATACTATGAAAACCTTTTGTGGCAGTATCCTTTTTCACTTCATCAGTTTCCCAGGGTTGTCTTGTATCTTCTTTACCAGAGATAATAAGATTTAATTGCAAACCATCCGGATCTTGAAACGGGAGTAATATTTCACCAAATCTCTCCAGTATCTGCTCATGCTTTATATTGTTTTCTTTAAAACGGTTAGTCCAGAAATCAAGACTGCCAGCAGGAACTGAATAACCTATTCCTGTTGCCATGCCTGTTCCGGCAGTACCACGTTTTACAAAAGTCCATGGGAAGAAAGTAAGAATAGTACCCGGTGATCCGTTCTCATTTCCATAATAAAAATGATAAGTGCCGGGGTCATCAAAGTTCACCGTTTTCTTTACCAATCTTAGTCCAAGTACTTTGGTATAAAAATCATAATTACACTGGGCTTGTCCGGCAATCGCAGTTATATGATGAATGCCCAAAATTTTGTCGCTCATAAAATAAATTTTATGCTTGTTTGATCAATTGAATTTCCGCCTGGATCTTTACTTCGTCACTCACTACTACCCCACCAGCTTCTGTAAGACCATTCCATACAAGTCCAAATTCTTTTCTGCTGATTTTTCCAGTTACAGAAAATGCAGCTTTTGTTTGCCCATAAGGATCAGTAGCTATTCCACCGGGCTCAACATTCAGTACAATATTTTTGCTGATACCACGAATGGTCAACACGCCATATAATTTTGCTTCATCGCCATTAACCTCATAGTTGCTGCTTTTGAATACAAGCTGAGGATGATTTTCATCGTCAAAAAAATCTGCTGAACGCAGATGATTGTCTCTTTGAATATTATGGGTATCTACCGAAGCAGTATCGGCAATCAATTCTATAGCACTTGGAAGATTAAACGTTTCATCTTCTGTTTCGACTGTTACAGAGAAATCTTTGAACCGCCCAGTGACAGTACTTATCATCAGGTGTTTTACTTTAAAGACTAACTCGCTGTGAGCCGGGTCAAGTACCCATTTGGTTGCTGTGGTAAAAGTTGCTGTTTTCATTTTTTTGTTTTTGTTCCACAAATTTCCTTCATACAGCCCGCCTGGAGAATAGTCAAATCAGGGATATTGTTGTATAAATTATGGTTTAACAGCAAAAAAATCAGATCAGGAGATTTCAGCAATGGAAAAGCTCTTCCTATTACTAAGCCAGCTTTAGCAATTGAATGTCTGCATGTAATTTTACTTGGTCAGAAATGAGTATGCCGTTTTTGTCGAAAAACTGATTCCAGGTAATATTAAAATCCTTCCGGTCGAAAATCGTATCCATTTCAAAACAGGCTTTGTTATTGCCCATCGGGTCGGACACTATTCCAAGATATTTCGCCGTAAAAACAATTTCCTGTGTAATGTCTTTTATAGCAAGAAGCCCGGTGATCTTTAAATCATCTCCTTCAACCAAAACATTGGTTGAATTAAAAGTAATGGTCGGATACTTTTTTGCATCAAAAAAATCTGATGATCGTAAATGAATATCCCTTTCATCAATGCCGGTAAAAAGTGAATGTGTGTATATGGTCAACCTGATCTCGCTATCGCTGAAATCACCACTTTTACTAATTACAGTTCCTTCTATTTCTCTGAACCAACCAGATACGGCAGTCAAGAGCAGGTATTTTGCATCAAACCTGATCTTTGTATGCACAGGATCAATGGCCCAAATCGTTGATGCCTTTTTCGTTGCTTCCATAATACCCTCCAAGTTAGGAGAAATCAGTAATACTGTTTCCATTTCAATTGTATCCGCAGCATCCAGATCATTTTCAAATATATCCCAAGGCATTTATTCTGATGCCCCATTTTCCGCTTTATTTAATTGTGTATATAAAAAAGGTACTTCGCCATTTTCTGTTTTTTTTGTACTGGCAACCCATCTCATCCATTCTCTGAACTCAGCTGGTGGTTCATCTTTCATCAAGCTTTTTGTAACCAGCCAATATTCGTGATGTTCAATATCATTTTTTAATAATTGGTGAGCTACTATAACATCTTTACCAAACAATTTATTGAAATTTTTTACCTTGTATCCTGTAAATTCTCCATAATGAGTGATCACTTTTAAAGTAAGGTCAATCACCGACACACAGGCCCTGCATTGGCAAGTCCGTCCATTCTCATATATTTTCAGGTGCTCATGAAAAGACGTAAACATTTTTTCTACCTGCTCGTAAATTGTATTTAGTTCGGGCATATTCCCAAATTTGTAAAAAAGTATGGCGTCTCCTTCCACTTCAGAAATTTCAAGTTCAAGTTGGTTTGCGTCAATCAGTAATTCCAGCAATTCCTGAATAATGTGACGGCTATGTTCAATTTCCGTATTGGTTACAAAATTTGTAAACCCACTTATATCCGGAATAAAAAGCAACCCCTTATTATCCATTTTGTAATGATTAGAAAAATAAAAAGGGGCATTGAGTTCGATTTAAAATACCCAACATTCAATACCCCGTAAAACAAAATCATTTTAATTATTACTATAAGCCAAAGCATTTACAGAGGCTTCTATAATTGCTTTTGCTACCGCTTCGGGCTGCGACATAAAGATAACGTGGCTGCCTTTGATCTCAGTAACATTTGTGTTTGATCGTTTATACATATTACGTTGAATTTCCGGCGCAATACTTTTATCTTCTGTTGCCACAAGACCGTAGGCTGGCTTATCATTCCAGGCGGCATGTGTTATTGGTGTAACAAATCCTTTTGCGTAAAAAGCACCCTGTGATGCATACATAAAATCAGCCTCCTCCTTACTGATGTCGGCACAAAAACCTGAATGATACTTTGTCTTATCATAATATACTATTCCTTTTTCATCCGGAGGTAAAACACCATTTTCGGGAGCAGGCGGAGCAGTCTGTAACCATTGTAAAGCAGATTCGCCCTTGTCAGGCTGAAAAGCCGCTACATAAACCAAGGCGACGACTTTCGGATGATTGCCTGCTTCTGTAATAACAGCACCGCCCCACGAATGTCCAACAAGAATAACCGGACCATCCTGTTTGTCTAATACTACATGTGTTGCGTTTACATCATCTTCCAATGAGGTTAAGGGGTTTTGAACAACTGTTACATTGTAACCTTTTTTTGAAAGAACATTGTAAAGTGCTTTCCAACCAGAACCATCTGCAAATGCACCGTGAACCAGAACTACATTTTTGACAGCAGAATCTGATCCACTGGCCAAATCGTTTTTTTTAATTTGAGTTTCCATTGAATGTATATTTTAAGTTTATAAATGGAATCAATTAGATAGATGAGCATTGAAATTCTTATAAATTTCATGCTCGAACAGTCGCTAAAAAATAGCCGTATCAGGTCTTTTGTTGTACATATTAAATATTCTCTATTCGCTGTTAAGTGAGTTGCGAGATTATTCCAAATGAGCCCTTAACATCCAGGCCATTTTCTCATGTGTTTCCATGAGTCCAGTTATAAAGTCACTGGTGCCTGCATCATTTAGCTCAGTGGCAAATAGATTAATGTTCTCCCTTAATCTTAAGATAATACTTTCATGATCGCCCAAAAGTTCTTTGATAAAACCGGTAGAGTCATTTTTCTCCCTAGACTGTTCGGTGAGGTGAGTAAGTTCAAGATAACTTTTCATCGTAGCCGGTGCATAGTGACCCAAGATACGAACCCTTTCAGCCACTTCATCCATTGTCTCATCCAATTGCTCATACTGCTCTTCAAAGAATTTATGCATTGTATGAAAATCTGATCCTTCAATATTCCAATGAGCATTCCTTGTTTTCAGGTAAAGTAAAAACTCATCAGCAAGAAATCCGCTGAGTATATGTGCCACTTTGGAAAGGTTCTCTTTTTTAATACCGATTTTAGGTTGCATAATTATATATTTAGGTAATTATAATTTTAATTGTCCTGTCACAGCAGTGAATATAATATCCCTTCCTGCACCTGCGATTTTTAAATAATCACCTGCATCAAACCAGGTAATCTCTGTCCTGAAGTAAAGAAAATTAGCAGGCCGATAGATAAAACTTCCTGCCAGTTGCCGGCCAATATGGTTTTTGCTGCTGTTTGCGTCGGAGTAGATTAGTGATGTATTCACTGCATACACACCATCATTACGACTATATCTCCAGAAAATATCATAGTCTATATCAATATTTAATTTTTGGGACAGTGCCAATGATAACGATGGATGTATATCTATAAGGTTAGCAGGGCCGATCAACGCAGCTAATCCAAAATAAGCACCTCGTGGGAAAAGTGAGTTAAATGTTTGCAATTTATCATCGCCTGTTTGCCTGTCGCCACTGATCAATTCGGCTTTGAGACCAAGTTCTGGTTTTAGTTTACTGTTATTGAATTTGTAAGAAGCATTGAGTGAAGCAGTCCATGCCGAGATATTTTTAATAGCAAATTCTCCAAACTGGTATAAAGCTTCTGCATCATACTGCCAATTTTTGATCTTGCCCCACATCCTGCTTCCAACAGAATGTCTCAGCTCCTTCCCTGCCCCATCGTTGAATATTGCATTTCGTTTCCACAAACCAAAATAATAAAGATCAATATTTTTCAGTACCGGCACTTTATTGCGAACGATATAAGCTCCCCAAAATTTTGTGTTCTTATTAAACCCATCATCAAATATCCCGTTGTGGCTTCTTACATAATGGCTGTAAAAAAGATCAACCTTATAATTATCGGAATTCAGCATTGATTTAACTGCATCAAAAGACTGGCGGCTATTAGGACCATCCCTTACTGACACTAACCGTTGTGAGCCGTATAACAATTCCTGTCTGCCGATTCGTAATGTAATCTTTGATTTATTTAGCGGGTTTGAATTTATATCAATAAAAGCCTGTTGCAGTTCCAGCGGGTTCTCGTCAACCGGACTTGCATCAATCCTGCTACCGGAAACACTGCTTTGTAATTGAATAAATGTTCTAAAATATTTACTGGCATGAAAGTCTGCATGCAAAAGATACCTGCTTAAAATATATCCATCATCGTCCTTGGCAACACCTCCCCATCCTTCATTTTTTGTATAGAAATACTGGAACCTGGTTTCACCCCCAAAACCTATATAAGCTTGTCTGCTATTTGACAAGGGAGAAAATTTTATCTTGTTATACCAGTGAGTGCCTGAATCGCTCTTCAGAAAAGTATAATCCTCATCATATCGTAAAGGTTTGAATGCGGGGATCTCCTGGGAACAAACCCTATCGTAACTAATTATAAGCACTATGAACAGAATTTTTTTCATGATTAAAACTTACGGATAACTATAACCCCTCCAACGATCATCAACACTCCCAGTATACGCCAGATATTAATGCTGTGTTGATGTGCCACCAGTATATTAAAATGATCAAGCACAACAGCAATAACCATCTGACCTGCTACCACTAAACCAAACGTCAATGCGGGTCCTATTTTGGGGAAAGCCAAAACTATCACAGTAACATAAAAAGCACCTAAGGCACCACCAATCCATGCATAAGCTGGAACCGTTTTAATACCCGCCCATGAAACATGCTGTTTGGTAAAAAAAATATACAGTAATACAGCAACTGCTCCAACGATAAACGAGATCATAGAAGCATAGACAGGACTTTCAATCGATTTTCCCAATCTTGTATTTAAGCCTGCCTGTATTGGAAGAAAAGCCCCCGAAATAAATGCCATGATAATCCATATTCCTTTCATAACCTGTATCGTTTATTAATTAAATAATCAGCTGAGAATTTACCAGGACCCAATACAAAAAGTAACAAGAATGCCACACTATACATAAAGGGCATATCTTTTCCCAACGGTGAATCGTTCCAGTGAACAACGAAATAACCCATTAGTGTAACGATAAGAATTGGCAATATCGCAAGACGGGTAAACAATCCAACAATGATCAGCACAGGAAAAAACAAATTGGCCGACACAGCAAAGAGTTGATTAAATGACGCTGGCAGATGGAGAGGATTCGGAACCTGCTCCGCACCTTCACCTATCTTCTTTAGTCCATGTGCTATCATCAGCTCAAGCGAAATAAGCACCCTGAATACAAGCAACGACCAATGAAATCTATCAGCCGAAGGATATATACTTGTAACCCTACCGATAATTGTTTTCATTGATTATTATTTATACTGGTATCCGCCAAAATATTTCACAGGGCTCCATGCAGGTATGACCGGTAATACTGCCGGCGCAAGGTTGCCGAATTCGTTATCCCCATAAACTATCTTGCCGTCAACAATGGTTAGCTTTGAAACTATTGTCTTTATCATATCATCCTGAACATAGAAATAATCTTTATCCAGGATAACCAGGTCGGCATAATATCCTTTTTCAATTCGTCCTTTTGATTTCTCCCTGATAAGATCATAACCACCCGATGTCATTAGCTTCAACGCCGTTTTTCTATCCAGCACATTTTCTTTTGCCATCACCTGTGTTCCGGCAATCGTTTTCCCGGTTGTAATCCAATACAAAGCGATCCATGGATTATAACTTGCTACTCTTGTTCCATCAGTACCTAAACCAACGGGCAAACCGATTTCCAGCATTCTTTTTACCGGAGGCGTTGCCAACGCTGCTTTTTTACCATAGCGATGAATAAAACCTTCACCCTGGTAAGCCATGCGATGTTGAATAGCAATACCACCCCCCAATGCTTTAATGCGTTGAAGATTTTCCTCACTGATCGTTTCTGCATGATCGATCAGCCATACTAAGCCATTCAATGGCGTTTCTTTATTCACTTCTTCGATTACATTCAGATCTCTTGTGATGCTTTCATTGTAAGTGGCATGCAAACGAAAAGGCCATCGGTTTTTAAACAGCAATTGAATTACTGCTTTCAAGTTATTTTCCATGCTGGCAGGTAATTCAGGACGTGGATATAGAAAATTTTCAAAATCACCTGCATCACTGACAAGATTTTCGCCACCTCCCTTCACATGATAATCTACTTCATTGATACCATTATGAACATGACGATCAATTTCCACCATGCCCGTCCACTTTGTAAAATCATTTAATTCAGTTCCTTTTTTCTGTGCAAATAAAAAATAAGGTAATCGCACAGTGATCTTACCGAGTTTATTTAATGAATCAGTTATAGCATAATCATCGGGAAAATTTTGAAAGCCACCTCCTGCATCCATAACTGCTGTTACACCAAAACGGTTTAGTTCCGTCATGTACTGCAACGTGGAATTGATCTTTTCTTCCGTTGTCAGCTCTGGTAGTTTAGCCAATGTTGAATAAAGAATAAAAGCATTCGGTTCTGCCACTAATAAGCCAGTCGGATTCCCTTCACTGTCTTTTTCAATTAACCCTCCGGAAGGATTTGGTGTATCAGCATTTATGTTTAGATTTTTCAATCCTGCTTTATTTAACCAGGCTTTGCCATAGAGGTATAAAATAAAGGCGGGCACATCTCCTGTTGCCGCATTGATCTCCTCCAATGTCGGTAATCTTTTCTCTTCAAACTGGTATTCATTCCATCCTCCAACCACTCTTATCCACTGCCCTTTTGGAGTACGCTGTGCCTGTTCCTTCAGCATTTCCAGTGCCCGCCTTAATGAACTTACTCCATCCCATCTTAATTCTGTATTGTAAAACCTGCCGCCACGAATAACATGCAGGTGACTGTCAAACAAACCAGGGATTACCCTGTTGCCCTTTGCATCTACTGTTTTTGTTTGCTTGCCTTTAAGTTTTAGTACTTGTTCATTTGTTCCTGTCAATAGAATTTTATTGCCTGAAATAGCAACAGCTTCTGCTTCTGAATTGTGATCATCCAATGTTGTGATCTTTCCGTTGATGATAATAATATCAGCTTTTGTTTGTGCAGATATGGGTCTACTGAGAAAAATCAACAGTACAAATAGGAATGTTGCGAATATTTTCATTGCTTAAAATTTAAAGGGACAAGCATTGCTACCTGCCCCTTATTACAGGAATAAACAAAACCCCGTTTAGTGTTTCAGCATTTCATGTGCATATTGAATACCGATACCATAAGCACCGCCATATTTTTTGAACAGATCAGTTACAGGGCCGTAGGTTGAACTTCTTGCCCAGTCACGTTGCAATTCAAGAACATACTGAGTTGCAGTAATAGGTGTTGCGCCAGCTTTGATCATACGCTGAATAGCCACTTCATGTGCTTCTTTACTTAAATCGGCACTGGCATCAGTGATCACATATACATCATATCCTTCTGAAATTGCTGACAGAACAGGGCCTACGATACATACACTTGTCCATAAACCGGCAATCACCAGTTTCTTTTTACCAAAACCTGTTATAACCTTGTGTGCATTCACGTCTTCCCATGCATTCATCGTAGTTCTGTCAATGATTTTTGTAGAACTGGCAGGATAGAAAGTTGTTATTTCAGGGAACAATGGTCCGCTGAAAGATTTTTCAGCAACGGTTGTTACCAGTGTAGGTACATTAAAAATTTTTGAACCTCCCGCCACCAACGCACTGTTATTTCTCAATTCATCGATGCTGATGCTCTTTACCGGGAATGCCATCTGGCTTTCATGGTCAATCAGTACCAAGGCATGATTGGTTGGAGTCAGTAAATCGGGTGAAGGTTTTTGTGCATTAACTGAAACAGTCGTAATTACAGCCATAAATATTGCTGCTGCTGTTTGAAACATCTTTTTCATACTTAAAAATTTTAGTGTTGAGTTTTTAATTTTTGAATCATTTTAGTAACACAAAACTATTGCACTGTTGCAGCGAAGGCAATTGACATATACGGGAAACTGTTGTACAAATCATCGTAAGAGATTATCTGTACACTAGTATTGCCGCAAGAAGAGTGATTGAAAATGGTTGGATCAAGAAGATATTATCCTAATTGATCTGCAAGGCCTTTCTGAAATCAGTAAAGCTTTGACCCGAAGCATTTTTGAAGAATTTGCTGAAATGGGCTATATCATCAAAGCCCAACTTGTAAGCAACTTCTTTCATGCTGAGATTGGAGTAAGCTGCTTGTCGCTTTGCTTCTAAAACGATCCGTTGCTGAATATGATGACTGGCAGGAAAACCGCTGATCTTTTTTACGACCTCATTCAGGTAGTTGGGGGTAACTATCAATTCATCTGCATAATCAGTGACCATTCTTTTAGTAATAAAATTCTTTTCGATCAGCGAAAGAAATTTTTTCACCAGGTCAATGTTTTTTGAATGAATATCTTCCTTAGCCGGTCTTTCAAATTGACGGGTAAGATAGATCAGGAATATTTTCAGGTAACCCCGGAGTATTTCGGAGCGGAGTAAAAAATAATTTGCAAACTCCTTCATCATTTTACCCGACATATCTTCCATCTCTTCTTGTATCTCGCAGCTTACTTTAATAACAGGCGAATGCGAAAATGTATTGAAGAGACCGGTATTAAATAAAAGATCAAAATTTTCTTCTGCCAAACCCATAAATTCTGAAGTAAAAGAGATCACATATCCATCCGCAGGCCCATTGCTGTTCAACAAATGAACCTGACCCGGTGTAATGCAATAAACCGTACCATTCTGCAACTCAAATTTATCAAGATCTATCAGGTGAATACCTGTTCCTTTCTTTAACCAAACAATCACAAAATAATTATGGCGATGCGGGACAGCATTTTGTTGCCAACGATTTTGATCAATCCATTCCATCGTATGGATCTCAAAAGGTATGGCCGCAGAAGAACGGCTGAGTTCAAGTATAGGTGTGCTGGCTGTCATCAGTTTGATGAATGCAATAATAATTTATTTTCCGCATCCACTTCCCATCTGACTTTTATCTGTACAAGATGAAGTAATACAAAAAAGTCACCCGACATACGCAAGCCCTTTTTTAAAATTGGTAAAATTCATACCGCAATTATTTTTGAAGAATTTGCTGAAATGTGCCAGATTATCGAAACCAAGGAAATAGGCTACCTCTTTCATACTCCCATTTGAATGTATAGCCTGTCTTTTTGCTTCAAGTATAAGATGTTGTTGTATATGATGGCTTGCTGTAAACCCGGTTACTTTTTTTACTGTTCTATTCAGGTAATTCGGCGTTACACAAAGTTCTTCAGCATAATCAACCACTTGCTTTTTGGAAGTAAAATGCTCTTTCAACAAATTCTTAAACTTTCTTACTAATTCTGCATCTTTTGAAATAGAATAGTTATTGGTATTTACCTGTAGTTTTCTGGAAAAATGTATCAGTAGTATATTCAACAAGCCCGATAATATTTCAGACCGCAGTAAAAAGTAATTGGAAAACTCTTTCTCCATCTGGCGAATGATCTCACCTAGCTGAACCTGCATTTCCGTGTCGGTTTCAATAACTGGTATATTTATTTCAGTGCTATAGGCTTCCAACCATGGTGTCATCCGGGTTTGATTGGCACCCGTGTACAAAAATTCTGGAGAAAAAGAAATCTGGTAGCCTCGCACAGTATCATCAACATTATAATTACGAACTTGACCTGGTACAAAACAATAAACAGAATGATCTTTTATCGTATGACATACTGAGTCTATTTTAAGAGTACCCGACGAAGATAAAAACCAGGTGATCTCATAATATTGGAGCCTCTCTTCCTTCAGCTCCTGCAATAACAAATTTTGCTGCAACCACTCCAAAGTATGGATTTCAAAATGCCCTTTTCGCCCCGGCATGATGCTGTTGCTGTCCCTTTCGGAAGACTGAAAAACATTTCTGTAATTGGCTTGAAGAAGTGTTGGTTTCATAACAGATGGTAGTAATGGTTAAAGAATGATTTTTAAAGTAACAGGCCAGCAACCTCTGTGTCATGTAATATTGCAGCTATCTAAGCCAATTTGAGTGCCAATAAATAAAACATTAACAGTTAATAGATTACGAAAATAATAGAAGAATAAATTAGCTATATTTCGCTAATTATTGATGATACAATTGCTATTTCGACAACTATATTATTTATCTTTAAAAACATGACCGAAGCAAATAAAACAGCTGCGATTAGAGATGGCAATAGCTCCGATTGGATCAATATTTTGCAAGCCGAGCTTGCAAAAAAGGAGATATTGCTATCCCTCAATAATGATATTGCTTCTGTTCGTGACAGGAAGGATGTACTCAAAGTCATACATCCAAAAATAAAACAGCTATTTAATACTGAAGACATATTCATTTGTGTCGTTGATAAATTTAATCATACACTCAATCCTTTTCTTCGTGTAGCCGGTGGCAAACGTTTTGGCTCTTCCGAATACGAGCAAATAATCAATTCGAACTTTTCGATCCATGATAACTTCATTGCAGGGATATTGAATTCAAAGGCCCCTGTACTATGTGATCTAACGAAACTCAATAGCACACCTGGCTCTCCTCTTTATATTCAAACTTCAGAAAAATTCGGTCTTACTGAAAGTCTTTCAAAATCCCTGTACCATGGAGATGAATTGATAGGTGTGCTGACTTTATGGTCAGAAAACAAAAATTCATTTACGCAGCAGCACTTAGACCTGATGGAAAATATCGGCGACCATATCTCGATTGTGGTCACCAATATTTTAGCCATTGAAGAATTAAAGAAAAGCGAAAATGAAAAAGAAATTTTGTTGAATATAAGTAAGGAACTTACGTCTGTCAAAGAACGGAAAGATCTATTACCAATACTAAAGAATCAATTTGAACGACTTTCATTCTATAATGACATTGTCATAGCGAAAGTGGATGATGGTGGAAAGACTTTCAGCCGCTTTGTACAAAATGAAGAGGATAAACGCATTGAAGATCCCCGCTATGCTGAAATGCGGGACACCCATCATCCTATCCCGGATGGTGTTTTTGAGCTGGCACTCCGGTCAGAGAAGCCTGTGATCTTCAATGTTGAGAACCTCGCAAAAAAGCCAATAGCCCTACCCTATATCCAATTCATTTATGAGAACGGCATTGTGGAAATGGTTGGCATTTCCCTGCGGGATGGATATAAAGAAATTGGTGTTTTATTTTTATTTTCTCCTAAAAGAATTCTCTTTTCTGATCTACAGTTTAACCTGGCCCAGGGCATCGGAAATCAGTTGGGAACTGTTGTTGCCAATATTCTTGCTAATGAAAAACTAAAAGAACAATTAGATGAGATCAACCTTTACAAAGAACAACTTGAAGAGGAAAATGTTTATTTACATCAACAGGTTCTTAAAGATCAACAGTATAGTGAGATAGTCGGCTCAAGCTCTGAAATACAAAAAGTATTTTTAGCCATTTCACAGGTTTCCTTTTCTGACAGTACCGTTTTGATATTAGGCGAAACCGGCACCGGAAAGGAATTGGTGGCTCGGGCCATTCACAATTCATCTCCACGAAAAGACAGGTTATTGGTAAAAGTAAATTGTGCAGTAATACCTCCGAGTTTGATTGAAAGCGAATTATTCGGTCACGAGAAAGGAAGTTTCACCGGGGCATTGGAAAAAAGGATAGGTAAATTTGAACTAGCGAATAATGGCACACTGTTCCTCGACGAGATCGGTGAAATGCCTCTCGAACTTCAGGTCAAATTATTAAGAGCCATCCAGGAGAAAGAAATAGAACGGATAGGCGGAAAGACAAGTATTAAAATCAACGTCCGCATAATTGCTGCTACAAACAGAGATCTTCAAAAAGAAGTTAACGAAGTAAAATTCAGACAGGATCTTTATTACAGGTTAAATGTCTTTCCTATCATACTTCCACCGCTTCGGGAAAGAAAGGAAGATATACCTGCATTAGTGTCATATTTTCTCGACAAATTCTCCAAGACCACAGGAAAAAAGTTAAACGGGATTTCTGCAACCGCTATAAAAAAAATGCTGGCTTACGACTGGCCAGGCAATGTGAGAGAACTTGAACATTTAATAGAACGGACTTTACTTACTACTACAAGTAAGACAATAAAAGAACTTCACTTACCTCAGAATAATAAATTAGAAATTAAAAATGTGCTGGAACATGAATATTTAAAGACACATGAGGAAAATGAACGGGAGCATATTATCAGAGTGCTCAATAAATGCAACGGTAAAATATATGGCTCCGGTGGTGCAGCCGCAGTGTTGAATTTGCGGGTTTCAACACTGAACTCTAAGATCAACAAATTGGGGATTAAAAAGAACAAGCTATATACCTGACCGGGTCCTTATTTCAACATTGAAAACATAAGACAAGTTCCGGAATGTATAACAAATAGGTTGTTTTGGCAATGGGAAGCGGGCTACTATTCTTTACATTTCGGCTGTTTCTTATAGATAAATCTCTTAAACGATTGCGGCCATTTATTACTTAAAAAACATTATGCAATCCTGTTTTCTATCGTGGGTCTGTCTTCTCATTGGCCATTTTCTGTGGGGACAAAGTCCTGTGCATACCAGTCAAAACAACACAAAGGAAAATATCTCTGCGATAGCAAAGTATGAACAACTGATAAAGTATTACCGATATTACAAGCAGGACTCTGCGATTTACTACACTAACAAAGGAATGGAACTGGCCAGACAAACAGGCGATAGCAATGCAGTCGGATCAATGTTGCTGCAAAAGGGAATGATTAATGACAACCTTGGAGAGTTTGATAAATCAAAGCAGGAATATAATCAAGCCCTGGAATTATTTAAAATAGCCGGGTCAAAAAAAGGGATCGCTTCTGCTACCATTCGTATTGGAGTGGTAGAATTGAGAAATGGAAAATATGATAATTCAATAAAATATTTTCTCGATGCTTTGAAGACATCTGAAGAGATTACTGACAAATTTGGTATCATGGAAGCTAATTATAGTATATCCTGGGCCTACCTTGATCAAAAAAATTTTGATGCCGCTTTAAAATACCTGGAGACAGCTGAAGAAGTTAACAAACAGCTTCCATTTTCCAATATCTCTTTGAATATTTATAATCATTTTGGTGTTGTGTACAGGGAAAAAGCTAATTATAAAAAAGCAGAGTATTATCTCAATAAAGGAATACAACTAAGTGACAAACCAGAATATCAGGGTTTGAATATCACAATGATCAACAATCTTGCTACTGTCTACGCAAAAGATGGCAAGAAAGAGAAAGCGATTTTATTACAGCAACAAGCATTGAGACGATCAAGAGAAATTGGAAATTATCTGCGGGAGTTGCAAACCCTTATGGGCTTATCAAAAACTTATGGAAACGAAAATCCGGATAAAGCGATTTTTTATATTAAACAAGCGGTAGAACTTGCAAGAGAAAAAAAAGTACCAAAACAGGAAATGCGTTACCTGAAAGTACTGGCTGACTTTTACAAATCACAGGGAAATTTTAGAGATGCCTTCACAACAAAAGAAAGAGAACACAACCTGGCTGACACCTTTTTTTATAAAACTACTGCCCAAAATATTGAATCACTAAAGTCTGAATATGAACTAAGCAAATCAAATGCGAGAATAAAAGAGCTTGACCTTTTAAATAATAAGCGGCAACTGGAGTTGAAAAATTCAACGATAATGCGAAATGTGATGATTGCAGGAACAGCATTGCTTTTAATTATTCTCGGTCTCCTTTATAACCAATACCGTATCAAGCAAAGAAATAGCAATGAAGCAAGGCTTCAAAACCAATCGCTGGAACGATTACTCGACGAAAAAGAATGGCTGTTAAAAGAGGTTCATCATCGTGTAAAGAATAACCTGCAGACTGTAATGAGCCTGCTGGAAACCCAATCGGCATACCTCAAAGACGATGCGTTAGTTGCTGTTCAGAATAGCCAGCACCGGGTTTATGCAATGTCGTTAATACATCAAAAACTTTATCAGCAGGACAATTCAACCAATATTAATATGGCTGTTTACCTGCCTGAACTGATCAGCTATCTCAGCGATAGCTATGATACTCGGAAGCGAATTCAATTTCGGACACATATTGAAAATATACAGCTTGATATTTCACAGGCAATCCCAACCGGGCTTATTTTAAATGAGGCAATCACCAATTCTATCAAGTATGCTTTTCCGGACCGGGGAAATGGAGAAATCCATGTCTGTATGAAAATAGCAGATAAGAAAAACATTCTCCTTTCCATAACTGATAATGGGATCGGGTTCCCGACCGAATGGTCAACTATACAAAAAAACTCACTGGGCATGAAACTAATGAAAGGCCTGAGTGATGATCTGCAGGCAAAATTTCATATTGAATCGTCAAAGGGGACTAAAATTTCCCTGGAATTTCAGAAGAATTATTTCATAAGGAAATAAAAAACATGAAAACAAAAAATTCATAAGAAATCCTGTAATGAAGAAAAAAATACTAATTGTAGAAGATCAGTTTATAGAGGCCAACAACTTACAGATGATACTGGAAAAGGCAGGATACATCGTTTGTGGCATTGCCAGGTCGGTACCTGTAGCCTTGGATATAGTAGAAAAAGAAAAGCCAGACATGGTATTACTGGATATTTTTTTACAAGGAAATTTAACCGGCATTGACCTGGCTCGTAAACTCAAAGAAAAAAATATAGGGTTTGTATACCTCTCTGCCAACTCAAACCAGAAAACATTAAATGAGGCAAAAATCACCCGGCCTTATGGATTTCTTGTAAAACCTTTCCGAGAAAAAGATATACTAGTAACATTAGATATAGCGTGGTACCTGCATGAAGAGTTTCTCGCCGCAAAAAAAATTAACGACAATCTAATCAAAAAAAATACTGATCACTCGAAGATACCTGAATTCAGAAGCATTATTGGCAATAGCAGGCCACTAAAAAGTATGCTCGACACTGTATTAATGGTGGCCCCAGCGGAAACTTCTGTACTTCTTCTAGGTGAAAGTGGTACAGGTAAAGAAAAAATTGCAGAATCAATACACTCGATTTCAGTTAAGAAAAATAAACCTTTTATAAAAGTAAACTGTGCTGCATTACCTGTCACCTTGATCGAATCTGAATTATTCGGGCATGAACGGGGGGCTTTTACGGGTGCATTTGAAAAGCGGATAGGGAAGTTTGAACAGGCCGATGGCGGTACAATTTTTCTGGACGAAATTGGTGATATGCCTCTTGAGACACAGGTAAAATTATTGCGTGTACTACAGGAAAAAGAGATAGAAAGGATCGGTGGCAAGGATACAATGAAGATAAATGTCCGTGTTATAGCTGCTACTAACAGGAACTTAGAAAAAGAAATTGCAGAAGGCCGTTTCAGGATGGATTTGTATTATCGTCTTAATGTATTCCCTATTATACTTCCTCCATTACGGGAAAGAAAAGAGGATATACCACTATTGGCTATTCATTTCATGCGACAGTATGCACGGACAACAGGAAAACAAGTAACAGATATTTCCGTGGATGTAATGGGAAAACTGATTCGATATGATTGGCCCGGTAATATCCGGGAGTTGGAAAACCTGCTTGAAAGATCTGTACTCCTTACAACTGGCAACATCATCAACAACATATCTCTACCAGAAGGCTATAAAAAAGAAACGTTATTATTTGAAGACCCTGGACCAATCAAAACTATTGAAGAAAACGAAAAAGATCACATCATAGCTGCATTAATGAAATGTGGTGGAAAAATATCTGGTGAAGGCGGAGCAGCAGAGTTATTAAACATTCATGTATCCACCTTGAATTCAAAAATAAAAAAACACGGCATCAGGAAGGAGCACTATTATACTGTTGAAAAAAATGAATAACTATAACGATTGAAAAAAATCAGACCATATAGATTGTTTGCTGCGAAAGGAATATGTTGGGCAATTTTTCTATTGTATTGCAGTAACACGTATTGTCAGCAAGGAAAAGATGAATGGTTAAGAAGCCTGAATAAAACAATTTTAGAATCCTCAAAAAATGATGACCTTAAAATAAAAAAGATTGATAGTCTCCGGCTTCAAAAAGCTCAGCTCAGCCCGATAGACTTGTTTGATCATTACCTCAATATGCGTTATGAGTTTGCCGCATTTAATTTCGACTCCTCTTTTTTTTATGCTGAAAAATTAAAGGAAACTGCTGCTACTATTAAAGATAATAGCAAGCTCATGTATGCTTTATTAAAAAAGACGCAGGTATTGCTTTCAGCTGGTATGTTTAAAGAAGTTTTTGAATCGCTGGAGCAAATAGATCCATTCGTTCTTGACAACCAGCAAAAGGCTGAATATTATTCATTAAAGGCTCGAAGCTTGCTTGACCTTGCAGATTATAATGGTAACAAGTTATTTTTACAGGCATATAATGAAACTGCTGAAAAATACATTGATTCCTGCCTACTGCTCTCGGCTGACAGTTCATTTCTCTTTTTATATTACAATGGGCTAAAGCATTTAAGAAATAATGACTGGCAGTCCTCTATTAAATATTTCACCTTGCTGGCGAAACGAACAGATCTGCCATTGCATCAGCAAGCGATTGTATATTCAACTTTCAGCGATGTTTATATACGAAGGGAAATGACAGATTCAGCAATCATACTGTTGGCCCGTGCTGCTATAGCTGATATTAAGTCATCCACTAAAGAAACAACCGCCATTCTTCATCTTGCCAATCTGTTATTTAAGAAAGGGGATATTGAAAATGCCTCTAAGTTCATTCAAAAAGCTGCCAGTGATGCCAAAATTTATGGTGCAAGACAGCGTATCCTACAGTTGAGCAATGTACTGCCTTTGATTGAAGCGGAAAGATTGGCTACAGTTCAGAAAGAAAAAATTAGCCTTAGAAGATATGCCACTATTATTACTGCATCGTTACTCTTCTTGGTAGTGTTGGTTTTCATTATCATCATTCAGATCAAAAAACTTAAAAAACAACAAAGGTTAATCAGCGATAAGAATATTTCATTGCAACACCACCTGGAAGAAAAAGAATGGCTCCTAAAAGAGATTCACCACAGGGTAAAGAACAATCTTCACACTATCACCAGCCTGCTGGAATCACAATCAGCTTATCTTGAAAACGAAGCATTGTCTGCCATTCGTAACAGTCAGCATCGTGTATTTGCCATGTCTATTATCCATCAAAAACTATATCAGCCAGAAACAAATTCTACCGAAATAGATATGTCCGTTTATATTCATGAACTGGTAGATTATTTACAGGAAAGCTTCGAAACAGGCCAGCGAATAAATTTTATTTTAGAACTTGAACCAGTCTATCTGGATATTACAACAGCAGTACCCGTGGGGTTGATACTGAATGAAGCGATTACCAATTCACTCAAATACGCCTTTCCCCAGAAAACTGAAGGTCAAATCACTATTTCAATAAAACAAATAGCTGAAAACAAAGTCCGGTTTAATGTTGCAGATAATGGTATTGGTTTGCCGAATGGTTTTGATGTCAACGCCATAAATTCCCTAGGGATGAAATTAATGCAAGGGCTTAGTGATGACATAGCTGCTCAATTTAGTATTAAAGGGGAGCAAGGAACTAGTATAACAATTGAATTCATGTCTGATAACAGACCTGACCAAGTTCAGTATCTTCAAAAAAATAAATAATCCATAATACAAGAAACAAGCATATTGATTTAATAAAACTAGTTTTAAGTTATAATTGAATAAAAATAATCATTCGTAAGAACTCTTACCAACAGCATTACCAATAATGATGAGAAAACTATTTAATAAAATCTTAGGGGCTGTTCCAAAATGGAAATGGTTTTTACCCATTTTATTATTGGCTATAACGAGTTGCTCTGCTCCTCTTGTCAAAACAAACCCTGAAAATTTATCAGATACCAGTTCGGTAACGATCACCTGTGATGCAACAAAAGGAAACAAGGGCCTCCTTAACTATACTGGCCCTGTTTATGTACACCTCGGATTGATAACAGATAGTTCGATAAGTCCCAATCATTGGCGATATGTAAAATTCGATTGGGGTTCAGAGCAGAAAGAAGCACTTGCAACAACAGCTGGTAAAAATAGCTGGTCATATAATATCCCGAATATCAGAAAATTCTTTGCAGTAAAAGAGAATGAAAAGCTTCTTAAGCTTGCAATACTGTTCAGATCCGGCAATTGTCTTGACACTTTTTGTAAAGTCCTCAGAAATGAAGATAAGAGTGACATATTTATTCCTATAACAACAGGGCAATAAATAGAAGAGATATACAAACAGTTCTTATCTCAGACAAGAGACAGCAGGTAATTTCTAAGGTCATTTCCTTCCCAGCTTTGTTGATACAGCTGACCGTTAATAAAAAAAGAAGGCGTTGCATTTACACCACTTCGCAAACCGCTCATAAAGTCGTTATCAACTTTTTTGTGAAGTTCTTCATCCTTAACATCCATTGTAAACTTGCTAAGATCGAGCTCAAGAATAGCAGCATACTCAAACAGTGCCGTATTAGTTAAACGCTTTTGATGTTCAAATATCATATCATGCATTGGCCAAAACATATGTTGTCGTGCGGCAGCTTCTGTTGCTACCGCTGCTTGTTTTGCCTGTGGATGAATTTTGGATAAAGGGAAATGCCGGAATATAAATTTGACAAACTCATTCATATCTTGTTTTAGCTCTCTGATAATCGGAAAGGCCCTCCCACAATGGGGGCATTGAAGATCCCCGTACTCTACCAATACAATGGAAGCAGTAGGATTTCCCCAGGCATGATCGCTGTCTGTTACAGCCTGTGTTAATATATTTGTCTTTGTCATGAACGTTGATTCTTATCTAAATTTTCGAGTGCCTGTAATATTCCTTCTGCTCCCGGATTTATACCTGGATCTGAAAGAAAACTCCACCTGATAATACCGTCTTCATCCAACACGAATAAAGCTCTCTCACATTCTCCATCATTTTCATTGTATACGCCGTATGCTTTTGCAACATTCCCTTTAGGTTCAAAATCTGCGAGCAAAGGAAAACTAAGATTACGTTCCTCCCGAAAACTTGCATGACACCATTTACCATCTACGGAAATGCCAATCACTTCAGTGTTGTGACTATTGAACAGGTCATATATTTCGTTATATAAAACAAGTTGATCACCACATACAGGGCTCCAGTCAGCAGGATAAAAAACCAACACGACACGTTTGCCTCTGAATGAGAGAAGGTTAACTTTTGTAGCAGGAGATTCATAGAGTGAAAACGCAGGGGCAACAGTGCCGGGTTGGAGCATAGCTTATCAATTTATTTTCTTAAAAATTAAAATACCAGTTTTTACTTCAATGCTTTTTTTAATTCAGCGGCAGCATGTAGCAATGCTGATTGAACTTCAGGTATATGAGCCAACGGATTCAGTAATCCATAGTCATGTATCATGCCTTGGTACCTGACTAATGAAACAGAAACCGCAGCACTATTCATTTTGCGGGCATACGCTTCTCCTTCATCTCTCAATACATCGTTCTCTGCTGTTTGTACCAGTGCCGGTGGTAGGCCCTTCAATTGGTCAGCAGTAGCCTGCAACGGTGAAGCATATATTTCATTCCGTTGCTTTGGATCTGGTATATAAAGATCCCAAAACCATTTCATCATATTTTTTGTAAGGAACCTTTCCGTAGCAAATTGGTTATATGAGATCGTTTCAAAGTTTGCATTAGTAACCGGCCAGAAAAGAACTTGTAATTTCAATGCAGGTCCTTTTTTATCTTTTGCTATCAATGCAACAGCTGCTGCAAGGTTTCCACCGGCACTATTGCCAACAACGGCCACTCTCTTTCCATCAACATCTATTTCGCTACCATGCTCAGCCACCCATGTAGTTGCAGCATAGCATTCATTCAATGCAACAGGATAATGGGCTTCGGGTGAACGGCTATAGTCAACATAAATAGCAACAGCCCCTGATTGAATAACAATATCACGAATAAATCGCTGATGAGTAGGGAAATCACCAATTACCCAACCTCCTCCGTGGAAAAACATGAATGCAGGCAATGCCCCCTTTTCAGTAGCTGGCCGCATGATGAATAATTTTACAGTTATTCCATCCTGGGTAATTGTTTTTTCCGAAACTTCTACTCCGGAAATATCTACCTGCACAGAACCTTGTGCTCCTTCTAGTACTTTGCGGGCATCAGCCGGCCGCATTGTTTCCATTGGCTTGCCACCGCTTGTATTTAATGCTTTCAAAAAATCTTTTGTTTGTACCTCTATTGAGGTGTCGGTAGCATAATCAGCCAAAGTAATTTCATTATTCATGTTTGTTTGTTTTGAAGTCTTGTCACTGTTGCAACTTAAGAATGCCACAGTTGAAAGAAGTAAGAGAAAATTCCTTCTCATAAATAAAATTTTGTTGTGCTGATTTATAATTTATTTTCCTAAGGCCTTTGCTGCCGCCTCAATAACATCAGCAACTGCTTTTGCCTGTGACATAAAAACAAGATGACTTGCTTTGATCTCTGTAACAGTTGCTCCTGCCCTTTTAGCCATGAAGCGTTCTGCATCGGGAGGAATGGTCTGATCTTCTGTTGCAACTATATACCAGCTCTTTTTTGTTTTCCAGGCCGGGTTAGTGATGGAAGCTCCAAACACAGATGCTGAAACCGGTATTTGCGACGCCGCTAAAAAATCAGCCTGTTCTTTTGGGAGATCAGCACAAAAACCGGAATGATATTTTTTTACATCATACCAAATAAAACCAAACTCATCAGGTGGTAATATTCCGGAATTAGGTGCAGGCGGGCCTGATTGAAGTAATTGTAAAAGTGTTTCATTCGCATCAGGAACAAATGCGGCTATATAAACTAAGCCTGCTACTTTAGAATCATTACCTGCGTCGGTGATAATAGCACCACCATAAGAATGACCAACAAGCAATACTTTATCTGCCTGACGGGCAATCACTCTTTTCGTAGCGGCCACATCATCCGCCAATGCTGTATTGGGGTTCCCAACAATACTTACATTGTAGCCCCTGGCTTTTAAAATTTTATAAACTGGTTCCCAACCTGAGCCATCAGCAAATGCTCCATGTACTAATACAATATTCTTAACTGTTGTTTGTGCTTTTGCACTCATAATCGAAATAAAAAGTATTGCAGTAAAAGCAATAATAAATTTCCCTGCACTTCTTGACGAAAATATCTTTTTCATGTTTTTGGTTTTTGATTATTGGTTAAAACTACAATGATGACAAAGCGAAGTCAATTGCTATTTAACGACAGTTGTTGTACAAATGAATGCAGATTCTTATTACAATTGTAACGATATGCCTGACTGAAGAAAAACTGTTTTTTTATTAGTCACAGGATTCGAAGCGATAGCTTTTTTCAATTCACTCTCCTTCTCTTTGAAATGCGACCAACCCTTGAGATGTATAGGAATGATCTTATTTGGATTGAGAACATAAACTGATTTCAACAAATCAGTACTGTCCATTGTATATTGCCCGAAACCGGTAAGATACCTGAACTGGACAGAGCCTACATGAAAAATGCCAACGTCAATTTTAAATCGCTTGGCAATTTCATTAATGCCTTTAAAATAAACTGAATCACCGGATATGTAAATAACTCCGTTATCCTGTCCTTCAAATTCAATAACAAATCCAATCACTTTACCTGATAGGAATTCGGGCACCCACCAGGGATGATGCTGTGCCGGTGTGGCAATGATCTTCAACCCCGCTATTTTAGAAGTAGATATATTATAAGACTCCCAATTATCCAGCCCTGTAATACCTGGTATCGCTTTACTGGCAGATTTTGTCGAAAGAATCAACGGCACTGTTAATGCAAACTCTTTTCCCTTTATATCAAAATTATCTTTATGTTGATGATGGCTTAATAATACCAGATCAACATTCTTAAGTGTATTGTCATCAATAGCAGGATCACTTATCTTCCGTGAAAAGCTACCCGAACCATGATAATAAAGTTTGCCTGCCGCATCAAGTGTAGGATCGGTTAATATTTTGTATCCATTAATATCAAGAAGAATACAGGCAGTGTCTATATGTGTTACAGAAATATTCATTCTTCAACATTTGTTCACCAGTGCGTTAACTGGATGTTCCATACTATGTCATCTGTTTTATTCTGCAAAACTGTCTATTTCCGTTTTTGTTATAGATTTTCATACCAATCCAAAACATAATCGGCTACGTTTTCCCAGCCAGGTTCACCGCAAATGAAATGACTTTTACCTTCAAATATTTTTACATTAACCCGGCTATTTGCATCCTTATACCTGCCAGCTATTGTTTGAGTAAGTTTCGGTGGGAAAATATGATCACTGCCACCGCCAACAAACAAAATTGGTACATGAGGTTTCTTAAAATCTATATTTCCAAAAGAATCTAAAACTAATTGCCGGCTAACCTTATAACTTTCAGGTACCGCAAATTTTTTAAATGCTATTTCTTTCTCGTAAGCGGAGATTGTATTAAAAAATGCATAATTATACCATTGACGGCTACCCATAAAATATTTCTTAAAAGAGAAAAATCCAAAAGCAGGTAACACAGTTTTAAGTGTTTGAAATGGTGGAAAAACATTTTTTGGTGGTGCTCCATCAATGCTTACTCCGGCTGCTGCTTTACCCATTTCTACCAATTTTTGTGTTGCCATTCCAGCCATAGAGTGACCAATAATTAATGGCTTCTCCGGCAAACTATCTATTAACTGAGCGATGTTATTTACAACATCAATAAACCCTGTTTTAACAAGATCAGGATGAACTTTTACCCGCAGCTCAGCTGGGTTTCCTTCGTGTCCGGGGTTTGCAGGTGTATAAACTTTATATCCTTTTTGTTCATAGTGACGCTTCCATTCTGTCCAGCAATCGTTATTCACAAAATTTCCGTGAATGAGTACGATGGTTTTTGATTTTGTCATAATATTTTATGTTTAAGTTGATAACCCGTTTTTATAAAATTCTTTATTAGAATAGCCATAATGAAAGAATTATTAGCTTAATTATCGAAGGCAATTTGCTCTCCCAGATTATACTCGAAATCACCCCGCTGTTGCAAACCTTTTTCAAACAGTACAGCAATTCTTGCTTGCGTTTCCGTTGAACTCAGTAAATCAAAAAATATTTTCTGGGTTGCGGCAAGATCTTCTACTCTGGCAATAGAGGTACGCTTATCAATTAATTCTTTGGCTGCCGTAATAGCTTTTTTACTAAAACCCGATATGCGTTTTGCTAGCCGATCAACAAATTCATCCAGTTCAGCATCAGGTATTGCCCTGTTGATCCATCCATATTTTTCTGCAGTTGCTGCATCATAGTCATCAGCACTTGATATTACTTCTAAGGCTCTTGCTCGACCAATCAATAATGGCAATCGCTCCATTCCTCCACCTCCGGGAATTAACCCACACCCCATTTCTAACTGGCAGAGTTTTGCTTTTTCAAGACTTGCAAATCGCATATCCAACGCCTGCAGAAACTCACTGCCTACTCCCCTTGCTCTTCCCCGCAGCAAACCAATAGATATAAACGGAGCTCTTCCTAACCTCAATGCAAAATCAGGCCAGGGAGACAGACCCGTTGGGCCAGGATCAAGTGACATCGTTGCAGCCCGTAGCACATCAAGATGAGAAATAAAATAATCCGGATCAGCACTGTCGAATACAATTACTTTTATCTCTTTATCTTTCTCTAATTCATCCATCAAAGCAACCAAAGCATCTGACATTTCCTGGTCAAATAAATTCAGCGGCGGATTATCAATAGTAGCCCGCCAGTAAGCCGCAGAATATTTTGTTATTTTTAAGCTCATGTTAAAATTTTATCTTGACTTTATTAATTAGCTAATCCAGCCTTTTTGTTAGTTGCAACAAATGAATGAATATACTCCGCAGTCATTTCAGGAAATTGGTGCTGCGGCCCATGCCCTGCTCGTGGAATAACCACAACTTGTGTAGTAGGTAATTTCCTGTTTAATTCAAACCAGTTTTCAGGAGGGAAACAAACTTCATGATCTCCTGAAATAACGAGAATAGGAATTTTTGTAGTTGTTAGCTTCTCCCTAGCGTTATAGGGGTCCTTTGTAAAATCATCATTGCCCTTTCCATAGAATTGTAATTGATCCATTTTCACCATCGAATCTCTATCAATTGTTCGCTGAGCAATTCTGTCATGACTTTCCTTTGCAGCCTTTCTGCTAAATGCTGAAATAGGTTCGAAAAATAGGATCACTTCATCTTCAAAATCATTTACTGGCTTATAGGCTGTTTTTAAAAATATTTCTTCAAACGGGTAACTTACTTTCCCAGGTGGTTTGGTGCCGATTAATATTGTTTGAGACACAAGGTCAGGAAATTCCGTAGTAACAATCTGTGCAACCCATCCTCCAAATGACCAGCCTCCAACAACTATTTTTTTAAACCCAAGTGATTTAGCCAGGTCGGTCACATCACTTGCAAATCCCATCATATCAGAGTGAGGAGTACCCGTTGAGGAAGCAAGACCTGTATAGTCAAAAATGATTACGTTGTAGTTCTTGGCAAGAGCATCAAGAAATGCAGGGTCCCAATCATCAAGAATTCCCCGAAATCGCTGACACAAGATCATCGGCTCCCCTTTCCCAATAGAACGATAAGCTATCTTCCTGCCATTGATCTCTGCATACTGCGTTCGGGAATTAGTCGCATTGACCTGGTCTGTTACTTCTGATGTACCTTTTGTTTCCTTGGCTTCATTTGAAGGGCTTTCATTGCAGCCAACAACTAGTTGAAGAAATAGTAAAAAAGTACTTACTACTGCTATTGTGGAATGAATTCTTGAAGGCTTCATACGTTTGAGTTTGTATTGATAAATTATACTTTTGGTTAGCCCGAGTAATTGCTTACTGACTATCGAATTAACTAATACAAAACTATCAAGGGATACCGCCCAAATCAATAGACAAATGATGTCAGGTCTTATACATATTCGCTTAGAAAAAAATAAAATGCCTGATTTTATTCGCAGAACCAAATTGTTCAAGATGTTATTTCTGTCGCTACTCTTTTACCAATCTGCTAGTTAAAAACAATGAACAAGATTAGTACAACTCAATATTTTATTTTCCGATACAGAATTTACCTATGCCCGATTCTAAAGAGTTTGATAGAATTTAGTGACAAATTAGTAGCACGAAAATTCAATATCTCAAAAATACCCAAACGTAATAAGTTGGTCGGTTATATTGAGATGAAGGTTAGACGCAGTTAAACCACAACAACTCTAAGTTATTTTCCAAATCTCAATCCACCTACAACGGCGGCCATTCTCTACTCATCCAATAAAATCTTTACTTAATACTCTATCTATTGCGACTTGCGGTAGCATCAAGCCATTTCCTGATTTGCTATTCAATTTACTCTTCTTACATTTGCCCTAGATCTTTAAGTGTTACTAAATGGGTCAAACTGAAAGCGTTTCACCAAAATTTCACCAAAGCATAAATCAATTACTTAAACAGCTGGTTTATAACACATAATTATCGGGGTTCGAATCTCGTACGGGTTACAAAGCCCCGCTAGTTTATCACCGGCGGGGCTTTTTTTATTCGCCCATTGTTTCTTCTTTCCCTTTCTTTCCCCAGCTCCTATGCTTCGCTCCATCCATCTTTACAATCTTCGGAGTGAATTTTCCAACTACATCCACCAATTGCTTTTGCGATTGCATTACCACTGCAATATCCTTGTACGCAAAAGGTGATTCATCCAATCCTCCACCCAACAGTTTTATACCAAACTTTTTTAGTTCGTCTTTAAACTGTTTATCGGTAACAGAGGCGATAGCTCTGGTACGACTCATCTTTCTTCCTGCACCATGCGATGCAGAATTAACAGCCGCTAATTCGCCTTTACCTTTTACAATAAATCCATCGGCGGTCATGGAGCCCGGAATAATTCCCAATACATCTTTACCAGCAGGTGTTGCACCTTTACGGTGAACGATCACTTCCTTTCCCTCCCACTTTTCCTTCCATGCAAAGTTGTGGTGGTTCTCTAACATCTTTAACGGCTTTCGTCCCAACTGCTTTCCAATTTTTGCATGAATGATATGGTGACAAGCAGATGCATAATCACCCGCCAGGTTCATTGCGATCCAATATTCCATTCCTTCTTCTTCATCCAATGTTAACCACGCCAAATTTTTTGCATCATGTGGCAAACGTCTCTTACTGATGGCGATTTTTGTATAGTGATTGGCAATGTTTGCTCCCAATGCTCTTGAACCGGAGTGAGACAACAATCCCACATAGTTACCTGCATCAACACCTAACACTTCATCCTTCTCCGCAATTTCCACCACACCAAATTCCACAAAGTGATTACCCGAACCGGAAGAACCTAATTGCTTCCATGCACGGCCATGCAAATTTTTCAGCAATGGCATTTCATAAAAAGCTTTGCTCTCCATCACTTCATGATCGGCGGCATGGTCAAACTGGCCACCGCTACCAAACAATGTGGCTTCGTTGATCTCCCTTGCGAAATAGGACTCTCTTTGTGTCAATTCTTTCGGATCAATATCAAAAATGCTCAAACACATTCTGCAACCAATATCGACACCTACTCCATAAGGAATAACGGCATTGTCAGTTGCCAGTACCCCACCAATCGGCAAACCATAACCGCTATGTGCATCGGGCATTAATGCTCCAGCCACTGCAATCGGTAATTTTGCTGCAGTGTACATCTGGTGCATGGCTCCTTCTTCAATATGTTCCTGTCCGAATACATTGAATTGAATACCTGATTGATTTAACGATACTTCTGCTCCATCTGTTTGCGGCTTCGGTATTAATTGTTCTGCTATCAATGTCAATATTGCATCATTCATATATTCTATTGGACTTGCCAACACTTTTTGTAATAATTCCATCACTTCCTCCTTTCCATGATGCTTGTAATTTTTCTGCATCACATTCATGGCTACGCTAATCACCGGTCCTTCCGGATAGCCGATAGCTCTTAATTCTTTTCCTGTTATTTTTAATTTGCTCATTTAAATTAATTTATAAGTTAGGTCACATTTTGAATGCGCCCTAACTTGTTTTATTTCTGCGGCACAAAGATCTGCTTCAACTGTTCGATCAACACACCGTTGCCACTTACACTGATGTTGCTGATCTTATCTGCGATCTTTTCTACATATTCCATCTCTTTCAATTTCCACAGCATCGCATTATCTTCCATCAACTTGGCAGTGTTCAGCAAGCTACGGGTACTTGCAGTTTCCTCCCGACGCATGATAGTGTTAGCCTGTGCTTTCTTTTCGGCAATCAACACCTGGTTCATGATCTCCTTTACATCACCCGGCAAGATAATATCCCGGATACCGAAATCACTCACCGCCACACCCAATGCTTCGGCGTTTTGTTGTACGCTTTGCAAAATAAATGGAGCAATGCTTTCTTTCTTATCCAGCAATTCATCGAAACTGAAACCAGCGATATACTCCCGCAAGGCCAACTGAAAGGCTACATACAATTGCTTATCGTAGTCTTTGTTCTGCAACAAGGCTTTTTCAATGTCGGCTACTTTATACTGTGCCCATGCATTGATACGCAATGCCGCTTTGTCTTTGGTCAAGATCTCCTGGCCGTTTACTTCCAGTTGTTGCTGACGAATATCCACTTTACCAATATGAATAGCAATGCTGTTCTTCCACCAGAAATATGCACCTGGTTCCAACTGTTTTACATATTTACCTTCTACAAACAGCAACGCTTTTTCATAGCTCTGTACTTCGTTCATACGTACCCATGCACTTAGAGGTGCTTTCGCCAACAGGCTACGGTCAATGTTGTCGGCAATTTCAATATTACTGATATCAGCTTTAATGAACTCCAGTTGCACCACAGATTTCCAGAATACATAACGACCAGCAGTCATTACAGACTTCAGCAAACCGTTTTCATATTGCAATGCAATTTCATTGTCTTTTACTTCTACGATCTGCAAAATATCTGCCAGCACTTTATCCTGCAACAGAATATTTAATTCTATTGGTGCGACAAATTGTTTAGTGATATCGTACACTTGTACCTCTTCATTTTTCCAGAACCAGTAAGTTCCGGCTACCAACATTTTTTGGTACTCTCCATTTTTAAATACCAAACCAACCTGGTAGGCATTTAGTTTTACTTTTTTCATTTCTTCTATTTTTAAAAATTCTCAATTGTTTTAATAAAGCCAGTTTTATTTGCCACCGGGCAAATACGGAAGAAGATTGCCGGGATATTTTTTGTACCAGTTGAATTGATCGTTCTTACCAGAATATTCTTATAAGTAATAATCAAACAAGTGATGCAAGCTTTATCCGTTTCTTTTTCTTGCAGGTAGTTACCTGGTTCCTTAATTATCCACGATCAAGACCGGGAAAATAAAGGAGGCAAATAAACCTGACTTTAATTTTTGGCTGCCTTTTTATAGAAGTGACATTCTTCTTTGTTACCCTACATTATCAGTGTAGTGCTCTAGCCACCTGAGCTATTTCGCCATTGGCGAAAACAGGAGTCGAACCTGTGACCCTTACGGAGCTGCTGCTCTTCCACCTGAGCTACTGGGCTATTAACCCGAGAGGAGTCGAACCTCTGCACACAGCGTTTGGTAATATATGTGCCATTGCAACAAAAGCATACAGATAGTTACTACTTCTGCACTGTTATGCTTCTTTGAAACATAAACCTAGTTTGTTATCAACAAGCATATACCTTCTTCTGTTAATACAGTCGTATCAACAATATTTTAAATAACTTAATTCATCATCACTTCCTGCGTTCTGAAACCAATTACTTGTGTTGAAACAGGTTGTTGTTCCTTTTCATGCGGATTAGCAATCTCGGCAATGGTCATTGGTTTGTCAATTACAGTGTTAAAACCGAAATGAGTTGATAACCGTTTTGACTTTTCTATTCCCAACTTGCCAAACTCATATTTCGCTATCAGTCTTCCTTTACGCATCAATGCACTATCCACCATTGTTAGCGAACTGTTGAACGTACAGATCAATTGCACATTCAGAAAGTCTGCCAATAACCCATCAGAAATATTAAGCAGGTTCGAAACGGATGAACTGTTGCTATGTTTTCTATCCATGATGATGTTCTCCGCATCTTCAATAATCAATACCGTATTCGGATTACTTATCAGCAATTGAACAAAATCCGGATTCATAATTTCGCCTGCCACACCTGGTGATACAAACAAAACTCTTTTCTTGATCTTACCAATCAGGTAGCGCAGATAGGTTGTCTTTCCCGTGCCTGGTAATCCGTGTAACAATACAATTCCTTTATCCTTCTCGTTTTTAAGTCTTTTACAAATGATATCATCCACTTCTTTAAAGTCGTCCTCATAAAAAAGATCAAGGTCTAATTTTGTTCGCTTTACTTCAATCTGGCTAAACTCAAATCCGTTTCTGCCCCTGCTAATCAAGTTTATTTCCAAAGGCTTTCTTCGTTGCTTTTCTTTAAAGGCCTTCATCAAAATGGTGCATTCATTTATAAAATCATCTTGTGAGCCATTATGATAGATTTCACAATAGCCACAATAAAACTCCAGAACACATTCATTCTTCATTAATATAAAAGTGTCACCAAATCCATACTTCTTCAACTTAGCATCATAATACCGATAGGTATGTATTGACAAGATCAGGTGTTCAAACTTTTGCTTAACTGCATTGAATGCCTTTTCGCCATCTATATTACCAATATAATTTGCACTTGGTATTTTATTAAACCGATACAGGTACAGCGATTTTCCACACAAAAAGCCAGTTTCGAAAATGCCATTTGCGTTTATCACTTTCTGTTCATTACTATTTTCCATTTTATTCTTTTAAAAAATTTTAAATATTTTTTGCAAAGGTCTCTCACTGTACCACTTTATTCGCACAACTGGAACTTGCAAAGGCATCCGGTTTTGCTTTAAACACAAAACCCATTCCCATGATGTAGCCTATTGCCTCTTTCAACGCATCATTACTTTTGAATGATGGGTTTGTGTTGATGTCGGCATGTACTTCCATATCTACACTGTAGCGGGAAAAAATATTGCACAACGTATAAGCGATGTCAATACTTTTTGCAACTTCAGTCAGCATCCGTTCCTTTATGCTCATTTTTTGTGTAGTGGTTTCATTGTGTATGTACATGAAACCACCTTTCCCTTTGCGGATGAATACAATTACGGTGGCAAATTCAGTAACCTTCCCTTTTACCTGGCTATCGGTACCAATGCATACTTTTAATTCATGTCCTGTTTCACTTTCCCGCACCAATACATTCGTTACTTCCTCAGCAATAGGAATGCTGATTCGTTCACCGTTTAATTTTCTCCATTGTTGTTGCTGTTCCATTGCCTTTCGTTTTAACTTTCTCAATTACATTTTCGTGGTGCCCCGTGGAATTGAACCACGATGTCTGGGATTTCACTCCAGTGCATATATCCATTCTGCCAAAGCACCATTTGTTTGCGACAAGTATTGACTGATCTTTATTTCCTCACCTGCCTGCCGGCAGGCAGGTTATCGAATTCACTTATAACAAACATTGCGGATGAAGAAAGATTCGAACTTTCAACCGGCGGCCTAACAAACCACTGCTCTGCCATTGAGCTATTCATCCAATGAGTCGTGCAGAAGAATCGAACTTCTTTCTCCCGATTTGCAGTCGGGTGCATACAGCCACGTCTGCCAGCACGACTAATAAGAGTTGGCCCGGTGAGATTCGAACTCACAACCCTCCGGTTAAAAGCCGGATACATCTTCCAGTTGAGCTACGAGCCAATTTTGTTGCGACTGTTGGAATCGAACCAACTACAACTACCTTGTAACGATAGTTTTCTGCCATTGAATTAAATCGCATTCTTGTGATGACTGATAGATTCGAACTATCAACCTTTACGGTATGTAATGCTCTCAACCATTGAGCTAAGTCATCATTTGTTGCGGCCATTGGATTTGAACCAACATCATCCTGCTTATGAGACAGGGGTGTTACCATTACACCAAACCGCAATTTTATCGTCGGCCTGAACAGATTCGAACTGTTAACCTTGAACGTATAAGGTTCCTGCTCTTACCGTTGAGCTACAAGCCGTTTTCTGTTGGCTTAGAAAGATTCGAACTCTCATTTCTTCATTCGTAGTGAAGTGTTCTCATCCATTGAACTATAAGCCATCATTGTGCGACTTTCAGAATTGAACCTGCCTATGCCGGCAGGCAGGCTGAATACAATCATCTGCTACTTGCCTCTCAGAAAGAAAGGGAGATGAGTATGTTGCCATTACACCAAGCCGCATTTCATTTGTTGGTTGACTCCGGGGTTCGAACCCTGTTCTTCCGTTGCACAGACGGATGCTTTACCAATTAAGCTAAAGCCAACATTTATCTCTCGTCACCGGACTCAGATTCGAACTGAGAACATCACAGTCAAAGTGTGATATGTTAACCATTACACTATCCGGCATTAAAGTATAGTAGACAGGATTCGAACCTGCAGCCTCCCCGATCCAAACGGGGTATCCGACCAGTCGGAATGCTACTATATTTTTTCTCAAAGAACTTCTAGAAAAAGTGTCCCTGCTGCATCTCGCAGGGAGCACTTATTTCCTCCTTTCTGCATCAATAATTTTATTGTCGTAATTCATACTCTGCCGGATGATAAACTTTTTCGTTTATTTCTTCTGCTTCGTTGATTCGCTTATCTTTTCTTTTATTACTGATCAATTCACCGATGCAATGAATTGCCAGCACTATCAATAAAAATTTCATCACATACCTTCCTTGGTTTTTGTTGATCAATTACCGGAATAAAAAAGCCCGGTCGTTTTGCGACCGGGCTTCCTTCGTTCAACCTGCCTATAGCAGGTTACGTATGGATACAATCCGGTCGTTGATGTTTATTATAATTCTGATTTCCTATGGGCACAATACTTCTATTCGATGGCGCATACCAATAGCAGCAGAGTGATAATGTTTCATCATTCATTCCTGTAAATCGTTTATGTTGTTCTTGTTTCAGCAATTTTTTATTTTTTAGTTACTGTTAGATTCGATTTCTTTCACTTTACATAAAATCGTTCTTGTTTTTTTAGGGCCTCACCCCGACCCTCTCCTTAAGGAGAGGGAGAAATAAAAAACCCCGCAATCTCTTGCGGGGCCTGTATTCTATCGAATTCGTTTTTCAAACTTATTCATGCAACAATACTTGCCCCGCCACCCAATAATCCCCTTTGGGACTAAAGCGATTCGCTGTTTCAATATGTAAAAGTATTTGATGCATGTTTTTATTTTTGCAGTGCAAAGATGAATTTATTTTTTTGATAGTGCCAAATTTTTATTGACAAATTTTAAAAATATTTTTTCAATGTTTCTACACTACCTATTTTTTTGGTGTACTAGCTTCATATTCTATGTAGGAAAAATGTACGATTAATCACCAGAATCAATATACAAATCGAAGAAAATTTCAAACAACATTTCATTTATAGATGTGAACAAAATGAAAATTTTCAAACTTTAAAATCATAATCTGTACTAAAATGCGTTTATCAAACATATCTCTCCTTATCAATCAGTAACTTTAGAAATACAAAACAAAAAAATGAAACTCATTATATATATTTTATCTCTGTCGCTGGTGTTTATGTCCTGCCAAAAAGATGCAACAGAAAATCCGACAACAGTACCGGAAAAAACAACACTTAACGAGTCTTACGGAGCCAATGCCGCACAAAGGATGGATATCTACCTGCCTGCTGATCGCAGCAGCACATCTACAAAAGTTATTATACTCATTCATGGAGGCGGATGGAGCGGCGGTGATAAAAATGATTATGCGCTATACCTGGATACGCTGAAGAAAAGATTGCCCGGCTATGCCATCTTCAATATTAATTATAGATTAGCCGCAGGTGCAAGCAATTTGTTTCCCACACAGGAAAATGATGTAAAAGCGGCCATTGAATACATCTATAATAAGAGAGCCGATTTTAAAATTTCCGACAAATTTGTTTTATTAGGCAACAGTGCAGGGGGGCATCTTTCTTTATTACATGCCTATAAATATACCAGTCCTGTAAAAATAAAAGCAGTGATTGATTTTTTTGGACCCACTGACTTGGTAGATATGTACAATAATCCGGCAACAATTTTTGCACCGCCTTCATTAATTGTGGCAGTTGTTGGCGGCACGCCTACTACACATGCTACACTCTACCAGCAATCGAGCCCGATCAATTTTGTAGATGCCCAAAGCCCTCCTACCATTATATTACATGGCGGAGTTGATATTGTAGTTTCGCCAAACCAATCTGTAGCATTAAAAAACAAACTACAATCGTTTGGAGTGGCAAACCAATATGTTTTTTCTTTTGATAAAATAGCTGCGTTTTTGCAGGCGAATGTTAATTAAAACCCCGTCAAAGTCATAAAATAAATATATTCTTCACTTTCTTTTACAGCATCCCACTTTTACGGGATGCTTTTTTGTTACTTTGACTATGAATTCTTCAATGCCTTTAGCTGAACGTATTCGCCCAACTACGTTAGATGAGTTGCTGGGTCAGGAACATCTTGTTGGCAAGGGCAGCATATTAAGAACAGCAATAGAGAAAGCAAAAATTCCTTCGATGATCTTTTGGGGTTCACCGGGAACGGGTAAAACAACCATTGCTAATATTATTGCACATTCTCTTCAAGCTCCATTCTTTCAATTAAGTGCTATTAGTGCAGGTGTAAAAGATGTAAGAGAAATAATAGAAAAAGCAAAAGATCAGCCCGGCTCCGTTTTGTTTATTGATGAAATTCATCGTTTTAATAAAGGACAACAAGACGCATTGCTTGGAGCTGTTGAAAAAGGAATAATTACGTTGATTGGTGCTACTACAGAAAATCCCTCCTTTGAAGTAAACAGCGCCTTGTTGAGTCGCTGCCAAGTATATGTATTAAAACCATTGGAAGAAAAAGACTTGGTTAAACTTTTACAAACAGCCATTGAAAAAGATGAAAGTTTAAAAAGGAAAAAGATAGAACTAAAGGAAACTGCTGCATTAATAAATATTTCCGGAGGCGATGGAAGAAAGCTTTTGAACCTGCTGGAAATTGTAACTGATACAGGTGGTGATTCAATTAGCATTACTGATAAGTTTGTAATGGAAGTAGCGCAACGAAGAATTGCATTATATGATAAATCCGGAGAACAGCATTATGATATTATTTCTGCCTTTATTAAATCCATACGAGGCAGCGACCCCAATGCAGCGATTTACTGGTTGGCGAGAATGATTGAAGGTGGAGAGGATGTAAAATTTATTGCACGACGGTTAGTAATTCTTGCCAGTGAAGATATTGGCAATGCCAATCCTACTGCATTGGTAATGGCAAACGCCACTTTTGATGCAGTTAATAAAATTGGATATCCCGAAGCAAATATTATACTCTCTCAATGTGTAACATACCTGGCTGCATCACCAAAAAGTAATGCCGCTGTGGTGGCCATTGGCGAAGCATTATCAGCTGTAAAAAAATATGGCGACCTGCCAGTTCCCTTGCATATTCGCAATGCGCCGACCAAGCTGATGAAAAAAATGGGGTATGGAGAAAATTATGAATACTCTCACAGCTACAACAACAATTTTTCTCCGCAAGAATATTTACCAAAAGAAATTGCGGGTACAAAATTTTATGAGCCCGGAAAAAATGCCAGGGAAGAAGAACTGCGAAAATTTTTAAAGAACTTATGGAAAGACAAATACAATTATTAAAATATAACAGATGAAAATAACCTGGTCGCTAAAAAAGTTTGAAGAATTAACTCCACTTGAGTTATATGTCATTCTACAATTGCGTAATGAGGTATTTGTGGTAGAGCAAAATTGTCCTTACCAGGATGCAGATAATAAAGACCTGTTATCATTTCATTTTATGGGTTGGGTAGATAATAAACTGGTTGCTTATACAAGAATCATCCCACCGGGCATCTCCTATGAACAAGCCTCTATAGGCAGAGTAGTTAACTCGCCTACAGTAAGAGGTGATGGCATTGGTAAAGAATTAATGCTGCAATCAATCAGCCAATTATATAGCTTGTTTGGAAATGTTGCTATTAAAATTGGTGCTCAACTTTACCTGCAAAAATTTTATACCTCGCTTGGCTTTGTACAATCCAGCGAAGTTTATCTCGAAGATGGTATTGAGCATATCGAAATGACCAAACAAGGTACATTTTCGTAAATCTCCTAAGTATAACAACTGATGTTTGTGTCCAAATAGAAAAAACTGCTACGATGTTTGTATAATTTGTTTTTTCTTTTTCTACTTTAGTTTCGAAATCCAATAGTAGAAAAACCAGAAATCTGATACCAATGAGAACAATTGTACTTTTAGTACGGCCTGCCGTGCTGACTTGTCTCTTCGCATTTTTTTCTTTTAATTCCCAATCGCAATCAATTAGTTTCCAAAATGGAAAGTATGAACTAGGTCTTGGACTTGGGCCCATGTTCTTTTTGGGAGACCTAGGCGGTAGCGAAGGGAAAGGAAAAACTTTTATCAAAGACCTTGATCTTCCTCTTACTAAACTTAATAAAGGATTATTTCTGAATTATTATCCAGTTGAGTGGTTAGGCTTTCGTTTAGCCGCTAATCTGGGAATGGTAGAGGGAGATGATAAGCAAGCTCCTAATAAAGGCGGTGCGGAACGTTTCAGATTGCAACGAAATCTGAACTTTAGGTCGAAAATTTCTGAAGCTTATTTAGCTACTGAAATTTATCCTACTGTTTTTTTAGAAAAATATGATGGGCTGGCTGGTAAGCTCCGACCTTATGGCGTTGCAGGCATAGGGATTTATCATTTCGATCCTGAAGCAAAAGATAATAATGGCGAATGGATTAAAACAGCGCCACTACGGCTCGAAGGTCAGGGTATGGCCGAATATCCAGATATACAGCCATACAAACTGACTCAAATGAATTTGCTGATGGGCTTTGGCTTAAAATATTACTTTAGCGAAAACAAATATATTGGGTTAGAAGTTTTACACCGCAAACTATTTACTGACTACGTAGATGATGTAAGCAGCAAAAAATATATCGACCCAATTAATTATGACAGATACTTAACTCCTGAAAATGCTGTTATTGCACGAAGGCTTGCATACAGAGGTCCAACATTGGCGCAAGGCAGACCATATCATAGAGTACAGCAACGTGGTGATCCAACTGAGAATGATGCTTTTTTCTCTACCCTCGTAAGAATGGGATGGCGCCTTGGACAAAATAGTGCCATGCGGCAGTTAAAATGCCCTGTATTCTATTAAGAATAAAAAATAAACATACCAAATCCAAACCACCATGAAAATAAAATCGCCGAACCGGAATCCAGCAATATTTGTTACTGCAGGTGCTATTATCGGGCTTTTATTATTGGCAATGCCAGCTATGGCAACGGGTATAAACAATAAAAAGCCAGTAAAGAAAACCAATACAAAGATCAAATCACTCGTTTCAAGAAATAATAATGCAATAAAAATCTATCCTGATATATTTAAAAGAAAAATGCATGTGGTAGCAAAAGACAATGCAAGGAAAGAGATTGATTTTTTTGTGTTCGATTTACAAGGCACATTGGTACATAACTACAAAATGAAGCCTAAAGACCGTAAACAAATGATAAATATGGAAAGGGGCTCATATATATACCGTGTTTTTTGTGGAGATGAAGAAGCTGCATCCGGTACATTTCAAGTTCATTAATACCAAAGCAGGTTTAAAAAAATTGAACTGTTTTAGAACATTAATAAATCGCTTTAGCATAAAAGTTCTTTACATAAAATTCTTAAATGTCGTCCCGACAAGCGGCAGAGAGCTTAATATAATTTGATACCCTGGTTCAAGAAACCTAATCCGTTCTCTATTGGTACTCTCATTAGTATAGATTTTATTAAACACTTTCTGCCCCGCTTTCGGGTCTGTTATCAACCCAGAGCTCTTTTAATTGTCATAACTAAGAAACCCGTATAACTGCCCTGGTGTAATTTTTTACACTCCCGGCAGATAAGGCAGGGAAATTGTTTTAATCCGGTATCCGGGTGAAAAACCGCAAAATTGTCGGACCCTATATAGATTTTCTCAATCACTTCCTGCCTTAACATACGGACTTGCTTTTACCACTTCCCTCCGCAGCATAAATGGTTGTTATTAACCGGTTTAAAAAAAAATCGTTGCGACTTCCTCCTTTTTAAAAAACTGTCTTATATTAGTTTAGTATTAAATACTACAAATCCCGAATTATAAGATCGGGGGCGAATGCCGAAAAGCCAAACGAGTAGGCTCATTAACCAAAATCAACCTATTATGAATCTCATCGACAGAGTTAAAAACATTCTTATAACACCTAAAACAGAATGGGATGTTATAAATGGCGAAACGCCGAATACCCAAAAAATTCTTACTACTTATGTAATACCGCTTGTGGTAGTGGGTGCCGTTGCCTCTTTTATCGGTTGGGGTTTAATAGGTAAGTCATATGGATTTGGTATTAAGATTAAAGGCACTGAGCTTGGTATCAGGTATGCTCTTATTGCTCTTATTAGTGGCGTTGCCAGTACTTTTTTGATGGCTGCTGTGGTTGATGCATTAGCACCTACTTTTAAATCAGAGAAAAATTTTGGTAAGTCATTCCAACTAGCCGCCTATTCTTTTACCGCAGGTTGGGTTGGTGCTATTTTTAATATTCTGCCTTCTCTTGCTATAATTGGTTCCCTTGTTGGCCTCTATGGTTTATACTTGCTATATCTTGGACTACCTAAACTAAAGAAAACACCAGCCGATCAGGTTACAACATATTTTGTAGTAAGTCTCATAACAATGATTGTGGCTTCATTTGTTGTGAGTATGATATTGGTATCTATTCTTGTTCCAAAATATAATGTGAGTTCTTTTAGTTTGTAAAACATAAATTATTATAGAGAAAATCCCGCCTGGCAGACCCCAGTCGGGATTTTCTCTATAATTCCATTTTCAAAAATTGAGCGGTATAACTTCCTTTATTTTTTACCAACTCTTCCGGCGTTCCCTCAAATAAAATTCTGCCTCCACCGTCACCACCCTCTGGCCCAAGATCAATAACATGGTCAGCTACTTTTATTACATCCATATTATGTTCTATTACCAAAACAGTGTTGCCCCGATCTACCAATTTGTTCAATACGGCCAGCAAGTGTTGTATATCTTCAAAATGCAAGCCTGTAGTGGGTTCATCTAAAATGTAAAATGTTTTACCCGTATCTCTTTTAGACAATTCGGTGGATAATTTTACCCGCTGCGCCTCTCCCCCACTCAATGTTACAGCGGATTGGCCGAGTGTGATGTACCCCAATCCTACTTCTTCTAATACTTTTATCTTGCGATAGATATAAGGAACATTTTGGAAAAACTCCACCGCTTCTTCCACCGTCATCTCCAGCACATCCGCAATTGATTTTCCTTTGTAGCGGATCTCCAATGTTTCCCGGTTAAATCGTTTACCATTACATTTTTCACAATGCACATATACATCCGGTAAAAAATTCATTTCAATAACCCGCATTCCACCACCTTCACACACTTCGCAACGACCGGTCTTTACATTAAATGAAAAACGACCTGCGTTGTATCCCCTAATCTTTGCTTCAGGTATGGATGCAAATAAGGTTCTTATCTCCGTAAAAAAACCACAATAAGTTGCCGGATTGCTTCTCGGTGTTCTTCCAATAGGTGATTGATCTATTTCAATCACTTTATCAATATGCTCCAATCCTTTCACGGATTTAAATTCCAAAGGAACCATTTTAGACCCATATGCATGTTTCGAAAGAATCGGGTACAACGTTTCATTAATAAAAGTTGATTTGCCACTACCGCTTACACCGGTAACGCAAATAAATTTTCCGAGTGGAAATTGTGCTCCTACATTTTGCAGGTTATTTCCTTTAGCCCCCCTTAATTCCAAAAATTTTCCACTGCCAACTCTTCTTTCTTTTGGGATAGCTATTTTGTGATGCCCATTTAAATAACCTGCTGTTAACGTATCTAATTTCAACATTTCTTTTGGATCACCTTCTGCTACAATTCTACCGCCATGAAAACCTGCTTTCGGTCCTATATCAATTAGATGATCAGCAGCCATCATAATATCCTTATCATGTTCTACTACCAATACACTATTGCCAATATCCCGCAAATTTTTTAATGCTTCTATCAAACGTTGATTATCCCTTTGGTGCAAACCAATAGAAGGCTCATCTAATATATAGGTGATGCCTTGTAGCTGCGAACCAATTTGTGTAGCTAAGCGAATTCGCTGCGATTCACCACCACTTAGTGATTTGGATGGACGAAATAAAGTGAGATATGTAAGACCCACATCTAACAAAAATTGTAATCGTTCTCGTATTTCTTTCAGTACATCTTTGGCAATCGTCTTTCTTTTATTATCCAGCATCAATTCTATTCCATCAAACCAGGCTGCCAAATTATCCAAATTCATATTGCTTAGTTCTGCAATATTTCTACCGTTTACTTTAAACCAAAGACTTTCTTTTTTCAACCGCTGACCATTACAAGCTACGCAAGTTGTAAAGGTCATGAACTGTTGGACCCATTCCCGCAACGCTTCGGTACTATTGGTAGAAACAAACCATCGCTTCAGCATCGGAATAATTCCTTCATAGCTTCCGGTATACTCATGCGGAATGGTATCATCATTTACATCTACTTCTAATGATGGGTTTATATTCTTATCGCCATATAAAAGCAGATCTAACTGCTCTTTAGAAAGATCCTTGATGGGTTTATCTAATTTTATTTTATACTGTTTGGCAAATGCAGTTACCTGTTGAAACACACTGGCATTTCTTTCTTCGCCCAACGGAGTAATACCACCTTCCTTTACTGTTTTTGAGGTATCGGAAAGCACTTCACCCATATCTATTGTATATACACTTCCCAATCCTTTACAAACAGGACAAGCACCATAGGGTGAATTAAAAGAAAACGCATTGGGAGA